>JARFQY010000053.1 GCA_029287535.1 Filomicrobium sp.
GAACAAAACAACGCACCGCTGAACGTTTGCGAACCGCGCTTCACGCGTACGGCCGCCCACGCCAGCGAATATGTGCGGTTCCGCCCAGTCACCGAAGTGGAGCACAGTTGGGGCATCCTCAACCACAACATTGATAACTGCTGGGAAGACAAAGAGTTCATCCGCAAGCGCGTTTGGGGCATGGACCTCATCAAGGAAGAAGTGAAGAAGTGGACGCCGGAAGAAACCGAGCGGGTGACCGGTGTTCCTGGTTCACAGCTGAAGCGTGTTGCCAAGACGCTGGCCTCCTACAAGCCGGGTACCGTTTTCTGGTGCATGGGCGGCACCCAGCACACAAACGGCAACGACAACACGCGCTCCTACTGCGTCCTGCAGCTGGCACTCGGCAACATGGGCGTCGCCGGCGGCGGCACCAACATCTTCCGCGGCCATGACAACGTGCAAGGTGCCACGGACCTCGGCGTCCTGATGGACACGCTGCCTGGTTACTACGGCCTGTCGAAGGGCGCGTGGAAGCACTGGGCTCGCGTTTGGGAGGTTTCCGACGACTACATGCTGTCGCGGTTCAAATCCCAGGAGCTCATGAACAGTAAGGGTATCCCGGTCTCGCGCTGGTTTGATGGTGTTCTTGAATCGAAAGAGAACATGGATCAGCCCGACAACGTCCGGGCCATGGTGTTCTGGGGTCACGCGCCCAACTCGCAAACACGCGGGCCGGACCAGAAGAAGGCGATGGAGAAACTCGATCTGCTCGTCGTGATCGACCCGTTCCCGACGGTGTCGGCGGTGATGCATGACCGCACAGATGGCGTGTATCTGTTACCAACGACGACGCAGTTCGAAACCCGCGGCTCCGTAACGGCCTCGAACCGCTCACTGCAGTGGCGTGAGAAGGTCTTCGAGCCACTGTTCGAATCGAAGGTCGATCACGAGATCATGTATCTGCTGGCGCAGAAGTTTGGTTTCGCGGACGAATTCTTCAAGAACATCAAGATGGAAGGCACCGAACCCAACGTCGAAGACATCACGCGGGAATTCAACCGCGGCATGTGGACGATCGGGTATACGGGTCAGTCGCCTGAGCGCCTCAAGAAGCACATGGATAACCAGGCCACCTTCGACAAAGTCACGTTGAAGGCGAATGGCGGTCCATGTGATGGCGACTACTATGGTCTGCCGTGGCCTTCATGGGGAACGGCGGAAATGAACCACCCCGGTACGCCGAACCTCTACGACACGTCGAAACCCGTCGCTGAAGGCGGCCTGTGCTTCCGCGCCCGGTTCGGTGTCCAAGCTCCAGAGAAGTACGCGAAGGGTAATGCCGACGCGGACAACCTGCTGGCCGTGGACTCCTATCCGGTCGGATCGGAAATCCAGGACGGCTATCCAGAGATCACCTACGCCATGATCGATAAACTCGGCTGGGCAGGCGATCTTACGGACGACGAGCGGGCGGCAATCGAAAAAGTCGCCGGCAGTGCAGACAAGATGGGTAAGGTCAACTGGAAGGTCGACCTGTCCGGTGGTCTGCAGCGCGTTGCGATCAAGCACGGGCTGGCACCGTTCGGTAACGCCAAGGCACGCGCCGTGGTCTGGACGTTCCCGGATCCTGTGCCTCTGCACCGCGAACCGCTCTACACGCCGGAACCGGAGTTGGCGGGCAAATACCCGACCTTCACCGACCGCAAGCTGCACCGCCTGCCGGTGCTCTATGAGACGATCCAGAAGAAAGGCATCGAGGAGAAGGTCTCGGAAAGCTATCCGATCATCCTCACCTCAGGACGGCTCGTGGAGTACGAAGGCGGCGGCGACGAAACCCGCTCCAACCCGTGGTTGGCTGAACTCCAGCAGAACATGTTCGTGGAGATCAACCCGCGGGATGCCAACAACCTCGGCATCAAGGATGGCGAGATGGTGTGGGTTGAAGGTCCTGAAAAGGGCAAGGTCAAAGTCATGGCCATGCTGACGGAACGCGTCGGCAACGGCGTTGCGTTCATGCCGTTCCACTTCGGCGGCATGTTCCAAGGCAAAGACCTGCGCTCGAAATATCCGAAAGGGGCCGACCCGTATGTCCTGGGCGAAGCGACCAATACGGCGCAGACCTATGGCTACGACGCCGTCACCCAAATGCAGGAATCGAAAACAACGCTCTGCAAGATCTGGAGGGCCTAATCCATGGCACGCATGAAGTTTCTCTGTGACGCTGAGCGCTGCATCGAGTGCAACGCCTGCGTGACCGCCTGTAAGAACGAGCACGAAGTGCAATGGGGTGTGAACCGCCGGCGCGTTGTCACCATCAACGACGGCAAGCCGGGTGAACGCTCCATCTCGGTGGCCTGCATGCATTGCTCGGATGCACCTTGTATGGCCGTCTGCCCGGTCGACTGCTTCTACCAAACCGACGACGGTGTGGTATTGCACAACAAGGACCTGTGCATTGGTTGCGGCTACTGCTTCTATGCCTGCCCATTCGGCGCGCCGCAGTATCCGCAGCAATCGAATTTCGGTTCACGCGGCAAGATGGACAAGTGCACCTTCTGCGCCGGTGGTCCGGACGAGGACAACTCACGAGCCGAGTTCTCCAAGTACGGCCGCAACCGTCTGGCCGAGGGCAAACTTCCGCTTTGCGCGGAAATGTGTGCGACCAAGGCGTTGCTGGCCGGTGACGGTGACATGGTCTCCGATATCTATCGGGAACGTGTCGTCGGTCGTGGTTTCGGTGCCGGCGCATGGGGCTGGGGCAAGGCCTATCCTGGTCAGGCCGGTTAACCCACCGTCCGCTTGCGAGACGCAAATACACTCGGGAGCAGGGCGGCATTCGCCGCCCTGTTTCGTCGGTGCAATTTGGGGCCCGGTGCCCGCGTGATAACGCTGTCGGGGCTGGAGATGGAAAAAGCATGACGCAAGGTGCCGCTTTCAAGACTGTCCTTGCATCCGTACTGGCGCTTGGCTTGGCCGCCTGCAGGGAAGATGAACAAGGCCGGCCTCTCTATCACAAGCCTGGCGTTTACAAGGGCCAACCAGACACCAAGCTGGATGAGCAGCAGCGGGAGACGCTGCGCCAAAGAACGCGGCATCAGTTTGACTAGTCGCAGTTCCGGATAGCAAATCAAGATCGCCGTTTGCCGACATGGAGTTCAACATGACGAGGTTAATCCAACGGACGACAGCAGCCGCCGGCCTCTTTGGCTGTCTACTCGTTGCGCTTTGCTTGATGACCGCGGTCGACGGCATGTTCAATGGCACCCTGGCGCAGAATGTCAGGCCTCCTGAGAATGCGGTGACCTCAGGTGCACCGCCGCCACGACCGCAAACGGCTCCCGATCAAGGCGGCAACTATGACAAAGAGCTCTGGGGCGAACTCAGGAGAGGCGCCAAGGGCACGGTCTCGATCCCCGACAAGCAAGCCGGCATTCTCGTCGATTCATCGGGAGAGACTTGGCGCGCACTGCGCAATGGCCCGCTGCCCACGTATGGCGCCTACGCGCTCGGCGGCATGCTGGGACTGCTGGTGTTGTTCTACCTCATTCGCGGGCGTATCCGGATTTCGCAAGGTCCGGCGGGAACGACGATCGAACGCTTCACGGATTTCGAGCGCATGGGCCACTGGCTGCTGGCTGTTTCGTTCATCATCCTGGCGCTGACCGGGCTCAATGTTCTTTACGGCCGATACGTTCTACTGCCGGTGATGGGCAAGGAAGCCTTCGCCGCAATGTCAGAGATCGCCAAATGGCTGCACAATTACGTTTCGCTTGCCTTCGCAGTCGGTCTGGTCATGACCTTCGTGACCTGGGTCTGGTACAACTTCCCGCATCCGCGTGACCTCATCTGGTTCCTCAAAGGGGGCGGGGTGATTGGCAGCGCGCACCCTCCAGCCAAGAAGTTCAACGCTGGCCAGAAGATACTTTTCTGGCTCGTGATGCTGGGTGGCGTTTCGCTGATCTTGTCCGGGTTGCAGCTTCTCCTCCCGAACCAGTTTCCTTTCTTCGCAAAGACGTTTGCGTTCTTGAACGGCTTTGGATTCGACTTGCCAACGGAACTGACCGCCAACCAGGAACAGCAGCTTGCGGCGTCCTGGCATGGAATCGTCGCCTTGTTCCTGACCGTGGTCATCAT
Source organism: Filomicrobium sp. (assembly GCA_029287535.1). Lineage (GTDB taxonomy): Bacteria > Pseudomonadota > Alphaproteobacteria > Rhizobiales > Hyphomicrobiaceae > Filomicrobium. The sequence continues at coordinate 4,117 of JARFQY010000053.1, forward strand.
CGCGCACATCTACATTGGTTCTGTCGGCATGGAAGGTGCCTTCGATGCCATGGGTACGGGCGAAGTTGACGTGAACTGGGCCAAGGAACACCACAGCCTGTGGGCCGAGGAAGAGCTTGCCCAAAAAGGTTCGGCAAGTGGCGGCACCGCGGCACGGCCGGCGCCGGCCGAGTAGCGGTACGGCGGTCCCAATGTTTTGGCCCATTCTCGTTGCCGCGGGTTTGCTCTGTCGGGCGGTGTTCGCCTTAGCCTGTCTGACCGTAATGGCGGCTTCTGGCTGGGCGGGTGATACCGCGACGTCCCCATCGACAAGTTCGATTCAGGCGCCCGCAAAGACCGAAGCCAGCTCGGCGAGCGGCAATCTTGTCGGACACGGCGGACCGGTCAAAGCCATCGCGATTGACATGGCGCGCCGCATCGGACTGACCGGAAGCTTCGATTACGCCATGATGGCTTGGGACGTGGCGGGCGATCCGCCGAAGGAGATCCAGCGCTTTGACGAGAATGACGGAGCGGTGAACGCCGTCGCGTTTGTACCCAATGGCCGCCTGGCCCTGTCAGCGGGAGACGACGGCGCCCTGACGCTTTGGGGCCTCGACGACGGGCGATTGCTCCATCGCTTCAACGGTCATTCAGCCAAGGTTGTCGACATCGCTGTCTCGGATGACGGCGCGTGGGCTGTGACAGCGAGTTGGGACCGGTCGGCCCGGTTGTGGAATCTCAAGGACCGCAAGCCCGGTCCCGTTCTTAATGAGCACAAAGGGCCGGTGAACGCCGTCGCGTTCTCGTCCGATGGCAAGCGCGTGTTCACGGCGAGCTACGATGGCGCCATCCGGTTGTTCGCGGCCGATAGCGGTGAGTTCGTGAGGCCGGTGTTTCGACACGGCTGGGGAATCAACGCGTTGAAAAGGTTGCCCGGCGACCAACAGCTGGTGTTCGGCGCCTTGAATGGGACCACTGCCGTTATCGACATCGAAAGCGGCGACAAGGTCTCTGAACTTGGAACGTCGGAGCGGCCGATCCTGGCTCTGGCGGTGACGCGGCAGCCCGGCCTTATTGCAGTGGGTGGCGGCGACGGCCGCGTGCGTGTTTTCCGGATCGGTGATTACGAGGTTCTGGAGGAGTATCAAAATCCCTACGGCCCGGCCTGGGGGCTTGCCTTCGCCCCCGGAGGGACGGCGCTCTACATCGCAGGACTTGACGATTTTGTTGCGCGCTGGAGCATCACGCCTCGGGATCCGTTCGAGCCGATCAATAGCCCATATCCGAGGCGCTTTCAGGTCTCCGAGGGCAGTGATGACCCGGTCGACCAGGGGCGGCTTCATTTCGCGCGCAAGTGCAGCATATGCCATACCTTGAATCAGGACGGTAAGAACCGCGCCGGACCAACACTGCATGGCCTGTTTGGACGCAAAATTGCTAGCTTGCCGGGATATCCCTTCTCGGAAGCGCTTAAAAAACTGGATATTGTATGGACGGAGGAGACCGTCGCGAGACTGTTCGAACTTGGACCTGAGAACTTCACGCCCGGTTCGAAAATGCCGTTGCAGAAGATGACAGACAAGTCGCAACGGGATGCGTTGATCGCGTATCTCAAGACGACGGGAGCCGCGCAGCTTAACGGCGCCGCGCCGGCGCGCAACAAGGGAACAGACAAATGAGAGCCTTCTTGTCGAGCATTGTGCTGCTCGTTTTGTTCACAGCGGTCGCCGCGTTCGGCCTCGACGCGATTTCCACGTCGTCGCAGGACGCTTTCACGGTCAACAACAACGTGCGTCTCTAATCCTGGCGCAAGGCCGCCGACCGCGCGTGATCAGCTCAGAAAGTCGTCGGACTTCTTGCCACCAGTACCAGGCGACTGCTCCTCTGCAAGATAGTCGTCAGTCGTGCGCATGCGCGGCCGCTCTCCCATAGCGAACGGGTCGTCGCCGGAGTTGGCAAGCGCCACAACCCGGCAGTTGTCGCACATCTGAATCAACTCAAGCTGCTTTTCATCCTTGAACATCGAATGGCCCCGGAGGCGATCGACAATGCGATCGATCGAGGATTTGGCGCCAAACGCCTTTCCGCAGCTGACGCAGTGGAACGGCTCTTCCGTCTTGATCTCGACAGGGGACAGCGCATTGGATGCGAAGTTGTAGCGCGGCTCCAGCTTAATGACGCGCTCGGGACAAGTCGCGACACAGACACCACACTGAACGCAGGCCTGCTCGACAAACGACAGCTGAGGTTTGTCAGGATTGTCGCGCAGGGCATTGGCTGGGCAGGCGCTGACACAGGCCAGACAAAGCGTGCAGCCTTCGACATTGACGTCAACGCGGCCGTAGGGCGCGCCAGCAGGCAGCTTGATGACCTCGGGTTTCTCGGGCGCGCCTTCGCGGAGCAGAGCGAAAACCGAGCGGGCGACTTCGCGCTTTGAGCCTACCGCAACCAGGCTGTTGGAGGGCATGGCCGCAAGCGGCTGTTCCTCATATAGAGCGGACTCGACAACATCCGGGTCGCGCTCCGCCAGGATGCGCACACGCGCCTGTCCGTATCCCAAGGAGGCGAGCATATGGTTTGCCAAGGATGCCTGTTGTTCAAGCGACGCGAGCTCTTCGGGATGCTGTGGCGGAGCCAGAAGTGTCAGACTTTCTGCTCCAAGCGCCAGGGCTGCCGCCATCAAGTCATGACCGAGCATCAGCACGCTGTTGAGAGAAATCGGGATTACGTTGGCCGGAAGCCCGCGCCCGAAGCGGGCCAACGCGGAGATCATCTCGGCGCCGTGCTTCTCATCGTGCGCCAGCAGAACCGGTCTCTGACCGCCAGCCTTGCGATAGGTTTCCAGCAGGATCGACATGCGTGCCACGACATCGTTGGTAAACGGTAGCGCGTAACCCGCCGCACCGGTCGGGCAGACCGACGCGCAGTTCCCGCAACCACCACAAACCGCCGGATCGATCTCAACAGCGTCTCCCGCTGGTGAGATCGCACCGAGCGGGCAGACATCGAGGCAGTTGGTGCAACCGACCAATCCCGATCGGGCGTGCGCGCAGATGCCAGCATCAAAGGCGATGTACTTTGGTTTTTCAAATTCGCCAACGAGGTCGGAGATATCGAACATGGCGCGAGCGAGCGCGCCGGGGTCGGCCGGGTCAACGCTCTTGTAACCGTCACGGCGCCCATGTCCGCTGAAGAATGGCTTTCCCCCGGACACGTCGAGAATGAGGTCGCACTCCAAATCCGTTGAAGGCTGCGTGTCCTCGAAGGAAAACTCGTCTCGTGACGAAGGCCGGGCCCGCGCGCAGTTATCGACAGAGACCGAAAACTGTCCAAGAACACCGCGCGCATTTCGGATTCGACCTCTGAAGACTGGAAACGCGGTTCGGCTCGGTGGCAGGGCGTCGCCGGCGTCGCTGAGCACGAGGATCGGCGACAGTCGCCCGGCGATGCTCGCGGCGGCTTCCATCGCGACCTGACCGGCGCCATAAACAAGGCAGACGCCGGATGATTTCAAGGTTAAGGCCGCCACCATACCGGGTTGGTGTTCGGCTTCGGCAATAAGCGCGGCCATCTTTGGCAGCGAACGGCCGCCAGCTTCGGACCATCCGGCGGTCTCGCGGATGTTCGTGAATCTGACCGGCGCAGCCTCGTCGCCAAGTTCTTCGGCCACCTCGGCAAACAGGGAGGATTCCTGCGTACAGGCCACGTGCAGCGGCTGGCCTTCGGCCGCGGCATTGCGGAACGCGCCGATGCCGGCGCGGCAGAGCTCGCGATGAACTGTTAACGGTTCTTCGAGCCCCAGCGCTTCTGAAAGCCGTTCGCCATCCAATTCCATGGTGCGCTGGCAGTTGCAGACCAGCAAGCGTTGCGGCGGCGATTGATTCTTGGCCAAAGCGTTCCTCTCCCAAGGTGAATGATAGATCATCTAAGCTGCGACTGCAGAAAATCTCGCCTGAATTGCAGAAGTCCTTTGATGACGCCAAAAAATCCCGTAGTGTCATGAGATAACTTCGACTATGGTCTACGACATTTGGTAGCAGGAGTGAATAGCGGCATGGGCAACGCCCTCTTGATCCCAGTCGGCATTGTCGTCGCACGCGAAAAGATTTCACACCCGTGGCAGACCTATCGCTGGAAGCCCGTTGGTGTATTTCTTGATGCCCCTGAAATCAGGGAATGGCGCGAACTGCGCCGCGATGGCCGATCGGTACTTTATCATGCCGCAACGCTGAATCTCGAATTGCATCGTAAAGAAACGACGGCTTATCGAGTCAATCTCGCTAACGGAGAGCCATCCATCTACGTTGTTTTGCGAGAGGACCCGGATGCGGGCGGGGACTGGCCTGTCGAGGTGCATCTGGTCACCGCATCGCCGTTTGAAGCGCAGTCGCACGGCGATGTCGGGCTCGATAACGTCGAGGGCGTTGCGATGCCGGAACGGCTTGTCGAGATGGTGCGAACCTTTATCGAGACGCATCACCAGGAAGAAACCTTCTATAAACGCAAGCGCCAGCCCCATAAATTGAGTGAAGAGCATAAGTTTGGTCAGGAGCCGTTGATCAGGCTGCGCGAGAGAATGGGCGAATGCATTGAACCGCCGATGCCCAAACCGGACAAAGTAAGCGGCGAATCTCGTCGCCGCGGCGAGCGCGAATGAACGAGAATACTGATCCCCGCTCCTTTCTCGAGAGATGGTCACGCAAGAAGCGGGGCCTCGAGAACGACGAGCCGGAAGCTCTTGCTGACGATGCCTCGGCTACGCAGATACCACCTGAGGCGGGCGAAGAGGCCGATGCGGCTCCTCGCGCCGATGGCGAAGCAGGTGAGCCCTTAAAGGACTTTTCCGACTTCGATTTCGAAAAACTCGACTACGAGTCTGATTACACTCAATTCATGGATAAGAACGTCTCCAGTGCCGATCGTCACAAGGCACTCCGCAAACTGTGGATCTCGAACCCGGTCCTTGCGAACATGGACGGTCTCGATGACTACTGCGAGGACTACACGGATGCCGCCGTGTGTCTGCCGAAGGGTGTCATGAAGACGGCCTACCAGTATGGCCGGGGCTTCCTCAATGACGAGGAAGTGGCCGCTTGGGAAGCTCTCGGAGCGGACGCGAAGGAACGCGAGGAGGCACCGGAAGCCGAGACCGTGCCTGATGACGGCACAACGGTCGCTGAGGCTTCCGAGGCTGTTCCACCGGATGTTGACGGCGGTCCAGGTGCTGGGTGCGCGGCGAGTGTTAAACGGTCCGATGAAGAGATGCTGGCTGAATTCGAGGCGGAACAAGCCGAACCCGAAGCCAAGGCTTAGAGGTCCTACGAGCTATCCGCGTCTTCGTCGCCGCCCAGGCTGGGATCTGCCAAGTTCTGGCGGAGCATATCCTTGTAATGCTCGACCATTTCCTTGACGAACACTTCATGGTTGTCGACGTCGAGGACGGTCTTGGCGACGTGCGCGTTATAGCGGGCGGCGGCGTAGAGGAACGCCATTTGAAGGTCGGTGGCGCGAACATTGGCGTTCTGGCGGTTGGCGACATCAATGAACTTGTCGGCGACCTTCAAAAAGCCCGTCGTATCAAGCGTGCCCTCCATCTTTGCCGCGGCACGGCGGGCTTTGCGGTTGGGGTGATCTGAATCAGCAGGCATTGCGGGCCTCTTTGCATCAAGTGGCGTTTTCAGCCACGTCACATCTCTTGTTTGGCACCCTCTTTAGGGGCGCACGCGAAGGCCAGATCAAAGAAGTGCCTTCCTTCGCCGCGGAACGGTGCGTTCGCAAGCAGCTCTTGCTTTCGTCCCGCCCCGTCATCGGCGGGCTTTGAGAAACAAGCGGCAAGGGCGGCGATAAAGGCGGCGCCGCCGATGGAGTCGCCCACGATTTGAGCTGCACCGGCGGCATCTGCTTTGGGCTCGCTGGCATCGAGCGGAACAAGGTAGTCCTCGTTTGCCTTATGGCCCAGCCAAGCATCGACGGGCACCTTTGGAGCTTTGTGTAAGTCCTGCGTCGTCAGGTCAGCGGCGACGATGGCGTTTCGCAATTTGAAAGCCGCCGGGTAGACCTGGCCCGACAGCCGGGCTGCCGAATTGCCGCCGGGAAGAACAAAGGTCACCTTATCGGCGGCCCGGGCGGCCTCTGCGAAGGGCTTCCAAAGTTCCGGCTTGCTGCCCCAAAATCCGAGCGCGACGACGCGAGCCGGTGTGCGGGAGGCGAAAACAGCGGCGCGGGCGAGTTCGACGGGATCAGTTGTCGCGACACGAACCACAACAAGGCGACTGCCTGGATTGGTTGCAAGCACAATCCTCGCAAGCCGCGTCCCAAGTCCATCGCTGGCCGGTGAGTAAGGACGCACATCACCGTCAATGAGGTCGAAAGCAATGGGCTCGCCTTCGCCGTCACGAGCAAGCCTCGCGGCGATTTCCGGAACGGTGTAATCGACGCCGTCGGAAATGAGTGCGATGGCCTCACCTCCAGGATCGAGGCCGGGCGGGACAGGCGGGTCATCGGCGGAGGCCGGAGTTGCACAGACCGCTGCGAGAACGGCAGCAATCCAGCGCAAGGTCGGCGCGCGCATCACAGGTGCTCCTCGTCGCGAACAGCCGCGCGCGGGCTGCGCGCCGGGCGCAGCGGACCAAGGCGGGAGTCGAGGAAATCCGCGATCCCCGAGATGTCGTCCAGCGTGAAGGTCGGCAAGCCGGAGTCGATGACATCGTGATCGGCGGCGATGGCGATGATCTGGGGATCGTCAACGGCCAGCGGCGTCTGGGTTATAGAAGCGCTCCGGCGGGCCTCGATCTTGTAAATCGGTGCCGACTTATAGCCCTCGACAACGACCAGGTCGCAGGGGTCCAACGACGCGATAACCTCATCGAAATTGGGCTCGGGCGCACCGTCGAGTTCACTGATGAGCGCCCAGCGCCGCGCGGAAATCACAGCAACCTGACGGGCACCCGCGCGGCGATGGCGCGCGGAGTCGGTTTCTTGATCGTCGATCTGAAACGCGTGATGAGCATGCTTCACGGAGGCGACCTTCAAGCCGCGCCGGGCAAACTCCTCGATGAGCCGGACGGAGAGTGTGGTCTTTCCGGATTTCTTCCAGCCGGCAATTCCAATAATCGGGGCGCCATGTGGCGTACGCATCATTTTGGGTGCTTCCTACCAAGGAGTGGTCTTCCCCTCATGGCCCTGCGGATAACCGGGACAAGAGAGCCGCCACCTCTTCGAATTCCTCCGGTGTGTTGGCGTTAAAAAAGGGGTCGATCTCTACCCCGTCAACGCCGACAAACGGAAACTCCAGAGCCAAAGTACCATGCCGGTCGGTCCAGTGCAGCACCTTGCGCACACCCTGTCTCTTATACACATCTCCGAGCCCACGAGACCAACGACCTAATCTCGTATGCAGTCATATTCTTGAAAAA
>JARFQY010000103.1 GCA_029287535.1 Filomicrobium sp.
ACGCTGCCTTCAGTCGTCAACTGAGGATCACAACGCCGTGCTTCAGAAGCTCTTGGTCACCGGGGCGCGGACCGCCGCCCGCCCCGTCGGCGTCTCGCTCTGCCATCAGGATCAAGCCGCACTCCGATCGTTCACGAGAGCGAGATCTCACCCATTCGATCCAGCGAGGAGGCGTCCATGAGCGCTTCGCCCGAGACGACCTCGGCGTAAGCCTTCAGTCAGCGCAGCCGGGCCACGCTGACGACATACGCTGATCCAGCACGGCGTAGCACAACCGGCGCTCAACATCGTAGTCGTCGGACTTTTCCGACAGGATCGGTCAGCTTCGAGCCGTCGCGGCTCCTGCGGATTGAAGTCCTAGGCCGAAGCCTGGCTTCGGGACAAGATCATCTTCTGACACATGGCCATAGCGTGCGTGACGATGGCTGGTGGCCTCCAACGAGGATCCGACACTCCAAACCATATCCTAGCTCAAGACGTTGACCGCCACCCGTCACCCAGCCTTACGGCGAGCGGTGAATACTTGCGGTGAGCAGTCCAAAGCCTGCCCCGGTGTCGCTGGCCATTACCGGGGCTTGCTCTCCGGTGCGTTCAAAGTCATACGCTTGACTATAATATGCATGCATAGTAGATGTGTTGAGTCTCGCGATGAATATGAACACCGAGCAGCCAACCAACCGTCGCACGATATTAGTGCGCGCTCGCATTGCTTTGTTCAACAGCCCTTAAGTGAATCCGGAAGGAATTATCATGGCTTCGACCTTTACGCTGCTAGAAGCGATAGCGGTTGCGACGGCTCTGCTGTTCGTTTTCGCAATCTATCGCCGATCCACGAGATCTCCGAAGCCGTCGGCTTTTCTCGATAATAACGTCGTTGCTTTTGGCTCCGCGATGTTGATAACCATCGCACTAGTGGCGTCTTTAGCATTCGAAGCTTTTTCCATGATGCCATTCGTCCATTCGGCGTTCTGGTCCGCCGTCCTTGCAATTGCCTGCCATATCGCGATTTGGTCTATCGCCCGATCAGTCATTCCTCTACGTACCGAAGAAGTGGCCAGTTAATTGGCTCCACGCTAGCCCACCTTTTCTCCCCGGCGTGAGGAGCACCGGGGCTGTGAACTCAGGGTAATGTGTCTTGCGAGAGCGACTTGATCTGAGCGTGACACAGCCTTTAAGCTGGTCAGGTGTCCTGCATGATAGGCAAAGATAACAATTCCCTCGGTGCGCTACTGCACGACGTCGCACACTTGCTTCGCACCACAATCGACCGGGAAGTCGAGCCTTACAATTTAACGCGCGCGAAGTGGCAAGCGCTCGGCGTCCTGGATCGAAAGGAGGGAGTTACTCAATCAGAGCTGGCAAAAGAGTTGGAGTTGGGTGTTGCGACCGTTGGCCGTCTCGTCGAGCGCCTGGAAGCTCGGGGATTCATCGAACGCCGACCGGATCCCATTGATGCCCGTGTGAAACGTCTATTCATTCAGGACGCAGCGCGACCCGAACTCGATGAACTCGAAGAGGTCGCGACAACTGTTCGCAAGTCAGCTCTAAGGGGCATTAATACCGCAGAACAGGCCGAACTCGTGCGACTGTTAAGGAAGATGAAGCGGAACCTCAGCGCGTTGTTCTGTACCGTCGGTGTGATGTGGTGCTCAAGGGTATCATCCGAAGTCTCGTTTCTCTGTGCGTGACGTCGCTGCCCGTACTAAGGCAACACCGGAAGGCCCCATGAAGATGCCAACGGCAGGTCAGCTCTCACGCTGCTTGGGATTGAGCTATTGAAGCTCGCGCAGATGGCTCATGTATGTCCACTAACGATCCAAGGAATGGGGCGCTGCCGGTCGTTGGTTCATCAGCGCTTTTTGCGGGAGCTATGGCCGGAAACGGCAGACGGGATGTTCAGTCAGTGCTCCTGCAATCCTTTTCCATCGCTCATGCGCGCCGCCTGCGCTGACAAGTCACTCCTTCAGCAGGATTGCTCACCCGCCAAATGATTGCAACTCGTCGACCACGGCGGCGTGCCCATCGCTGACCATCGAAACGGTTATAAATCCAACGATCGTTTCAAACCGGATTGCCGATAGCGCCGTCCACGCAACGTCGGCTATCTGAGGTGTGCGGACAAGCCGCGGCATCCGAATTGCGGTCAGTCGGCATCGATGATTGGGACCTCGGGGTCGCGGTCAGGCGGCCAATTCGAGGATCTCCCGGACGGCTTCGGGGCCCGCAATGGGGCGCGGATTGCGCGGTACCCAGGGGGTCGCCATTGCACCTTCGGCGATGGCGGGGAAATTCTCGCGACCGATGCCGACGCCGCTGAGCGTTCGCGGCATGTCGAGCGCAGCAATGAAGCCATCGAGCACGTCCGCAGCGTTGGCGCCCGGCTTACCCATGGCGGCTGCGACAAGGCTCTGGCGCGGGGCATTGGCGGGTTCGTTCCATCGCATCACCGCCGGCAACATGATGCACGAGGTGTGGCCATGCGGGATACCGAACTGGGCGCCAAGGACGTAGCCGATGCCGTGGCTCGCGCCCATCGGCACGCCCGACGCCAAGGGTCCCATCGACAGCCATGTGCCCAACTGACAGTCGAGACGTGCGTCGAGGTCGTTTGAGTTCGCTTTCACACGTGGCAGGCCCTGTGAGAGGAGCGTCAGACCCTGGAGCGCCTGGGCATCGCCATAGGCGTGCGCTTCGGCCGAGCAAATACCTTCGACACAATGATCAACGGCACGAATGCCGGTCGACAGCCACAGCCACTCGGGTGTGTGGATGGTGATCGCAGGATCTAGGATGACTGTGGCAGGGATGATTAGGGGATGGCGAAACA
>JARFQY010000117.1 GCA_029287535.1 Filomicrobium sp.
ATCATCCAGCCGGACGACCGTTTCGTTACGCGAATTCCGTTCTCTACTGACCGATGTCCGGATCCATGCTTGGATCGAAGGGCAGCTGATCGAGATGCTCTATGTACTCGAGGGGATCGAAGGGCAGTTTTTTCAAATCCATTTTCGGCTTGGCTAGAGCCTCGATCTCGGGCGTTGCGTTGGCTAGGCCCGTCCACGGGATGCCGTGCTTCTCTTTGGAATCAGGATATTTCTTCTTCCAGAGCTCGTGACGCAACCGCATGCGATTGAAGGGGCTCTTCAAGTGGATCAGGTTCGCGAGCATGGGGGACTTTTCGCGTGGATCCATCGGCAGGAAATAGAATGCGGCGGGGATGCCGCTGGCTTCGCCCACAGGGTCCGGTGAGATCCAGTGGCGCTTGTAGTTTCCTTTGACCGTCGCACCAAGCTTTGGGCCCGCATAAATGAAGACGTGATCACGGCGGCCCTGGGTATCCCCGTTGACCAGCAGGGCCGTCTGATCCACGCCATCGATGACCCGGTCAGTCGGAATGTGCTGAGTTGCGCCGGCGAGGCGGGCGAAGGTGGTAAACAGGTCTGTCTCGTGAATGATATCTCCGACCACCTGTCCGGGTTGGATCACTCCTGGCCACCAAGCAAACGCCGGCACACGAACCCCGCCCTCAAGAAAGTCGCCCTTGCCACCGCGGAAGATAGTCTCGGCAAACCCGCCACCGGGCGGCGGATTGTGAGCCATTGGACCATTGTCGGCCATTGCAACAACCAGCGTGTTTTCGGCGATGCCAAGCTCTTTGAGCTTACTCATCAACTTGGCAATAAAGGGATCAATGTTGCACTCGAGGCCGGCCTGCAGATTGCTTCTGGCAATAGAGCACTTTTTCTGGTTAGGAAGGAACGTATTCAGCATCGGCCAATTGGCGATATAGAAGGGTTTGCCGGCCTTGGCGTTGCGCTCGATGAAGTCGAGGGTTCTGCGTTGCGCCTCGGGATCTATCTTCATGTAGTTTTCGTGAGAGTTGTCTCCCCACCTGAGCGCCTTCTCTCCCTTCTTAGCCTCCGCTACCTGGATCCAGTCTTTCGTAACAAATGTGCTGTCGAGCTTGTAGGGGTCAATTGGCAATATGTCCTCATAGAGGCCCATGGTGCCGTTGCCGATCTCACCAGTCTTGGTCCAGAGCGAGGGGATTTGATTGTAGCCCGTGAAAAACGCCTCGTCGAAACCCTGATTGTGAGGGTAGCTCTCCTCGATATCGCCTAAGTGCCACTTGCCATGAAACGCAGTCGCGTATCCCACCTTCGATAGAACCTCGGCAAGCGTCACCTCCTCATCTCGCATCCCGTGCATCTCAAGCAGCATACCAATGTTATACATGCCGCTTCGGATGGCGAGCCGGCCGGTAGCCACCGCCGCCCGGCTGGGCGTGCAACCCACTTCCGTGTACATTCGTGTAAAAAGGATACCCTCAGCCGCAAGCTGATTCAGACTGGGTGTGTTGAGACCGCGAACTTTCTGGATAGCGGGGATCCCAACATCGCCAAAGGCCGTGTCATCCCACATGATGTGTATTAGGTTGGGCGGTCTGCCGTGCTTCTGTCTGAGCTCTTCAAGCTTCTGCTGCAGCGCATTGTCTTCGCGGGTCCACGCCTCTCCATGCTGGGCCTGGAGTATATAGTACTCGGCGTCATGGACTATTTGAGCCTCCGACCGGCTGTCCGAAGCGAAAGACATTAGAAAAAATACAGCGCAAAATGCCGCTACCAACGCCCTACCATCAGTCATCACTACCTCTATCCCACACAGATCGAAGATAGCCACCGGCGAGTGCCTAGCCGTTGACAGGACAGACGTTACCGTAAAACCTTCCTTGTCCGTTATCCGAAAACCGCAAGATCGCCTGATGATCAGTTCTAATGAAGATCACATCCAGCCGCTCATACAGGAGCAGTTCGACGATCTGGCCGAACTATGCCACCAAGTTCGGATGTGGGATCTTGATTTTCGCCCTATGGCAAGGCGCCTACATCGTCTGTCGACTGCCCATCTTGTTCAAGCAACAGCGCAGGGCATTCATTACGGGTATTGCCGTCTGACTGCGACCATCGATCAGCGTGGCGCTGCACCTCCGGGGATGGTCACCTTCGTAGTAAAGGACGCGGGGATGGGCCCTCTTTGGTGGCGCAACTTAGACACCGCTGCCAACCAAATTCTGGTCTACAAGGTGGGGACGGAGGTACGCTGCGTCAGCAATGCTCTTTTCTCCGTGCATACGATCTCGGCAACCTGGGAGACGCTCGAACGACTCAGTCAGTCAATGCGACTAGAGCGTCTCTGTGAAAGCATCATGCCGGAGGTGTTTCGGCTCGACGCGGTTGAGCTAAGTGAGATCCGCGCAAATCTCCGCATGTTACGTGACGGTATAGGCCTCTGTTCAGCAGCGACGCTCCAGAATTTGTTGGAAACGCTTCTCCGATCTTGGCTGGTTGAGATGGGTAGACCATTTCGTTCGCGAGCTCCATTGAGAGTTCGTGACAGGGCGGTGAAGCGCTGTCTCGAGTATCTCGATGCGACGGATCTTTCGAGCGTGTCTATGGATCAACTTCGGAGCATTTCGGACGCCAGCGAGCGAACGCTCGAATATGCGTTCCGAGAGCGTTTCGGCATGTCCCCCGCGAAATTCGTCAAAGCGAAAAGGCTTATCGAGGCCCATCGCGCCCTCTCCCAAGATGAGAACGCACACAGGACCATCGCCGACATCGCGGCTGAACACGGATTCTGGCATCATGGTCACTTCACGGCAGATTATCGGCGCCTCTTCGGAGAGCCACCGCATCGCGCTCGACTTTAACTGCCTCGGGCGCGTCGATCTTGATCGAAGCGAACGCAGTAGGAGCGTTCGACCCGGCAACTGCTGAGTAGCCCTGTGGGTCACTTGCGACCATGGAAGCTGTGCGGCACACGACCGCTTACGGGGCTCTTGTGCTTCAACCGACAGCAACGCTCAATGGCCGACTTTTACTCCGGTGAACTGGCCTAACTTTGCTCCGGCGTTGACAGAAGGCTCGACGAGGCATATGCCCTGCTTCAGCGCACTGGACCTGATCAGACGGTGACATCTATCGCCACTCACGTGGGCTTCTTTCATTTCGGTCGCTTCGCGCTGCGATACCGCAAACGGTTTGGTGAAAAGCCTTCCGAAACCTTAGCTCGCAGCGCTACTTGGCGTTGAAGGATGGCGGTAATATCCGGTGAGGGCCAGAAGCGGTACAAGATTGGAGAGTTTCTGCCAAGGCTAGTCATGCCGCCGCCCCATCGCCTGCTTGGATTTGACCCGGCAACTGGAGCTTTCGTGGCGATGATACATACCGTATTTGGCACACCTAATGATGGTAAAAG
>JARFQY010000123.1 GCA_029287535.1 Filomicrobium sp.
CGTCAAACCGGCCTCGAACCACTCAGCCAACCTTGCGTGCTGTCATGAACCGTTAAGATGAGTTGAATGCTGCATTTGCACAATAAAGAAGCTTTGTTGACATCGGTAATGTCTATTTAGTGTATGCATCGCTGCGCTGCAACATGGTGATAGTTGAATGTGTATATCCTCTGGAAACAACAGTCCGTGATCGTGGCCTCTTGAGGAATTTCATCTGTGTGGTTCCGATTTTAACGCGCCGAATACTCTTGACGAGGGCACGAGTTGGCGAAATCGACGTGTTTGATATTTGTACAGAGGGCCGTTAGTGCCTCGCTGTTGAGACGACCGCTGAGTTTGAATTCGAGGTTTGATACTTTGGCTGCAGTGCAGGCGGTGCGTCCAGCGGACATCTGAGCGTTGCCAGTGCCTTGGTGGCCTGGGTCTGCAGCTTCATGCGGAGATCGTTGACAACGTTAGGCAATGTCGATTTGTTCAACGCGTCCGCAGTATTGCGCGGGCTTGTTGAAAGGATACTCCGACATGAAACTTTTTATTGCCGTGTTGACGGCAATCATTTTCTTCGCCGCGCCGGTGACCGCTGGTGACGACAAGGCCAAGAAACAAACCGAGCAATCGGCGGCCACGGAAGAAAAGAAGGATAGTGGGATCGTCGAAAAGGCGGTGAAAATGAAGGCCATCGATGCTGTCGGAAACGATGGCATTATCGAAAAGGGTGCGAAGGCGAAGGTGTTGACGAAGTAGTCCATCGACGATCCGAACCAATTTCATATACTGCAAGCTGCGTTCCTCGAGGCGTTCCGCCAGGTGTGTCTCGGGGAATTCTGCGACAGCTGCCGCGACGGGTACCGAACGGCGGGATCATGGTGCTTTCGCAATCAGACTGTGTGACGGACCAGGACCTGCAGTTTTCTTGGTCAGGACCTGCCGGGTCGCTAGAGCTTCTTTTGTTGTCTCCCCGTACATTGCGTGATCTCCAACAAGCCTCGCTGCTTTCCAGTCTGTCGCTTGAGTGATCTTGAAGATCATCTGGGCGTTTGCAGATGGGAGAACGTTCGAACCCGCGGTGAGGGTCCCGGGACCAAGAGGCTGGCGTAACGAACTCCGAAGTCGGAGTGTTGAAACCGGCACAAGGGCAAGCTGGCAATGATGCGTTCGCTCTGGGCAACAAGGTAATCAGCAAGAACGCCTGTCATGTGAAGCCTTTAGCATTGAAACGCACGCGTAAATCCGCTGTAGACCAGAATGGCTTCGATCCCATAAACAAGGTCTTCGGTGTTCATTCCGTAAACTGGACCAAACCGCCGTGGCAGCTACAGACAACGCGCATCAGAACGGTGTGATGCCGAAGCCGGGCTCGACCCTGCCGCGCTGGCACCGGGCCTCAACTCCGGCCGCCGAGGAGGAAAATAAGGAAACAGTGGCGCTGCTGTCCGAGTGGATCAAGGCGGGCCGGCGAGATCGCGTCTTCGCTGTTCTGGCGGACTGGACCCCAACAGATGTGTTGTTGATGTTCGCCAAGCTCAGCTCAAAGCGGGCCAAGAAGTTGTTTGGCTGGCTGCCGGACGAACTGGGCTTGCGGGTGATGTCGGAAATCGATCCGCGATTGCAGGTCGCCCTCACGCAACGCGAAACCCGAAAGCGCTTCGCCAAACTTCTGCAACGCCTCAAACCTCAACAGGCCTTGCGCTTGCTCGCGGAGCTGCCCGATGACCTGGCCGCGCGACTGATCGCGCAGCGGGATGATGCCGAAGAACTCAGTCAGCGGTTGGAGAAGTACAAGGATTCAGCAGAAAACGTCATGCGCAGCGGCGTGTTGGCCGTGCAAGAGACATGGACCATCGATCAGGTCATAGCGGACTTGCGCGCGCGCTCGGATGAAATCGAAAAGTTGGACGCGATCTATGTGGTTGACAGCAAATACCGCCTCAAAGGTTATCTGCGCATGCGCGACTTGTTGTTGCTACCGCGTGATGCGTTGATCAGCGAAGTGGTGCGCACCGACCTTGTCAGTGTCGATCCCGATGAAGATCAGGAGCGGGTGTTGCGGCTGGCCAAGCAGCGAAACCTCAGCGTTATTGCCGTCAAGGATCGCGACGGCAAACTCCTGGGGTGCGTATCGCAGCGGGAGCTTGCCCGGATCATCCGCGATGAGGCGGACGAAGACATGCTGCTGATGGGCGGGGTGTCTCCTGACTCGACGGCGGAGGACACACCGTTGCAGATCGTGCAGCGGCGCGTGCCATGGCTAGCGGCAGGGTTGCTGGGAGCATCCGTGGCCGCCACGGTGATCGGTTCCTATGAGGAAGCGCTAGCGCAGGCTGCGATTTTGGCGAGCTTTATCCCGGTCGTCATGGCGACCGCCGGAAACGCGGGCATTCAAGCGTCAACCGTTTCGATCCAGGCTTTGACCACGGGCTCGATGTCAGAAGGGGACATCTGGGCGCGGCTGGCACGGGAGTTCCTCGGCGCGGCGATGAATGGTGCGCTCGTTGGAGCTGCCGTGGGTGCCATGATTTTCCTGGCGACCTTGTTCGCGCCGATTGACCAACCTGCCATGTTGGCCATGACTGCGTTTATTGCCCTTATAACGGTGACGATCATCGCAAGTACGATTGGCGCGGCAATTCCGGCGGTGCTCGACAAGCTGGGGCTTGATCCGGCGGTGGCGACGGGGATCTTCATTACGACCACAAATGACGTGTTTGGTGTGTTGATCTTCTTCTCCGTCGCGTCCTTGTTATACTTCTAGTGCCGGGGGATATCTGCTTGGAGGGGGACATGACAGAGGCTGAGATTCTGCAGTTGAGCTTCAGCGCGAACGAAGCCGTCGCGAGCCTTTTTTCCATCTTCTTCGCTATTGTATCGGCCTATATCGCGGGACTGTACTTCTTCATCCACAGGGCGCCGATGATGCTCAAGGTGATCGCCTTCACGTTGTTGACGATCGGCTTCTTGTTCATCGGGCAATCGATGTCCGGCATAGAAGTCCGCATCCTGGGTCTGGTCGAAGCCTGGAACGGATTGCCAGTGAAAACGACCGGCCTTGAGAAACTCAACAATCCGATCTTTCCGGTGCCGGTTCAGGATCTTCTGGATTGGGCGAAGGTGGACGTGGTGGCTTATGACGGCAACCGGGCAGGCATCTATACCGGCTGGTCTGTTTCCATGCTCGTGTACGTCTCGTTATTTTACGCAACATTTATTTACCGCTGGACTGACAACCAGCCGCTGACGGGGCGCCAACAACTACCCAATAACTAACCGCATGAGTATTCACCCGCTTGGGTGCGCGTTCACAGCTTTCATAATTCACAGCGATCGTACATTCGATGTTGAACGCTGACTTGACGGTCGCTTTCCAAGCGTTTCAGTTCTTGCGCTGCTGTAACAGTGAGGCTTCGTATATGTCACTTCGGGCGGTGAATCCGGTCTGGTTTTCGCGCGTATTCCGCATGGCTTCATGGCCGGCGTTGATGTTGTTGACTTTGGGCTGGCTTGTTGTGGGACCGGCCGCCTCGCAGGACGGTGCGCCGGAAGCTTGGCAGGCCAACACGCTGATCCTCATAGAGGATCCACTCAGAGTTCGCCTGCTCGACCTTCTTGAAGAGCCGCAATCGTTGTCGCTTCCGATACGCAAAAAACTTAAGGCGCTTAAAGCCTATTACAGCGATCCGTCAAGCCCAGACCTCTGGCAGGACGATACGTTGGCCGCGCACTTCATTCGCCGTCTCGAAAACGCTCACAAGGATGGTTTGGGCCAGCGCGAGAATCTTATTGAACAGTTGCGCGCAGTTCGACAGGTGAACCGGCTTGCGCTCACACAAGAAGCGCAGCTGGGGCAGCTGGCGATGGCCGAACTTTACTGGTCGGCTGGATTTCTCAAATATGCAGCGCAACTCAAGAAGGGCCGGTTCTTGCCAACGAAGATCGACTCTAAGCTTTATTGGCAGCCGAAGGAAATCGACATGGTGGCTGCCCTTCAATTGGTTTCGACGCTCGGAGATGTCGACGCCTTCTTTGATGCGTGGGAGCCGCAGTTGCCAACCTATAAGGCGCTGAAGAAAGCGCTTGCCGAGTACCAGGCAATTGAGGCTGCCGGTGGCTGGCCTAACGTGGACGTCATCGACGTTCTCAAACCGGGCGAGGCTCATGACATCGTCACGCAGTTGCGGGCCAGACTCGCGGTGACCGAGGGTGCGGACCCTGCGCCGCCGCCGGAGCAGGAGATGATCTATGGCGAGGATCTGCAGGCGGCCGTGAAACGCTTCCAACGGCGCCATGGCCTTGAGGATGACGGTGTCGTCGGCAAGAACACATTCTTCCAGCTTAACATTCCCGTCGATGCGCGATTGCGGCAGGTGGTGCTTTCCATGGAGCGGTTGCGGTGGATGCCCGAGGACCTTGGCAAGCACTACATCAAGGTCAATATCGCCGGGTATGAGCTGCGCCGGGTTGAGAATGGCCAAGTGCGCGAATTGATGCGGGTGGTGGTCGGCAGGCCCTACCACCAGACACCAGTCTTTTCCGAGACCATGACCTACGTGGAAATCAATCCGTATTGGAATGTGCCGCGCTCCATCGCGGTTGGCGAGGAGCTGCCAAAGTTGCAACGTTCTCCTGGGGCCCGGGCGGCCAAGGGCTTCGAGGCGGTCGTCAATGACAAACCGGTCCCGGTGACGGCCATTAACTGGAGCCGATACTCACGGACCAACTTCCCCGTTCGCCTGCGGCAAAGGCCTGGACCCAACAATGCACTCGGCCGGGTCAAGTTCATGTTCCCGAACCGCTTCAATGTCTACATGCATGACACTCCGGCCCGATCCTTGTTCGGGAAGTCGGCGCGTGCCTTCTCTCATGGATGCATCCGGCTTGCACGCCCAATCGATATGGCAGAGCAGGTCCTGTCAACGTCCGTGCCTGGGTGGGACCGCAATCGCGTTGAGGGTGTCCTCGAAAGTAAGAAGCGAACGGTGGTTTCCTTGAAGTCGCCCATCCAAGTGCACGTGACGTATTCGACGTCGTGGCGGGATGAAGACGGAGACGTGCAGTTTCGACCGGACATTTACCGTCGGGACGCAAAGCTCTACGCGGCGTTGTTTGGCAAGCCGTATCCCTATTGATGGAGAATTGTGTGCCTCGACACGATGGACAAGTGCCTATCAGCCGCTTGGTTTGCTGAGGATCTTGATGTAGTCGGCGGCTTCCACGTTGCCATTCGCTTTCGCCTTCATTAGCCATTCGAGAGCCTGTGAGCGCTCTGCGGCACTGGCCTTGTCGACGCCCTTGCCATAGCTGGTCGCCAGCATGACCCCGTAAGCGAACTGTCCATCGGCATAGTCCTGTTCTGCGGATTTGCGCAGCCACTCTGCGGCGCTCTTGATATCGCGCCCGACAACCGTGCCTTTTTCGTAAGCAATGCCGAGTTCGTACTGGGCACGTGCGTCGCCAAGTTCAGCGGCTTTGATGACGTAGGACATGGCGCGTTTTTGGTCTTCGGTGACACCCTGCCCCTGCTGAAAGAGGTTGGCGAGATTGACCAGCGCGGTTGTGTTGCCTTTCTCAGCGAGTTCCTCCCACATCCGCCTGGCCGTATCGTATTCACCGGCCTTGTAGGCGGCGTAGGCCTTGAGGTTCTTGACCGCTTCTTTGTGATTGCTGCGCTGCTGGGCAAGTGCCGAAGGGGCAACTGCGAAGAATAGGCTCGCTTGCATCAAGGCCGCGGCGGCAGCGATTGCTGTGACGGGGATCAAGCGTTTCCGAGCAACTGTCTTTTTGGGTGGCGGCATTTTGGAGTTCCTTGAATCGTCTTCGGGAGGAAGAAACAGCTCAATTTCCGTACGGTCCTGTTATTGGGAGTTCTGTTCCTCCTGTCCCGGCATGTAGTGCTTCAGCATCCACTTGAGACCCTTGGTCCAAGAACGGTCGTTGTTGCCGCGTATGTCGACGCTCTTAATATAGGTCATCTGGCCCGAGTGGACACTTGCTATGTACACGTTCAGGTTGAGAATGAGATTAGATACCTTCTGCACGGTCCCCCAGGCAATGAGATCCGCCTTCAGCTTTCGGCCATAGTCGATTTCACAACCGTTGCATTCCCCTATAAACGGGCCTGCATTGATCTGTGCAGAGATGGACTCGGGAATCGTGACGAATTGGAAACGACCTGTTGCCTCGAGTTTTTCGATCAGGATCTTATCGAGAAGCCTGGCTCGCATCTTCTCGGCATTGCTTATTGGTTCCAAAGCGTCGTTAATGATACGGAATCCGATGAATGCAACTTTCTGAGGCTTTGACTTCGCATTAGCCGTGAAGGGGCTGGTGAATGTCGCCATTGTGCCCAATACAACCCAAAGAAATAGCAACCGCCTTCTACTTTTCGGCATGACCGTTTCCTGAGAAGCCTTGCGCGGCTTGTTTGGAGCGCTAACTAACTTGAAGGTGACGTTGCTCTAAGGGTCGATTGCTTGTCAAGTTTGACCTCCATTTAGAGCATTATCCCATTTCTCAGGCGCAACGCTCGAAGCGCTCGAGGTTCTTTTGCGCATGGGTTCAAAAGGCTGTTATGGGCTTTTTGAGACTTGCCTAGCGCGAAGGTTAGGGTGCAGAATTAACGGCTGCTGAACATTGCCTTGTGGGCAAAGGACAAATGGGATCGCATGGCAAGACCGGTCAATATCCTAGGCCTCGTTTCGAAGACTCATGACACGGGGTTGGCCTTGTTGTGCGATGGGCAGCCGAAGGTCATCTTTGAAGAAGAACGTTTCAATCGGGAAAAACACACCAAGAAGTTCCCGCATCGCTCTTTTGAAATTCTTTTCAACCATGCCGAAAACAGCCTGGCTGATATCGATTACCTGACAATCCCCTGGGATACGAAACTATTGGCGGCTTCGTTTTTTCGCGTGGTGACGGGAAACATGCCTGCGAGCTTGCATTTGTTGCGACCGGCGGCTCATGCGACGCAAGACGGCCGTATCGTCAATCTCTGGATGCGGTTGCAGATTGCAATGCGACGCAGGTTTCGTTCGATGAAACTGCCGCCGCTGGTGCAAGTCGGTCACCACGATGCGCATGCGGCGATCTTTTTCGTTTCGCCCTTTGAAGATGCCAGCGTCATGGTGATGGACGGCCATGGAGATGTCTGCGCGTCGAGTGCCTATGAGGGACACGGCAATCAACTGCGGCAGACCTGGCAGCTCGGTTTCTTTGACAGTCTCGGCATGCTCTACACATGTGCGACCCAGCATCTGGGGTTCAAACCCTTCGAGGAAGGAACCGTCATGGCGTTGGCGGCGTGTGGTGAGCCGACCTATGTCGACCGTTTTCGCGACGTTGTCATTCTCGAAGACGACGGGCGGTTCAGGCTGAACCGGGACTATGTCAGCGTCGACCGATATGGATTGCTAAGGCCCTTTACGCAGAAATTCCTGGATACCTTTGGTCCACCGCGATTGCCAGGTGACGAGCTCAAGGACCGGCATCGCGATTTGGCGCATGCCCTGCAAGTTGTGACAGAGGAAGCCGTTCTGCACATCGTGCGGCACATAGAGCGGACGCAGCCATCCAAGAACCTTGTTATCTCCGGAGGTGTGGCACTTAATTGTGTGGCGAACGCGCGTATTCTCCAGGATACCGGTTTTGAACGGGTTTGGGTGCCGCCGTGCGCTTCGGACACTGGCGCTCCTTTGGGTAGTGCGTTGTGGCACTACCATCAGAATCTGAGACACGAGCGCGGCTATGAACTAACGCATCCGTTCTTCGGTCAGAGCTTTGGCGAAGATGACGTGGTTTCGGAGCTGAACAAAGCGGGCCTCGCTTTCGAGCGCATCGGGGATGATGGCGAACTGTTTCGCCGTGTTGCCCGGGACCTTGCTGATCAGAGAATTGTAGGCTGGCATCAGGGGCGGTACGAAATCGGTCCAAGGGCTCTTGGCAATCGTTCCATACTGGCTGACCCCCGCAGCCTGAAAATCAAAGAACTCATCAACAAGCGCATCAAACACCGCGAGCCATTCAGGCCGTTTGCACCAGCGGTCTTGCTTGACCGAGCGGAAGAGTATTTCGAGATCGATCAGCCGGACCCTTACATGACGTTGGCGCCGAAGGTCCGTAAGGACAAGCTCGATGTCATACCGGCGGCTGTGCATGTCGATGGGACGGGCCGTATCCAAACGGTGCGCCGGGAGGACAACCCGCGTTACTATGATCTGATCGAGGCCTTTGGCGATCTGACGGGTGTGCCGGTCTTGATCAATACGAGCTTCAATTGCCACGAGCCCATCGTGACGACGCCGGCGGAAGCCATCTCGTGTTATCTGCGCACGGAAATGGACCGACTGGTTATGGGTAACATCTATGTGAAGGATCGCAGTCCGGCGGCTGTGGCCAAGGCCCGCACAGCGTTCGCGAATGCTGATTTGTGATGATTGTGGGTTCTTGTGATTGCGTTTCGCACCCTTCTTTGGGTTGCCCGCCCGCGTTCAGTCCTTGTCTCCTCCCGAGCGGGCCTCCATAACAACGGCTCGTTAGTTTCGACCGTCGGTGTTGGCGGTGGTCCCGGACTTCCGGGAGGAATGAACAGGCTCGCGCATGTCGACCCGCCAGAATACGAAGCCATCCGCACCGATCGAGTCTCGCGACGATCTTGTCGCCTGGATTTCTTCGGGTGCGAAACCCTCTTCTGAATGGTCTCTTGGGACAGAGCACGAGAAGTTCGTGTTCCGGCAGGACACCTATGCTCCTGTTCCCCATGAAGGTGAGCAGGGGATTTCTGCGCTGATGCGCGGCTTCATGGCCTGTTGCGGCTGGGAACCGATTTTTGAAGGCGAGAGTATTATCGCGTTGAAGCGCGCCTTTGGGGAAAAGGGCGCGAATGTCAGCCTGGAGCCGGGCGGTCAGTTCGAACTGTCCGGGGCACCGCTGAAGTCGGTTCACGACACTGCTGCGGAGACAGAGCAGCACTTGATGCAGTGCCACAAGGCAGGTGGTCCGCTCGGCCTTTCGTTCATGGCGCTGGGGTTCGCACCGACTTGGACGCTCGAAGAAACCCCGAAAGTGCCAAAGCAACGCTACGACATCATGACCCGGTACATGCCCAAAGTGGGATCGCGAGGGCTTGATATGATGTATCGCACCGCGACGATCCAGGCGAACCTGGACTTCGGCGGCGAGGCGGATATGACGCAAAAGATGCGCATATCGCTGGCGCTACAACCTATTGCAACGGCACTGTTTGCATCTTCACCGTTCACCGAAGGCCAGCCGAACGGCTTCAAATCCATGCGCAGCGAGGTCTGGCGGGATACAGATGCGGATCGCACAGGGATGCTGCCATTCGTATTTGAAAGTGGGATGGGCTACGAGCGCCTGGTCGACTATGCGCTCGATGTTCCAATGTACTTCGTCTACCGGGACGGCCATTACATCGACGCCGCGGGGGCCTCTTTCCGAGATTTTTTGGCTGGGAAGCTTCCAGGGCTGGAAGGTGTTCGGCCGACAATGGACGATTGGTCGGACCATATGACGACCTTGTTTCCAGAAGTGCGAGTCAAGCGGTTCATTGAGATGCGCGGCGCGGACGGTGGACGCGCTGAAATGATCAACGCGTTGCCGGCACTGTGGGCGGGACTGCTTTATGACACGACGGCGCAGGACGCGGCCTGGGACCTCGTAAAGGACTGGACCGAGGAAGAACGCCAACTGCTGCGCGATACGGTTCCACGGTTGGCTCTGCAAGCACCCTTCCGGGACGGAACCGTGCAGGACGTTGCGCGGCGGGTCCTGGAGATCTCGGCGGCCGGGCTCAAGGCGCGCGGTAACGTTAACGATGCGGGTGAAGACGAGCGCACGTATCTATCACCGCTCGAGGAGATTGCCGAAAGCGGTATGACTAATGCCGACCGATATCTGGAGAAATTCCACGGTTCCTGGGGCGGGCGCATCATGCCCATCTTTGCCGAAGTGGCGATTTGAGCCATTCGTGGTAAGATATTCTAGTAGCATTAAGAATCGCGGGTTCACCACTCGTTCATTAAGTGCGGCTTATACGTTCTATCCAGGTGTAGGCGCAGGCTCCCTTTGGGCCTGCCCTCAAGTGTTTGCCGGGCATACCGGCTGGCACTGTCTCGGTGGAGGGATGTTTGAAACGCCGATCATTGATATTGGCAGGCACGATTTTGATTCTCTCGGCAGGCCTCGTTTCCGCGGATGGAGGCGTGGTGAAGCCGTTTGAGGTTGCAAATGCCTGTGCTGCCAAGTGCCGGGGGGCACATAACCAATGCCGGATCCGCAGTCGTGGCAGCCCCAAATGCGATCGGCAGCTGCAGAACTGCCTGCGGCGTTGCTTGCGCCGCTAAGGGTTCGGCCGGGTCTAGAGCTGCGCGGTCACGAGAGCCAGCAGGCGTCTCGGGCCGTGGGCGCCGATGACAATGCGCCCGCCGATGTCAGCGGTGCGTGAGGGACCGGATATCAGATTCAACGTTCGCGGCATCGCTCCTGCACCCTTCTCTTTAGACAGCAACGAGAACGCGTCCTCATAGGTCGCCAGAATGCGGTCGCGTGGTACGATAATAATATGCGTGTCGGGCAGAAAGCCGAGCGTGACCGGGTTCTCGGGTCCGGAGAGCAGGGCCATGGTTCCCGTCTCCGCGACTCCGGCAAAGGCGTAGGATAGGCCACAGGAATCATCGGGTAAGGCGGGGCCGGTTTTGACTTCAAAGTTCGGCACGGCCGAGAAGTCTAGATCGGCAAGCCGAGGATCACTGCCGTGACGCAGCCCGAGTGGTTGATTTTGGGCGCGCAGGTACTCGGCGATCGCTGGCGGGATCTCCGATGGATCGCCGACTTCCTTGACGGTGGCCAGCTGGCGCTCGAGTTCTCCAACGAAGCAGGCTACGAGATCTGTGTTTGGTGCTGCAACACGCTGCGGCGGTGTCACACGCGGCAAATCTCTCAAGCGGGCGGCGACGGTGGCCTGCCGTTCGGTGTCATCCGTTGTGGCGTTCAGGGCACTTCGAACCTTGCCTAGTATGGATGCCCTGCTCATGGTGTCTCCGTCGCGTCCGTCTTCTTGGTCGCGGCTTTCTGGCGTTCGGCCCATAGCTGCTGAAATGTCCGCCCTTGCGGGGCGGGAAGATCACGGCCCGCGGTCCAACCGCTGGCCAGTGGCAGCCAGGTGAATGCACCACGTTTGCCGGCGCCGAGCCGCAAAGCGCGAACCATCAAACTTGAAAGGCGGTGGTAGGCGGACGGCCACAGCGCAACGCTTGCCCAACCGCGCAACGCCCATCGTGTCAGCAGCGGCGTGTCACCGTTTTCGAACTCAATCTCACGCCAGCGCCGCATGAGTTTCGGCAGAGGGATGCGCATCGGGCAGACGGATTCGCAGCGTCCGCAGAAAGTGGACGCGTTGGCCAAGGCGCCGGCTTCCTTGACGCCGATCAGGGCTGGGTTCAGCGCGGCGCCAATCGGGCCGGGATAGACCCACCCGTAGGCATGTCCACCAACGGCGTTGTAGACGGGGCAGTGGTTCATACAGGCGCCACAGCGAATGCAGCGCAGGACTTCCCGAAACTCGGAGCCAAGCAACTCGCTGCGTCCGTTGTCGAGGAGAATGACGTGGTAGGCCTCTGGTCCGTCGGGATCATCGGCGCGGCGGGGACCGGTGGAAAATGTCGTGTAGGAGGTGAATTCCTGTCCGGTCGCGGACCGTGCGAGAAGACGAAGAAGTGCTGAAGCATCATTCAGCGTCGGAACGACCTTATCGATTGCCGCGATGACGATGTGCAGCTTGGGCAGAGATTGGGTGAGGTCGCCGTTGCCCTCGTTGGTAACGATGATCGATGAGCCGGTTTCGGCGATCAAAAAGTTCGCTCCGGTGATCCCTACGTCCGCGGAAAGGAATTTCTGGCGCAGGATTTGCCGGGCCTCGTCGACGAGTTCGGCAGGCTCCTCAAGTCGGCGATCCTTGGGAAGCTGCTGATGCTGGCGGCGAAAATCATTTTCGACCTGATCTTGGACGAGATGAATGGCCGGCGCGATGATGTGGCTTGGAGTCTCGTCGCGGATTTGCAGGATGTACTCGCCCAGATCGGTCTCAACGACTTCGAGACCGGCCGCCTGAAGATGGGCGTTGAGGCCAATCTCCTCCGACACCATCGACTTACCCTTGGTGACCATTTTAGCGCCGGCGGACTCACAGATTTTGAGAATCGCGGTGCATGCATCCTCGGCGGTTTCGGCCCAATGAACATGTCCACCGGCTGCGGTGACCTGGGCCTCGTAGCGCTCGAGATAGAGGTCGAGGTGATCGAGACAATGATTGCGAATGTCACGACCGTAGTCGCGCAGCGCTTCGAACTCCGGGAGTCGATCACGGGCGGCCGCGCGCTGTGCGACAAGCCCTGTCGGCAGACCTGACAGGGCTTGTTGAAGTTGATGGTCGGCGAGAGCCGTACGCGCGTTTGATTTGAAGTCGTGGCTCGTCGGTTGCATGGGAACAGGCTGGCCTAGGGACGCGATTGCCGCAAGGGCAATCTGCGGTGTTTCCGTCGGTCGCCGGCCTTAATGGCCATTCAACATGCCGAATATTTCGTCCTTCAAGGCAAGCCGTTTCTTCTTCATGTCTTCAAACGCCTCATCACCGACGTTGATGCCAGCGGCCTCGACGCGGTGAATCTCACGGTTCAGTGTGTGATATTCGTCCGCCAGCCGAGCGAAATGTGCGTTGGACATCTTGAGGTCATGGATCTTGTCCTTCATCTCGGGGAATTCTTCGGCCAATTCGTGGTGGACGTGGGACATGAGGGCAGGTCTCCTTCTGCGTCGGACTTCAAACATGCTGGCGTGCTTTTGCCAAATGACCAGTTAGCCATTCTCGACGGGGGCGGCAATTGGCGCTTCATCGAGCTCCCCCGCGAGGACTTCGGCGACGTGACGGCAAGCGATAGCCCGGCCCTGTCGTCTCAGTTTGCCAGCCATATTCATCAAGCATCCCAGATCACCTGCGAGCAAGACATCTGGTTCCGCTGCGGCGATGTTGGCTGTTTTCTTCTCAACCATGGCGTTGGAGATGTCCGGAAATTTGACAGAGAAGGCACCGCCAAAGCCGCAGCAGATCTCACAATCTGACATCTCCTTCAGCGATAGGCCCTTGACCGAAGTCAATAACTCGCGTGGTTGGGACTTGACCCCGAGTTCGCGAAGTCCCGAACAGCTGTCGTGGTAGGTGACGGTGCCTTCAAAGTGACCCGAGACCTGTTTGAGCCCGCGGACATCGACAAGAAATGAGACGAGTTCATGGACGCGAGCAGAAAATTCGATCGCTTCTTTCTCGGCGTTCGGATCGCCCTGCATCAATCTTGGATAGTGGGTCTTAAGCATGCCGGCACAGGAGCCGGATGGCACAACGATGTAGTCGCAACCCTTGAATGCCTTGACCGTTTGTTGTGCGATTGCCTTCGCGTTCTTCTTGTCGCCGGAATTGTAAGCCGGCTGACCGCAGCAGGTTTGGTTGCGCGGTACGACGACTTCACAGCCCGCTGCCTCGATAAGACGGGCTGATGCAATACCGACCGATGGACGGAACAAGTCGACGAGGCATGTTACGAAGAGGCCTGCGCGGGGGCGTTTGTTAGACTTTGCGGTCATGGGCTCGAGGGGACCTTGTTGCGGGGCGGCTGTTGTTGCTGACCGTAAGTCGTAGGCGACTTTGCCACAAGCGGTTCGGCTGTTTATGCAATTGTCCCATGGTGCCGGCTTGGCTAGCTTCGCGGGCCAGGTGACATGTGAGGTTGATAAATGAGCGATCAGCTCGCCAAAGAAGGCTCTGCGGCCAAAGACAATGGCGCGGTAGCCACTTCGTCGCTAGGTCTTTCCGAGCATCCGCAGCGCTCATTCATCCTGGGCGAATTGCACGCACGGCCATTTCTGTCGCTGAAGTTGCCCCGGCGGATCTATCACTTCGCGTTCATGACCGACTCTGATCAAGCCGCCGCGGACAGGTTGGCGGTGATGGCGTTGGCCGAACAGCGGGGGGCAGCACCGCCGGCCCCTGATGCACGTTTTCATCACTTCGATTTTGGGCCTTGGGACTTGCGGTGGGAGCAGCACACCGAATTCACGACCTACACGTGGTCGACGTCCCGGGATGCGGAGGAACCGTTTGCCAAGCCAAATCCGATTGGCGGAGAGATCAGTTTTCGAAGTCCGGGGGATCTCATCGCGGCGGTCCACCTTTGCTGCATTTCGCGCAGTAGCCTCATCCGCGATCTAGGAGAGCTGTTTCACCCGCAGAGCCTGTGCGTCATTGAAGCGGCAAAGGACAGCGCACGCGTGGCCACGGATTTTCAGGTGGATCCGGTCGGCTTTACGCGCATCCTCATCGAATCCACGGGGCTGACGGAGACGCGTGCGGGGCGTTTATCGCAACGGATGCTGGAAATTGAGACTTATAGGACCTTGGCATTGTTGGGTTTGCCGGCAGTTCGATCCGTGCGCGGCGGTCTAGACAAAATGGAAACCGAGCTTGCCGGTGTTACCGGTGAGATCGCTCTTGTCGAAGATAATCAGCAAAGTCAGGATCTGCTTCGCCGACTTGGGTCCATCGCAGCGGAACTGGAAGCGCAAACGGCTCGGACGGCTTACAGATTCTCTGCGACGCGGGCCTATTACGACATTGTAAAGAGCCGGTTGGATGTCATCCGGGAGAAGCCAACGGGCAACTACGCCACAATTAGCGCTTTCTTCAACCGCCGGCTCGCCCCGGCCATCCATACGTGCAACGTCACCGAAGAGCGCCAGCGTCGGTTATCTGAACAGCTGGCGCGGACAACGGAACTGTTGAGTACGGGAATCCAGTCTGACCTCGAGAAGCAGAACCGCGACCTGCTACAGTCCATGAACCGGCGGGCGCGCATGCAACTCAGGCTGCAGCAAACCGTCGAAGGTCTGTCGGTCGCGGCAATCAGCTATTACGTGGTTGGCTTGGTGGGTTACCTGGCCAAGGGCCTGAACGATGCCAGTGTGCTTCCTGACAAGATCGGGCCGGGACTTGTCATGGGCGCGGCGGTGCCATTGGTCATCTTGATCGTCTGGCTGTCGATGCGGGAAATCCGCCGACGTGTCCACCGCCCAGAGGATGACGAGAAGACCTGAGGCTTTTCCGACAGAATTGGTCAGAAGAGGGGAGCCGTCAGTCTCTGTGCCTCATCGCTCGGACGGGTTTTGCTGTGGCAAAGGAATTTTGGCCTTCTCGATCTTTGCGGAAAGAAGCCAGGGTGCGTTCTGGGGTGGCTTGCGCAATGCCAGATATGCGATCAGATCGTCGCGTTCCTGCTCGTCCTTGATGCCAACGAAAGCCATGCTGCCTTGAGGCATGAATTTTCTGGGTGACCGCAGATAGCTGTCGAGGAAGTCATGGGTCCATACCAGCCCCTCGCGAGCAGCTTTGCGAAGGGCAGGAGAATAACCAAAGTCCCTATGAGCCGCTGCGGGCCTGTTCACGATGCCGGCAAGATCGGGGCCGACGCGGTGCCCATCTGGCGCTCCGATCTGATGGCATGCGCTACATTTACCGTAAAGAGTTTTGCCTCTTTCCGCGTCGCCGGGAAAAAGCGCGTCATCGACTGCGTCTGATTTGGAGATGGGCAGCGGTACCCAGGGTGAGGCGGCGCTGGCGGGCGCAAGGCCGGCGAACACAATAATGCCGGCTGCAATTGCAGCGGTTATCGGCTGAAGCGGTAACTTATTCATCCCGTCGATCTTGGTTGCTATCGGGGTCCAACGGTCAATTTGTTGCATTGATTGGTGGGCTAGCCAAGTGATCGGTTGAGTTTAGGTATATTGATCATTCCGATGGTCTCTCAGATGGCCGAGGATTGCCGGTTTATGGCTCCAGGACAGCTGAGCTTAACCATTGGGGGCACCATTGCTGATGCCCCCTGATGAGCGAATGCCCGATTCTGCAGGTGGTGGTCGGTGGAGCCCGCCTAGGCTGGGGGTGCCGACTGCACGGATGGTGGTGATTTGCGGCTATCCGACCGGCTGCTGCGTTTCTTTTTGCGACCGTGGCTTGGGTCTCCGGATGTCGGTCGCTTAAGACTCTTGTTCCAATAGGGTTCGGGGCCATAGACCTCGTTGAGGTAGTCGATGAAGGCATGCACCTTGGCGGGCAGAAACTCGCGGCAGGGGTAGACGGCGTGAACCGCGAAGTGACTCGAGCCGGTGTAGTCAGGCATGACGATCTGCAAATCGCCGCGTTCGAGCTCCGCAGCAATATCCCATGTGGAACGGAAACCCAGTCCAAGACCAAGAAGCAAGGCTTCGCGGATGAATTCGGCGGAGTTGGAGCGAATGTTTCCTTGGACGCGGACCTGATGCTCCTTGCCATCCTTGTCCTTCATGCGCCAGCAGTCCTGGGCTCCAGCCAGCAGGCAATTGTGGTGCTCGAGATCAGCGAGGGTCTTGGGGGCCGGGTTTTCCTGCAGGTATTTGGGCGAGGCGCACATCACGCGGTCATCGGTGGCGATCTTGCGCGCCACAAGTGAGGAGTCAGCCAACTCGCCAATACGGATGGCGACATCGAAACCATCACGGATGATGTCGACGAAGTCGTCATTGAGCTGTAAATCAAGCTCGATGTCGGGGTAGCGCTCGATAAACTCGGGTAGATGCGGCGAGATATGCAGGCGCGCGAAAGAGGTCGGAGCGGCGACCTTCAGCTGGCCCCGGGGGCTGGTGTTGCGACGCGAGACAAAGTCCTCAGCCTCCTCGAACAAAGCGATGATATCGACAACGCGCTTATAATAGCCTTCGCCGGTTTCCGTCAGCGTCAGCTGGCGCGTGGTGCGCTGGAACAGCCGTGCACCGAGGCGTTCCTCTAGGAGGCTGATACGCTTTGAGACAACCGCTGGAGACAGGCTCATTTCACGCCCCGCCGCGGACATATTGCCAGTGCGGGCTACGCGCGCGAAGATTTCAAGGTCGGTTATGGCGGTCATTCTCAGTACCCTCAGGCTCTTGGTTTCAAACATCCTACTGCCGCTTCTCCCTCCATTCCGCGTCTCATCGGCAAAAATTTGCCGAAGCCATTCCCAAACAGGATATGTGTTGTTCCGTTATATTGATAAACGATTTCCCGCGCCGAATACTCTTGCCAATCGCAGGGTCCGGTTGCAGGGATTAATAAAACGGCCCTTGACGGCCTAAGCTGGGAGGACCGCGCCGATGACATTGCAGATGCCGCAGCCCGACAGGGCCACTTTGAACCGCCGTGATGAGATCACCGCCGAGCTAAAGCGAATTGCGGGTGAAGAGGCCGTGATTGCAGACGAGGATGGCCGTCGGACATTTGAAACCGACGGACTTACGGCTTATCGCGCCATGCCGCTGGCCGTTGTGCTGCCGGATACGACTGACATGGTGGCGGAGGTGCTTCGTTATTGCCACCGGGAGAAAATCAAGGTTGTCGCACGGGGTGCCGGGACATCGCTGTGCGGCGGTGCGCTTCCCCTGGAGGACGCGGTTGTCGTCGGTGTCTCCCGGATGAACAAAGTCCTCGAAATTGACTATGACAATCGCATCGCGCGGGTGGAGTCCGGCATCACCAATCTGGCGATTTCCAACGCCGTTTCGGACGAGGGCTTCTTTTATGCGCCCGACCCTTCCAGCCAGCTGGCCTGCACTTTGGCCGGCAATCTGGCGATGAATTCAGGTGGTGCCCACTGCCTCAAATACGGTGTCACGACGAATAATGTGCTCGGCGCCAAGGTTGTTCTCATGGACGGAGAAATCTTGGAGCTTGGTGGGCCGCATCTTGACGCCGAGGGCTATGACTTGCTCGGTTTGATGATCGGGTCGGAGGGGCAGTTCGGGATCATCACTGAAGCGACGGTGCGCATTCTGCGGGCGGCGGAGGGCGCGCGGCCGATGCTATTGGGCTTTGACTCAAGTGAAGCGGCCGGGGCTTGTGTCTCCGCGATTATCGCGACCGGCATCATCCCGGTTGCGATCGAGTTCATGGACCGGCCGGCGATCGAAGTTTGTGAGAGTTTCGCAAAGGCGGGCTATCCGATGGACGCGGAGGCGCTGCTGATCGTAGAAGTGGAAGGTTCCGAAGAGGAAATCAACGACCGTTTGGCGCAGATCAGCTGTATCGCGGCAGCCTACAACCCGACGACGATCCAGGTCAGCTCAGGGGCGAGCCAGAGCGCCAAGATCTGGAAGGGGCGCAAATCCGCGTTCGGGGCGATCGGGCGGATCTCCGACTACTATTGCATGGACGGGACTATTCCGCTGTCACGGCTGCCGGAGGTGCTGCGCGGGATCAGCGATATATGCGCGTCGCATAAGCTTAGGGTGGCGAACATTTTTCACGCTGGCGATGGGAATCTACACCCGTTGATTCTTTATGATGCCAACGACCCGTCTTCCGCGGAGCGCGCGGAACTGGCGGGGGCGGAAATACTCACGCTATGCGTCGAGGTCGGCGGCTGTCTCACCGGCGAGCATGGTGTCGGTATTGAAAAACGCGATCTTATGTTGAAGCAATTTACCGAGACCGACCTTTCCCTGCAGATGCGGATCAAGAGCGTGTTTGACCCCGACTGGCTGCTTAACCCCGGTAAGGTATTTCCACTGCACCTGACGGTGCATTCGGGAACTTCGAACGCGGCTTAAGGGAGGCATTCTTGAGCGACATCTTGCGGGCGGCGACGGCCTGGGAGCTGCAGTCGATGCTGGCTCCCTATGTCGAGAGGAAAGTTCCCGTCGAGATTATTGGATCGGGTTCAAAGTCCAGGATTGGGCGGCCCATGCAGACGGCGGCCACCATTTCGACCGCTTCGATGCATGGCATCTGGATGTATGAGCCGACCGAGCTGGTGATGTCGGCGCACTCGGGAACACCGCTGGTGCAAATTGAGGCGGCGCTGGCCAGCAACAATCAGATGCTCGCGTTCGAGCCGATTGATCTTGGCCCGACAAGCGGAGGTCCTCGCGGCACGCTTACCATCGGTTCCGTTTTTGCCTGCAATAGTTCCGGCAGCCGGCGTGCCGCGACCGGCGCGGCGCGAGATCACCTTTTGGGGATCGAAGCAGTCGACGGGCGTGGTTCAATGTTCCGGTCCGGCGGACGGGTTATGAAGAATGTCACCGGCTATGATTTGTGCCGCGGGGTCGCGGGCAGCTGGGGAACGCTCGCTATTCTCACGGAAGTGACGTTCAAGGTTCTGCCGGCGCCTGAGAAGACGGCGACCCTCGTTTATCACGATTTGCCCGACGACATCGGTGTCGAGCTGATGTGCGCGGCAATGCGGTTGCCCTACGAAGTTTCAGGAACCGTGCACCTGCCGAAGAATGTTGCCGGGCGTTTGGAACATGCGGCGCTGGCGGATGCGGGTCACGCTATTACAGCGCTGCGGATCGAGAATTTCGAGAAGTCTGTCGACTACCGGACGCAGGCCATGCGCGAGGCTCTCAAGGTCTATGGGGAGCCGACCATCATCGGTTCCATGAATTCCTTGGAGTTCTGGGGTGAGTTACGGCGGCTCTCGGTTATGCCCTACGATCCGGAAACCTGCTTGTGGCGGGTTTCGACGGCACCGATGATGGGGCCAAAGGTCGTGGCTTCCATCAGGCGGCACATGCCTACCGAAGTGATGTATGACTGGTCAGGTGGGCTGATATGGATCGAAGTGCCGGCGAGTGCGGACGCGGGCGCATCGGACATTCGCCGGGCCGTCGCCGTGCATGGTGGACATGCGACCCTCATCAGGGCTGACCAATCCGTACGCTCCGCGGTCGAGGTTTTCCAACCACAATCGCCGCTAGCCGAGCGAATGATGGGTGGGCTCAAAGCCGTGTTCGATCCCATGCGAATGCTCAATCCCGGGCGCATGTATGCTAACATCTAAGCCACGCTTGAAGCGCGTCGGTTCTTCCCAAGTAGGTCATTCATGCAAACAAACTTCACTCAGGAGCAATTGGCCCAGCCGCATCTGGCCGAGGCTGAAAAGATCCTGCGACGCTGCGTGCATTGCGGACTTTGCACCGCGGTTTGTTCGACCTACGTGGTCTTGGGCGATGAGCGCGATTCACCGCGCGGCCGGATCTACCTCATCAAGGACATGCTGGAGAACGACCGCGCTGCCTCCCAGGAAGTTCAGTTTCATGTTGACCGGTGCCTGTCCTGCCTGTCGTGCATGACGACGTGTCCCGGGGGTGTCGACTACATGCATCTCGTCGATATCGCGCGTGTTCATATCAAGGAGACCGGGAGCCGGCCGCTGTCGGAGCGGTTTGTGCGCTCGTTGCTGGCCAAGGTGGTGCCTTATCCAGAGCGTTTCCGGCTGGCTTTGAAGGCCGCGCCTCTCGGCCGTCCGTTCTTGGGCCTGATGCGCCGGTTCAATCTCGAACCACTGGCGGCAATGATCGAGCTTGCTCCTGAGAGGATCCCCAGTACGCCGCGGTATGAAGGCCCTGGCGTGGCCGAGACCGAGATGAAGCGGCGGGCGCGTGTGATCATGCTCGCTGGGTGTGCCCAGCAGGTGCTTCGGCCCGATATCAATGATGCGACGATCCGGTTGCTGGCGCGCCGTGGCGTGGATGTGGTTGTCGCCAATGGCGTCGGCTGCTGCGGGGCTTTGGTGCACCACATGGGCCGGGAGGAGGAAGCGCTCGACCAGGCCCGCCGGAACGTTGATGCGTGGTGGAAGGAGATTGAGCGAGAGCCCGTTGACGCAATCATCATCAACGCCTCGGGGTGCGGAACGACCGTCAAGGACTACGGGCATATGCTGCGCAATGATGAGGCTTATGCGGAGAAGGCAAAGCGCATCAGCGATCTGACACAGGACATTACCGAGTTCACCATTGATTATGAGTTGGGCCCGCCGAAGAGATATTCGTCGCTGCGCGTGGCTTACCATTCGGCATGCTCGATGCAGCACGGACAGGGCATTACCGAAGAACCCAAGGAACTGCTGACGAAGGCGGGCTATACCGTGGTCGAGGTGCCCGAAGGACATATCTGCTGCGGTTCGGCCGGGGTCTACAACATCCTGCAATCGGAGCTCGCGACAGTCCTGCGCGATCGCAAAGTTGAAAACATCCGCAAATCGAAGCCTGACTTGGTCGCGACCGGAAACATCGGCTGCATCACGCACTTGGCGAAGGGCTTAGACATCCCCATCGCGCACACCGTTGAGCTTCTCGATTGGGCTTATGGTGGTCCGGTGCCGAGAGGATTGGAGCAGCTCAAGGATTTTGTCTCCGATGTTCCGCAACCGGAGCGCTTTGTGGCTGATGACTTCCTTTACGATACGGACATGGGTGAAAAAGCCGGTTAGAGATACCATGTTGCTGGGCATGCAAGCGGGTGATGCCTGCTGCAATCTAACGGTCACCGCGCTGCGACGGGTCGAACATGTTGCTTACCATTACAACAACGCACTCGCCGGCGACCGATCTTGGTTTTCTGCTGCACAAGAACCCGGACCGCGTGCATGAAATGGACCTCTCGTTCGGACGGGCGGTGATGTTCTACCCGGAGGCCAACGAGAACCGGACCACGTTCGCGATGCTTCTGGATATCGATCCGGTGGCCTTGGTGCGCGGCAAGAACAAGACCTCTCAGGGTCTGTTCGATCAGTACGTCAGCGACCGGCCCTATGTGGCCTCATCCTTCTTGTCCGTGGCCATCGCAAAGTCGCTGCGTAACGCCTTGGGGGGCACGTCAAAAGAGCGGCAGGGACTGGCTGATACTCCGATTCCGCTCACCGCGCGGGTCTTGCCGGTGCCGGTGCGCGGCGACGAGGACCTGGTCGCGCGGCTATTCGAACCCCTTGGATATGATCTCGTTTCAGAGCCAATCGCGCTTGATGACAAGCTGAGTTATCTGGGTGAGAGTTGGGACCAGAGCCCCTATGTCGCGCTGAGCTTGTCGGGAACTGTTCGGCTCAGGGACCTGCTGTCCCATATCTACGTTCTTATTCCGGTGCTCGATAAGCGTAAGCACTACTTCGTCGATCGCCATGAACTGGAGAAGCTGATCAAAAAAGGCGAGAGCTGGCTTGGAGCGCACCCCGAGAAGGAGCTTATCGCCAACCGTTACTTGCGCTTCAAGCGATCCTGGGCACGCGAAGTTCTGATGCGGCTGGCCATTGAAGATATCATCGAGGAGGAGGCTGCGGAGTCGCAGGCGACGCAGTCCGAGACGCCGGACCCGGTGGAACCTCCGAAGGACGCCGCGGAAGCGGAATTGGAACGGCCGATCCGGTTGCATGAGCTTCGGCTTGATACGGTTGCGCAGAAGCTGCAAGAGCTTGGTGCGAGGCGGGTAGTCGATCTTGGCTGCGGCTCCGGGAAGCTGTTGAAGCGTTTGCTGGCTGAGCGGATGTTCAAAGAGGTTGTCGGGATTGATGTCTCGACCGCGAGTCTAGAAAACGCAGCGCGGAGGCTAAGGCTGGAGAACCTGCCCGAGCAGCAGAAAGGGCGCATCAAGCTTCTGCAGGGAGCGCTGACCTACCGGGACCGGCGCATCGAGGGATTTGACGCGGCCGCTCTGGTCGAGGTGATTGAGCACCTGGATGCGGACCGACTAGCGGCCCTGGAACGTGCGGTGTTTGAATTTGCTCAGCCCGAGCACGTCATCATTACGACGCCGAATCGCGAATACAACGCCAAGTTCGAAGGGATGGAACCGGGCCAGCTGCGGCATGCCGATCACCGCTTCGAGTGGACACGTAAGGAATTCGCGCGCTGGGCTGTGCCGGTGGCGGAGCGCTTTGGTTATGGCGTTGAAATCAGCGGTATTGGCGAACAAGATCCCACCTGTGGAGCACCTTCTCAGATGGCCGTCTTTTCAAGAGTTTAAATTGAGCCGGGCACACTTCGGCTAGACAGCCCTTCGTTGCGGGGCATTTGATACGAGACAAGCATGAAGATAACGATTCCGGAGTTTTGCCTGGTCGCTTTGATCGGCGCGTCCGGTTCCGGGAAGTCCACATTCGCGCGCCGGCAATTCCTGCCGACCGAGGTTGTTTCCTCGGATTATTGCCGTGGTGTCGTCTCTGATGATGAGAACAACCTCGATGCAACCGAGGACGCCTTCAGGCTCGTCCATTTTGTTGCCGAGACACGCCTGAAGCGGCGGAAACTTGTCGCCGTGGACGCTACGAACGTGCGCAAAGAGGACCGGGCCAAACTCGTCAGTTTGGCGAAGGCCAATCATGCATTGGCGGTCGCGATCGTTATCAACCCGGGTGAGGATGTCTGTCAGGAGCGCAATAAAACGCGACCCGACCGTCAGTTCGGAGCGCACGTGGTGCGCAACCAAACGCGCAGCCTGAAACGGAATGTAAACCGCCTCGACCAGGAGGGCTTCCGCTACGTCTTTGAGTTCCGATCGGTCGAGGAGATCGATGCGGTCGAAATCGAGCGGACACGGATTTGGACCGACCGCAGGGATGAACGCGGTCCGTTTGATATCATCGGCGATGTCCATGGCTGCCGAGACGAGCTGCTCTCGCTGCTCGAGGTCCTGGGGTACGACGTCCGGCTCGAAGGTGAGGGCAGCGAGCGGCGTGTCATTTCAAGGGTCCCCGAGGGGCGGCGTGCCGTGTTCGTTGGCGATCTCGTCGACCGCGGACCGGCTACACCTGATGTCCTGCGGATCGTCATGCATATGGTGGGTGAAGGGCAGGCTCTGTGCGTTCCTGGAAATCATGACAATAAGCTCTTGCGCTATCTCAATGGGCGAAACGTCAAGATTAATCACGGCCTCGAAGCGACCGTTGACCAGCTCGACAGGGAACCACCGGCGTTCAAGCGTAAGGTCAAGGACTTCCTCACCAGCCTCGTCAGTCATGCCTGGCTGGATGGTGGACGGCTTGCGATCGCGCACGCCGGTATCAAAGAGCATATGCTCGGCCGGGCGTCCGGGGCAGTTCGCGAATTTTGCCTCTACGGTGAGACTAGCGGTGAAACTGATGAATTCGGGCTGCCAATCCGATACAACTGGGCGGCTGAATACCGGGGGTCCACGACCATCGTCTACGGACATACTCCGGTGCCCAACGCTGAGTGGCTTAACAACACGCTGTGCGTCGATACCGGCTGCGTCTTTGGCGGAAAGCTGACGGCGCTGAGATGGCCGGAGATGGAAATCGTATCGGTGCCGGCAATCAAGACGCACGCTGAGCCGATCCGGCCGCTCGGGCATCCGCCAAGCCGTCCTGGCGCAGAGCTGTCGGCGCAAGCCCGTCATGACGATCTGCTCGACCTCGTTGATGTGCTCGGCAAACGCATTGTGCGGACGGCGGAGGGCCGAACGATACAAGTGCCGGAAGCAAATGCGGCAGCGGCTCTGGAGGTTATGTCGCGGTTCGCGATCAACCCGAAGTGGCTTATTCACCTGCCGCCGACAATGTCGCCATGCGAGACCTCCACGCGTCCCGGTTTTCTAGAATATCCGGATGAGGCTTTTGCCTATTTCGAGAGGGAGGGTGTGGATCGGGTCGTTGTTGAAGAAAAGCACATGGGCTCGCGCGCGCTCGCGGTTGTCTGCCGTGATGCGGATGCGGCTCGGGAACGGTTCGGCGTTACGTCCGGAGCGACCGGGGCCCTCTTCACCCGGACCGGCCGGTCGTTCTTCTCTGAAGCGGAGATGAGTGATGCCATGTTGGGGCGCATTCGCAGCGCCATGGATGCGGCCGATTTCTGGGACCGCTTTGAAACCGGTTGGGCGCTGCTCGATGCCGAGCTGATGCCATGGTCTGCGAAGGCGCAAGCCTTGCTGCGCGAGCAATATGCTTCAACAGGAGCGGCGGCAACGGCGGGGCTTGGTGAGGCCGTTGCGCTTCTCGAACAGGCTGGCGAAGCGGGTCTGGAAACAGGCGATCATCTATCGGTGTTCTTGCAGCGTAAGGCGCGGGCGGATCAGTATGTTGAAGCTTACCGCCGCTATTGCTGGCCGGTGACGTCGTTGGATGACTACAAGTTCGCTCCATTCCACCTGCTGGCCACCGAGGGCCATGTGCATATGGACCGAGATCATGAATGGCACATGCAGCAGCTTGAACTTATTACGGCTGAAGGCGGTCCCAGCCTGATGACGACAGACTATCGTATCGTCAATTTGAACAGCCAAGAGGAGCGCCTTGCCGCTTGTGCATGGTGGCTGGAGCAGACCGCCCGGGGTGGGGAGGGCATGGTGGTCAAACCGCTCGAATTTACAGTGCAGGGATCACGCGGACTGGCGCAGCCGGCGATAAAGGTGCGCGGACCGGAGTACCTGCGCATCATCTACGGACCCGAATATGATCTGGAAGAGAATTTATCGCGGCTCCGGCGGCGGGGGCTTGGTTTGAAGCGTTCGCTTGCCCTGCGTGAATTCGCCCTGGGCCAGGAGGCGCTGCTGCGGTTTGTTGCACGACAACCCCTCAGGCGGGTACATGAGTGCGTCTTCGCCATCCTTGCGATGGAGTGCGAACCGGTCGATCCGCGCCTTTAGACACATCACATGCGACCAAGTGAACTTTGGTCGCGCCCATTCATTGATTTAAGGCAATGCGTGCCGCGTTTTTCGGCATTATTGAGCATACTGGGATCGACCGTGGATTTTTTGGGCTGCTCGGTATGGAAACACTGCTTTCATTCAGTGAATTTCTCGGTGAAGACGGATTGCTGGCGATCGGGGGCCTGCTGATTGGCATTCTGCTTGGCGTCGCCGCGCAAAGGAGCCGGTTCTGCCTGAGGTCCGCGGCGATCGAGTTCTCGCGGGCGGAGTTCGGGTCAAAACTGGCGATTTGGCTGTTGGCCTTTTCCAGCGGCGTCATGCTGACGCAGATGCTGTTCGGGCTGGAAATCCTCGACACGAGCGAGATTCGTCAGCTGACGCTGAGTGGCAGCCTGTCGGGCGCCATTTTGGGCGGCGCGATGTTTGGGGCCGGAATGATCCTGGCACGTGGCTGTTCGAGCCGGATGCTTGTGCTGGCTGGACAGGGCAATCTACGGGCGGTGTTGAATGGGCTGGTGTTCGCGGTGGCCGCGCAGGCGTCATTGCGGGGCGTTCTGCATCCAGTCCGTGATGAGATCGCCGGGGCCTGGGTTGTCTCCGGTGATTCGCTAGACGTGCTCGGGTCTCTGGGGCAGGGCTGGCAGACCGGTATGCTGCTCGGAGGACTGTGGCTGGCGGCGGCGGTCTACTTTGCCATCCGCAGCGGGCTGACGCTCAAGGGTTGGCTTGGGGGTATCGGTGTTGGGATCACGGTGGCGCTGGCCTGGGCCTGGACGGGCTTGCTCAATGGGCAATTATTCGTGCCCGTAAAGATCGAAAGTCTGACGTTTACCGGTCCTTCGGCCAATACTCTGATGCTGTTCCTGTCACCCCCGACAGGGGCGTGGCGGTTCGATGTGGCGCTGGTTCCCGGCGTTGTCATTGGTTCGTTTCTGGCGGCGGCCTGGGCGCGGGAGTTGAAGCTTGAAGGCTTCCAGGGCGGTCCGTCCATGACCCGCTATCTGCTCGGTGCGGCGATGATGGGATTCGGCGGCATGCTGGCGGGTGGCTGTGCGGTCGGCAGTCTGACCAATGCCTCGGTTTTCGCTTTAACGGGTTGGCTGGCGCTCTTGTCGATCTGGCTCTCGGCCGTCGTAACCGATCATTACTTGGATCGCACCTCCGAACAGGTGGCCAAACCCAGCGTCGGCGAGGCGGGAACTCCGTTGCCGGCGCAGTAATACCGCACGTTTCATGGTGAAGTTCCGGCTGAATCGGCCGGGCTGGGTGGTCGGCGGCAAGTTGCCGTTCGCGCTTGTTTCCAGATCGCTTTGCGCGCGTTAAGGAAGCGTGGTAATTGGCCCGCTCCGGAGGCAAGCATGCTCCGGATGACGGTGTCACCAATCCGAAACGGCGTTCCAGACCTCTCACTCAATGGCCAAGAAACTCAAGCCGAAGCGGCCCGCAGCGCGACTGCCCAAGGGCTTCCGCGATATTGAAGCGGATGAATTGCGCGCGAGCCAGAAGATGCTGCGCACCGTTCAGGAGACTTATGAGCGTTATGGATTCGAACCGCTGGAGACGCCCGCCTTCGAATTCACTGATGCGCTCGGCAAATTTTTGCCTGACAGCGACCGTCCCAACGAGGGCGTGTTTTCTCTACAAGACGAAGATGAGCAGTGGATGTCGCTGCGCTATGACCTGACCGCGCCGCTCGCCCGTTTTGTGGCTGAAAACTATGACCGTCTGCCGAAGCCGTTTCGGCGTTACGCGTTTGGGACGGTATGGCGCAACGAGAAGCCGGGGCCGGGACGCTTCCGCCAGTTCACCCAATTCGACGCCGATACGGTTGGGACTGAGAGCGTTACCGCCGATGCTGAAATTTGCATGCTGGCGGCGGATACGATGGAGGCGCTGGGGATTGAGCGCGGCGAGTATCAGATCCGCGTCAACAATCGCAAAGTGTTGGATGGCGTTCTGGAGGGCATCGGGATTGACCCAGCTGATGCAGCCGGAGTGAAGCGGCTGACAATTTTGCGGGCGGTCGACAAACTGGACCGGCTTGGGCCGGAAGGCGTCGCCTTGCTGCTTGGACCTGGCCGCAAGGATGAGTCTGGTGATTTCACCGCCGGTGCCGGGCTTGAGGATACGGCCATTGCAAAGGTCATGGCATTCGTGGAGGCAGGGGCTGAGAGCGGTTCGGCAACACTGTTGGCCATCAAGCAACTGGTGTCGGGAAGCGAGATCGGCGAGCAGGGACACGCCGAGCTGCAAGAGATGCAGGCTTTATTGGATGCTGCCGGGTACGCTGATGAGCGTGTTCGCATTGATCCCTCGATTGTTCGTGGGCTGGATTACTACACAGGTCCCGTCTTCGAGGCCGAGCTGACATTTGAAGTCAACGATGAGGATGGGCGCCCGGTGCGCTTCGGATCGGTCGGCGGTGGCGGCCGTTACGATGACTTGGTGGCGCGTTTCACCGGACGGTCGGTTCCCGCGACTGGGTTTTCCGTCGGTGTGTCGCGCCTGCAAGCGGCGCTCGGCGCGCTGGGCCGTTCGGGCACGGCATCGACCTTGGGGCCGGTGGTCGTGCTGGTGATGGATCGGGGCGAGTTGCCCCGGTATCAACGCATGGCGCAGGATTTGCGGGACGCGGGAATTCGGGCGGAGATGTATCTGGGGACTTCAGGCATGAAGGCGCAGATGAAGTATGCCGACAAGCGAGGTGCCCCGTGCGTTGTTATTCAAGGTTCGAATGAACGTGACCAGGGTGAGGTTCAGATTAAGGACTTGATCGAGGGTGCGAAGGCGGCGCAGTCGATCGCTGATAACAAGGAATGGAAGGAGAGCCGTCCGGCCCAGGTCTCTGTTGCGGAAGCCGATCTGGTGGCTGAAGTCAAAAAAATAGTCGCGCGGCATCAAAACTAGTACAGCGGTCTATACGACACGCTGAACAGTTTGCCACGCCAGGGCAGGAAACAAGCGAGCGAGAGCAGCTTTAGACATGGTCGCAGAAACAGCACGCGAATTCGAAGCGCTGGAAGCGCAGGCGCAAACGCTGATGGCGACTTTCGCCAGCGCCGGTCATGAACCTGTGGCACCGGCTGCGCTGCAGCCCGCCGACGTTTACCTTGACGTCATTGGTGAGGCGTTGCGTGCGCGGTGTTATGTTTTCACGGACCCTGACGGAGATGAATATTGCCTGCGGCCGGATCTGACAGTCCCCATCTGCCGGCTCCACCTGGAGCGGCACGCCGACGGCGCTCAAAAGGCCAAGTATTGCTACAACGGTTCCGCGTTTCGCTTTCAACCGCGCGGCGCCAATGCCGCGCATCCGCGAGAGTTCCGCCAGTGCGGAATCGAATCGATTGGTTCGAGCGACCGCGAATTGAACGACGCGAATACCTTGGCGATCATGCTTGAAGCACTGAAGGCTGCCGGTCTCAATGACTGGACGCTGCGAATTGGTGACCTTGGATTGTTTCGAGCGCTGTTATCGGCCATCGATATGCCGGAGCGCTGGCGCGAGCGGCTGCGGCATCAACTGTGGCGACCGCAGGCGTTTCGAGAAGAGCTGGTACGGCTCACCGAGCTGCCGGCCGCGCAGTCTTCTGCAATGCCCGAAGAGCTGATGCAGGCTCTCGATCCGGAGGATGTGGAAGGGGCACAACGTCACGTCGCGCAATATCTCGATCAGAACCATGTCGAGCTTATTGGTGTTCGTACGCTTGAGGAAATCTCACGGAATTTGGCCCGTATCGCGGCCGACCAGCGGGCGGAGCGGCTGCCGGTGGCGACCGCCAACCTTATTGAAGGCTACATCGGCGTCAATGCGCCAGCTCGTGCTGCCGGGGCACGGGTGAAAGACCTCATGCGTGATACCGGTGTCGACATTTCGCCCGCGCTTGAGAGTTATCACAAGCGCTTGCAGTTGCTGGCGGACCTGGGTGTCGATGTCACCAGGGCGGAGTTTTCGGCGGAGTTCGGGCGCTCGTTGGAATACTACACGGGCTTTGTGTTCGAGGTTTCGGTTCCCGACCTTGGCAAGCGCAGTCCGGTGGCCGGTGGCGGGCGTTACGATGGGCTGATGAAGTTGTGCGGTGCGCCAGCGGATGTTCCAGCGGTCGGCGGGGCGATCCATACCGAGCGATTACTGAAGGCCGTGCGCGGCTGACTTCTTGAGGAAACCCGGCGATGACCGAACGGCTTCAGTTAGCAATTCCCTCAAAGGGGCGCCTCATGGAACAATCCATCGAAGTGCTTGGCGAGGGTGGTGTCACGGTTCGAAAAACAGGCAATGAACGTGGCTATCGCGGTGAGATCGAGGGTATCGACAATGTTGAGGTCCTGTTTGTGTCCGCTTCGGAAGTCGCCTGGTATCTGAAGACCGGAAAGGCGCATCTTGGCATCACCGGGACCGACCTCATCCATGAGCGGATGACGGACTGGGAAACCCGGGTCGAAATCATAAAACCGCTTGGTTTCGGGCATGCCGACGTGGTGGTCGCCGTGCCGGACTGCTGGCTGGATGTGAGGAAGGTGGCGCATCTCGACGAATTGGCGGGCAGTTTCAGGAACGCGCACGGGCGCTGGTTCCGGGTCGC
This sequence comes from Filomicrobium sp., assembly GCA_029287535.1. Taxonomy (GTDB): domain Bacteria; phylum Pseudomonadota; class Alphaproteobacteria; order Rhizobiales; family Hyphomicrobiaceae; genus Filomicrobium. The sequence continues at coordinate 30,100 of JARFQY010000123.1, forward strand.
GACGAAGTATGTGAATCTGGCGCGGCAGTTCTTTGTCGGGCATGGGTTCAATGATTACCGGATCGTCGAGAGCCTGGGCGCCACCGAAGGAACGCCAGCGGCTGGGACGGCCGATCTCATTGTTGATATCACAACGACGGGTACGACGCTGAGGGCCAACGCACTGCGCGTTCTCGATGATGGCATCATCCTCAAGTCACAAGCCAATCTCATCGCTTCCAACGCCGCCGACTGGACACCGCGGATTCGTGAGGCACAAAATGAGATTAACTCGCGCTTGGGGGTCTGATTGGCCGACGCTCGCCGATCACCATAGACGCATTTGCAGGAACTTGCCGCCGAGAGCCCAAATCCCGCCGAACACGATTACCGCCGAAATCGCCAGCAGAATTCCGGCTCGAAGCATGGAGTTTGAGATTACGCCGAGGGTGTGGGCATCGGCATAATCACCGGCCGGCTTGCGTCCAGTAAACATGGCCCATATCAGAGGCTCGCGTCGCCAGAGTGCATAGGCCAGGTTGGCCAGGATGTGGATGCCGATCAACCACAGCGTGACCTCTTCGAAAAGGTACCGGTGCCAGCTCGTCGCGGTTTTGCGTCCTTCCTCCGACAGGAAGAGATACAGAGGGCCGGCGGTCAGATCGTTGTGTTCGACGGTGAACAATCCGAGCGTGGCTTGGGTGAGCAGCAACACGAGAAGCGCCACGATCATCAATGCACCAAGAGGATTATGTCCGAGGTACTTCGGTTCCCGTCCTTGCCGAACGCTTGAGGCATAACTCGCCAGTTCATTCGGCGCCGGGATGAAATTCGAAAAGCGTGCGCTAGGCGAGCCGAACAGCCCCCACAGGAGGCGCCATACGAGAAGCGTGAGGATCAATAACCCGGTCCAGCGGTGCCACTTGAGGACAGGGTCTCGCAGTGCTTCGGAGTACTCGTAAGTGGCCCAAGCCAGGACCACAAGGATGACCAGTAGCCAATGGAAAATCCGCGTTGGCGCATCCCAGACCCTGACGAAGTCCGAGTCTCGGACGCCGGGTCGTGCCGTAGCATCGCTTGCATCCGTTTCCGACACTGTGATGATCCCGGCCGTTACTTCTTCTCGACCCGGTACTTTTTGTGGCAGCCGCCGCAGTTGCCAACAACGGTCGGCCAAGTGTCGATGAAGTCGAATTCATCAGCCACGTTGTTCTTGGCGGCCTGTGCGGTGTCGACCAGCTTTTTGAAGCGGGATATCACGTCGTCCTTATTCTCCCAGAGGGCGGGCAAGGCTTCGGTCTTACCGCCGGTCTTTGAATCCTCCGGAAACAGCTCAGGCAGTTTTGAGGCTTTGTCGATGAAGACATCGAGAGAGGCTTTGACCGTATCTGAATCGAACGGGATCTCCTGTTTCATCATCTTACCCGGCTGTTTGGCGGCGTCGCCCATGTCACTGAGAAGGTCCTTGCGGGCCTTTATGACTTCAAGGTTCTGGGCTGCAGCCGACGAGATTGTGATGGCAGTCAGCAGGGCAATGACAAGCAAACGAAGCATGCGGGGAGGCTCCCATTAAGAGATTGTCAAACGGATATGAGCGGCCGGAGGCACTGGCGTGCACGGTGATCACAAAAGGCTGGCATTAGTGCCGGGCCTGCGTCAATTGCCCCAGTGGCACGATTAATTGACCTGAGCTTTTGCTTGGCTGACATATTTTGTTTGGTGGGCAGCATCGGGGCCAAGGTTCGTGGCAAAGCTGGATCTCGTTCATAGGTTGGCCGATGGCCGGCGGCTGGGGTACTGCGAGTATGGCGATTATGACGGGCTGGCCATTGTGGCTCTGCACGGCACGCCGGGGTCGCGTTACAAATTCGGCGTTGCCGATCAGGAAGCCCGGCGATTGGGATTGCGGTTAATCTCTCCAGATCGCTGGGGATACGGCCTGAGCGATGCTCCTGCGGGTAAACCGGGACTTGCAGCGTATGCCGCCGACATTGCCGAGCTGGCGCGGGCGCTGAAACTGTCGCGGTTCGGCGTGGTGGGGATTTCGGGCGGTGGGCCCTATGCGGTCGCTTTGGCGACGCAAATGGCAGAACGCGTCGATGCGCTCGCCCTGGTGGCTCCGGTGGCCCCTGTTTCCGAAGCTGAGGAACGTGACGGAGTGAGCCTGTTCCACCGATTTGCGTTTCGCGGCCTGCCTCGCGTGCCTGGTGCGGTATCGCTGGCGTTCTTATACTTTCGCGGTGTCCTTTCGGTTTCACCTTGGTGGGCGGCGAGAACCATGGCGGCGCGTGCGGGGCCGCCAGATCGGGTCTTGTTGGCGCAAGCAGAGGTTCGCGATGATTTGGCGCGGACGTTCCTGGCCGGGCTTGCTTCGGGTGTCAGGGGCGCATCGATGGATATGGGTTACTTCAGCCGGGATTGGCGGCTTGATTTTGATGCCATCAAAATGCCCGCCAGGATGTGGCTGGGTGGTCAAGACCGCAATGTCCCGTTGCCGGCAGCGCGTATGCTCGCGAACCGGTTGGAGACACTCGACCTCATTGAGATCGCTGACGCAGGTCACTTCTGGGTGACGAAGCACTATCCGCAGGTGCTCGAGTGGTTGCGCGCAACACTAAGCGAGCGGTCGGATTGGCGACCGAATACGGCCTCATGAAAGAGGCGATCAGGCAAAGGAATTATTGATCAGGCGGTCGCTCGTCCGAGAAGCCAGCTCAAATCGAATGAACGCGGCCAAGTGCTTTCGTCACTACGACGCTGACCCGCTCTCACGAATGCGGCTTCGTAGTCGACGACCGGGCGGCGTTTCGCGCGCTTGGATCTCGGCTTCACAGGTGGCGCCATATCCGGCGTACCAGCGGTATCCTCAGAAGGGGCAAATACCAAGCCTGCGGCGTAGACTGCGGACTTGACAGGTTTGGACTTCATTAAACAACTCCTCGGCGCTTTCGCACCCTCCCGACTACGGCACCATTCTTGACGCCTCTTAGTTTCCAAGTTGTTGACATGGATCATAAGAGTCGCGGTGCTGGCCTCCATCTTGTGTCTCGAGGGCATATCGTCAAGCAAATTTTTGATTAAATCCGCTCGCGGCTCGGCGCTTCGCAGGTGCAGCGAAGATGTTGAAATTACTGTGCGCTGCACGGCGCTCGGTGCGCTGCGAAATTTCGATGGAGAGGCAAAATAATCGCTTGTATCGGTCGTTGGTGCAGCTCGAACGGCTGGTTGCCCCTTGCGCATCTCCTACTGCGGCGCGAACATGTCCTGATGGCGCGCCGCTTAAGAACGCCAGCTGCAAGATCAACCGTATCCGCATTGGGAGGACAGCATGGGGCAGGACAAAAACGCGAAACAAAACGGCGGTGCACAACAAGGAGCCCGGGCAATCGCCATCGTTGGGCCCTACATGGCCGGCAAGACGACCCTGCTTGAAGCGATCCTCGCGAGGACTGGGGCCATCCCGCAACAGGGGAGGGTCATGGATGGCACATCTATTGGCGATGCAGCCCCAGAGGCCCGTGCCCATGGGCTCAGTGTCGGTCTTAACGTGTTTGATGCGGTGTATCTCGATGACGCCTTCACGTTCATCGACTGCCCAGGGTCTGTCGAGTTCCAGGCTGACGGCCTTGCCGCGCTGGCGGTGTGTGATGCGGCGATTGTCGTTTGTGAGCCCGATCCGAAGCGCGTTCCAGCATTGCAGGTCATCTTGAAGGAGCTCGAGGACCGCGAAATCCCACATTTCCTGTTTCTGAATAAGATCGACAGCTGCCAGATGCCGGTTCGCGATATCATCCCCATGCTGCAACCGGCCAGTGGCAAACCGTTGGTCCTCCGCCAAATCCCAATTTGGGAAGATGGAATTGCGACGGGCTTTGTTGATCTGGCGTCTGAACGAGCCTACGTCTATCGCGAACATTCCGCCTCCGAGATCGTCTCGCTTCCCGAAGGAATGAAGGATCGAGAGGAAGAAGCGCGGTTCCATATGCTGGAGCAGCTTGCCGACTATGATGACGAGCTGATGGAGCAGCTGCTTTCGGATATGATCCCGCCGCAGGATCGTGTGTTTGAAGACCTGACGGCGGAACTGCGTGATGGCGTTATCTGCCCCGTTCTTTTGGGTAGTGCCGAACACGGCAATGGGATCGGCCGACTGCTCAAGGCATTGCGTCATGAAGCTCCAACGGTGGCCACAACGGCCGAGAGGCTGGGGCTCGATGCCTCGGCGTCGAGCGCATTCGTCTTCAAGACCGTGCATTCGCCACATGGAGGCAAATTGTCCATGGCACGGGTGTTCGGTGCCATGTTGCCCGATGGTGCGACGGTACGTTCGGGGGACGGCAAAGAAGAGCGTGTGTCCGGCGTATTTGAACTGCGCGGCGAAGAAACCTCCAAGCGGGGCAATGCAGAACCCGGTGAGATCGTCGGCCTTGGCCGGCTGGAAGAGATCGGAACCGGCGAGGTGCTGACGACGGCGAAGAACGGCACACAGGACATTGACTGCCCGTCACCTCCGGAGCCGGTTTTCTTTACCGGGCTTGGGCTGCAGGACCGTAAGGATGAAGTGAAGTTGACGACCGCACTTGGCAAATTGTGCGAGGAAGACCCCTCACTCTCCTTTGAAAATTCGGCCGATACACATCAGCTGTTGCTCAAGGGGCAAGGCGAGATGCATTTGCGCGTTGCCCTGGAGCGATTGCAGCGCAAGTATGCGATCTCCGTTGCACGCCAACAGCGCTTGATTCCCTACAAAGAGACAATTCGCAAAACCAC
>JARFQY010000157.1 GCA_029287535.1 Filomicrobium sp.
GAATGTCAGGCATGGCCGGCAAGACAAAGAAGTAAGAGGGCAAGCGAAGCCCCGGCGCAAAAGCGCCTAGAGCGAAAGCCGTCGAGCAGCGGCGCCCGGCGGCACACTCAACACAGTGGAGAAAAACAAATCATGGCTATGAGACGCAAACTGATCATCACGGCCTGTGCACTCGCTCTTTGCGCGGGCGCGGCCTACGCGGGCGACAAGCAAAAGGGCATGAGTGGCATGTCCGGCCAGAAGGGTATGAGCGGGATGGGCGGAATGTCCGGCATGTCCGGTCAGGAAGGCATGAGTGGCATGGGCGGAATGTCCGGTCAGAAGGGCATGTCCGGCCAGAAAGGCATGAGCGGAATGGGTGGAATGTCCGGTCAGAAGGGCATGGGCGGAATGTCCGGTATGTCCGGTGACAAGAAGAAGTAACCGGGGAACGGGCACAAAGCCCTTTACGCCCATCACAACTCTATCCGGGAAGGCCTTTCCAGGCCTTCCTGTAAGTCACCTGGATCAACAGGGGCACGCGTCATGAGAACAGTCGCCAAATTCGCTATCGCATGCGTCGCCGCGATAGCTGCCATCTTCGCAATTTCAGCGCTCACAGGCTTTTTCACGCACGGTCCGATTCCAAACGAGGCGGCTCAGCTTCAAATCGAACAACCATCGACCGAAGCCACGGAGCCTGAACAAGCCAAAGCCGTGGCGACTACGCAGCCAGTGCAACCCGCGGACACCACAGTCCATCCCCCCAAGCAGGACGCACCTGCTGGAGCAATCAACATCGCTGCGGGCAAGAAACTATTCAGAAAGTGCAAGGCGTGCCACTCGGCCACAAAGGACGGCAAGAACAAGGCCGGTCCTAATCTATGGAACACCGTCAATCACCCAATCGCATCAAGCGAAGGGTTCAAGTATTCGCCCGCGATGGCTGGGCTCAACTCCGAGACATGGACTCCAGAGAAGCTCGACGCCTTTCTGCTTTCGCCCAAAGGCGTCGTGAAAAAGACAAAGATGTCGTTTGCCGGGATCAAGAAGCAGGCCGATCGCAACAACCTGATTGCCTGGCTCGCCCAGCAGGCTGATGAGCCGATTTCTCCCGAAGCCCTTGGTCTAGCGACTGCCGGCGGAGGGGCTGCCGTCGCTGCTGCCGAAGGGCAAACCGAAGAAGAAGAAGAGCAAACGGTCGTTTACCGCGATCCTCCCCCGGCGACGCAAGCCGAACTTACCGAAATCGCCCGGCGGGTCGGCGAGCTGGAAAAAAGCTTGCCCGATCTCGACTACGAACGCGCTCGTTGGCATCCGATTCACTTTAAGCCGGCCATTAGCAAGGCCAGTGATGCTGAATGCCTGACCTGTCACGCGAAGGTCCTGGAACGCAAGCCTCTGGATGTCGCCCCCGCGGGTATCAAGGCCAAGGATGCGCTAGCGTGGTACCAGACGCTCGATACCTATCACGGCGACCAGCAGACATTCCATTATCGACATATCGAGAGCCCCTTCGCGAAGCAGGTCATGAACCTGAAGTGCAACTTCTGCCATCAAGGCAACGACCCGCGCGAAGAAAGCCCCGGCGACGTGACCCGCGGCGATGGACAAGACGGAGCCTTCGCTCTCCGCAAAATGGTCAATCCAACACAGACCTGCCTGCGCTGTCATGGCCAGTACGATTACGAGCTGATGGGCACCGGCCCTTGGCCCGAGTATCGCACCGATGTCGAAGACGAGGAAACGCCCAACGGCTGCTTGAGCTGCCATGGCGAGGCCTTCCGCACCAACCGGCACGCCGTCACTTACCTGAAGGCGGCATCCATCGAAGAGGCCGCGAAGACCTCCTCCGACACTTGTTACGGATGCCACGGCGGCCGCGCGTGGTACCGCAACACCTATCCATACCCGCGCAATCCATTTCCAGGCATGGATGAAGAAATACCTGTTTGGGCGAAAGACCGGCCGACTCAGTCCGAGGAACAATACCGTTTGAGCACCAAGTGAGCCGCAAGGAGAGCAGAATGTTGAAGGACTATGTGCTACGCGAGCACTTGAACCGTGCGCTCAACACAAACCGGCGCTCCTTCCTGAAGGGAGCCGCGATTACAGCTGCGTCGGGATTGGTCACCACAGGCAAGAGCGAAAAAGCCCAGGCCTTTGCCTATCAGCCCTATCCCACCGACGACGAACTCGAGACGGTGGTCACCAGCTGCGCACACAACTGCGGCTCGCGCCACGCTCTGATCGCTCACAAGAAGGGTGACGTCATCGTCCGGCTCTCAGCAGACGACGGCACCTACCAGCGCGATGGCTACTTCGGCAAGGACACCGAGGAAGAGCCTCAGGTCCGCGCCTGCCTTCGCGGACGCTCCTACAGGGCCCGGCTCTACTCGGCAGAGCGGCTCCTCTATCCCATGAAGCGCGTCGGCAAGCGCGGCGAGGCCAAGTTCAAACGCGTGTCATGGGACGAAGCCCTGACCGACATCACCCGCCGCATGGTCTATCTCAAGGACAAGTATGGGCCCACGGCGTTGCTCGACCAATCCTATGCGGGTGCCTCCTATGGCGTCCTACACAAATCCGATCAGATCGAAGGGCTTCTTGGACGCTTCCTCGGCATGTTTGGATGCCGCACATCGAGTTGGTCCGTGCCCTCTTATCAGGGCACAACGTTCTCCTCACGCATGACCTTCGGCACCATCGAGGATGGCAACGAAGATGATGCGTTCGCCCACACCAAATTGATGATCATGTGGGGCTGGAACCCCGCCTATACGTTCCACGGCGGCAACACGTTCTACTATATGCGCCTCGCCAAACAGCGTGGCTGCAAGTTCGTGTTGGTCGATCCACAATACACCGACTCCGCATCCGCCTACGACGCCTGGTGGATACCCATCAGGCCAAACACCGATGCCGCGATGATGGCCGGCATGGCCCATTACATCTTCGACAACAATCTCCACGATCAGGAGTACATCAACCGCTTCGTGCAAGGCATGGACGCCGGAACCATGCCCGATTGGGCCAAGGACCGTGAGAATTTCCGCGACTACATCTTCGGGACCTACGACGGCCAGCCGAAGACACCGGAATGGGCTTCCGAGATCTGCGGCGTCTCCGCTGACGACATCAAAAAGCTGGCGCGGATGTTCGCGGAAACCAAACCAGCCGCACTCAAAGCTTCGTGGGCCCCGGGGCGCAATGCATACGGCGAGCAGTATAACCGAATGGCCGCCGCTCTCCAGGCGATGACGGCCAACATCGGAATCCTCGGCGGCTCGGCGGAAGGCGTCGGCAAGGCCTGGCACGCCGAGGCGGTGGCCTATCCCTACGACCATTTTGCCAATGTCTGGTATTCGTCAATCAAGTCAGACCGCTGGGCCCACATCGTGCTGAATTATCCCAATGTCAAGCGCGAGGAGGCCGGCCTTTGGCCGCGCGGAGATAACCTGGACGGCATGATCCCGAACATTCGAGGCATCTTCTGGCAGGGCTCGGACTGGCTCAATCAGCTCACCAACATCAACAAGGAAATCGAAGCCATCAGGAAGCTGGAGGCCGAGGGCGACGAGGAAAGCCTCTTAGTGTGCATGGATTCCACCATCACGCCGACTGGCATCTGGGCCGACTATCTGCTCCCCATAGCAACCCACTTCGAGCGCCATGACGTCGCCCTGCCCTGGTACAAGGGCCATTACTATATCCACCGCCCGAAGGTCATCGAGCCCATGGGCGAATCCAAGAGCGACTTCCAGGTCTTCACCGAACTCGCTTACCGCCTTGGATTTGGCGAGCGCTACAATCCCAAGGCCGACCGCTCCTACTTCGACAATGACGATCCCGTCGATGAGGCCTATTTGCGTGAATGGTGGGACACAAAGGTCATGCACCATCAGCACGTCGACATGAGCTGGGACGAATTCAAAAGCCACGGCATTTACAAATTCAAACTCAGCCAGCCACACGTCGCATTCCGCCAGCAGATCGAAAACGGTGTCCCCTTCCAGACGCCGTCAGGAAAGATCGAGATCTTCTCCAGCCAGCTTGGAACAATCACGGATTGGAAACGCACCCAATATGGCTACCCGATCCCTGCCATACCCAAATGGATCGAGCCCTGGGAGTACCTTGGCGCCAAAAAAGTCAGCGAATATCCCTTCCACCTCATCACGCCGCATCCCCGCTGGCGCACCCACTCGATCTTCAACAATATTCCCTGGCTGCGCGAGACCTACGAACAAGAGGTCACCATCAACGCGTCTGATGCGAGAAAGCTCGGCATCAAGACTGGCGACACCTGTGAGATTTGGAACGATCGCGGCATGATCGTGTTGCCGGCCTATGTCACGGAACGGCTCATGCCGGGAGTGATCGTCGTGCACGAGGGGTCGTGGATGGACATTGACGAAGAGGGCGTTGATCTGTCCGGCAACCCCGATTTCCTGACTCTCGACGAACCAAGTCCGGCGGGCGCCTTTGCCTACAACACCATACTCGCAGATATCCGCAAGTCCGACCGCATTCATAAACCAGGCTGGGATCGCATCGCCACCGCGCGCTCCCACGTTTTCAGAAGAGACCTTTGACAGAGAGCACTTGCTATGGCCAAACCTGACATCGACAAGGCCAAGATCAAGGCCGCCGTCAAGCGTGTGAAGCGTGAGGTTTACGTTCCCGTGGTGCCCGATGAACAAATCGGTTTCGTGCACCACAACGTCGACTGCATCGGATGTCGCGCTTGCGAAATCGCCTGCAAGGACAAGAACGGCCTTGGGCCGGGGCCCCGCTTTCGTCGCGTGCAGTACATCGAGGGCGGGACCTACCCCGAGGTCTACGCCTACAAGGTCAACATGTCCTGCAACCATTGCGCCGAACCGGCCTGCCTACCGGCCTGTCCGACCGGCGCGATCTTCAAGCGCAAAAAGGACGGCATCGTCGACATCGATTCAACACTCTGCATTGGCTGCCGTCGCTGCGAAGCGACCTGCCCGTACGGCGCTCCACAGTTCGACCCCTCGGACGGCCTCGTCAAGAAATGCAACATGTGCGTCGACGAGATCGACGCCGGACGCAAGCCCTATTGCGTCATGGCCTGCATGATGCGGGTCCTCGATATCGGACCCATAGAAAAAATCTGGTCCGGCGAAGCTATCGATGTGATGGGAGAAAAGTCGAAAGCGGTGGGTGCGAACGAAACTGTTGTGCGCAAAGTCAAAAACATGGCCGACCCGGAACTCACCAAACCTTCGATTGCATTCATCCCCCACTCGAAGGGGACCGTGAAATGAAACCTGAAGAGACCGATCTGAAGCCGGCCGCGGAAATGGTCATGCTCGCCGACGCCATCAGCGAGGACTTCGCCTTGCTGGCCGCGCTCCATGACCATGAACCAACCGCGCAAATGCTGACGGCGTTGCGCTCGACCAAAGCGGCAGACTGGTTTGGCGCGCGACTCGACCCAGCCGTCACGGATGCACTGGATGCCGCTCTTGCAGCCCTTCCCCGTCCCCTGACTGAGGCCGCGCTCGACTCGTTGGCCGCCGACTACGCCGACATCTACTTTGTCAGCACCTATGAGGCCGCACCCGTCGAGTCCTACTGGCTCGACGACGAGAACCTCGTCTGCCAGGACGCCATGTTCAACGTCCGCGGCTGGCAAGCACTCTATGGGATGCAGGCGGAAGACTGGCGTCGGCGAGCCGACGACCATCTTGTGTTGCAGTTACTCTTCTTATCCCATCTAGCCGGCTTTAAAACAGAGATCGCGTTACGTGATGCTGCCCGTTTTCTTGATCGGCACCTGCTGCTCTGGATTGGCGATTTTGCCGATCGCATTGACCAACGCGCGCGCGAACCATGGTTCCGTGCGCTCGCCGTCGCCACGGCAGCCCACGCGCAAACGACGCGCGACCTGCTGCAGACCGTACTTGACGAACCACGCTGGCATCCTCCTGAAATTGAAACGCCGAAGGCGCCAGACCTTTGCCAACTCAAAGACGCCATGAAGTTCATCCCGGGCACCGGACCAGGGTGGTAGCGGCCCCTGGTACCCTGCCGGAAATCAACCCAGACCGATGCGTTCACGGGTTATTCGCGTCGGCCACCTGCGAAGCGTGCGCAACCGCCTGCCCACGCCGCGCATTGCACGTCTCGGATGAGGGCCTCGGCCTCCTCGAAGAAAACTGTGACGGCTGCGGTTTGTGCGAGCCCGCCTGCCCGCAGGCCGCGATAAGTGTCATCGCCGCACCCGAGCTACGCGACACGGGGGCGGGACTGGCCCTGTTCATTGGCTGTGACGTGACCAACACGGGGCCAGGCTGCGCCGACCGCATCGGACTGCGCACCCTCGCGGAAGCCTGGCGCAAAGACGTCAGACAACTGATCATCGCCGAAGCGCCGTGCACAACATGCCCGCGCCGCGGCGCCAAAACGCTCGAAGAAAATTTCAAGACCTTGAACGCCCTGCTGGCCAGCAGGGGCTCCCCCCCGATGCGGTTGCGCCGCCTCGAGCCACGAGAATGGCACGCTGCGTTTGAAAACTCCCGCCTCCCCGCGTCGGGTTTGAGCCGCCGCCAACTCTTCCGCCGGGTCACAAAACCGGCACAATACCGGCCCGTCGAGGATCCGGCGCACGTTTTTCTGCCGGATGCCGGCGACCGGCGCCTGTACGCCACCGTGCCGGTCATTGCTGCCGAGGCCTGCATCGCCTGCGGCGCCTGCGTGCGCGTGTGTCCCCATGAGGCGCTGTTGGATACCGAAACAAGTTATTCCGTTCGGCCGGAACGTTGCGTCGGTTGCGGACTGTGCGTGGATGCGTGCGCCTCCAATGCCGTTGTCATCAAAACAATGACATCGTCGCCGCCAGACCTGCCACTCACGAATAACAAGTGCCCCGCATGCGGCGCCCCATTCCGGCAGCCAACGGGCCAGACGCGCAACACACATCTTTGCACGATCTGTGAGCAAACGAACCACACCCGAAAACTGTTTCAAGTGTTGGAGGGCCCTGACAATGACACCAGCGACCGCTAACTGGATTTCCCCACTTACTGCCGCGATCAACGCCAACGGTCGCCACGGCGGATACGTCGTTAGCATGTCCGAGTACCGGCCCACATTGATCCATGTCGTCGCCAAAGAGTGCGGTCTTGTGCTACGCGATTTTCGAGCCGAGATCTTGAAACCAAAGGGCTGGGAGGCATCCACGACACCCTTGTCAGAACTTGACGACTACATTGGCAATGGCGGCGGCATGATCATGAACGCCGAAGCATTGCTGGCGACCAAGAACAGCGGCGAGCGCGCCGCCTGGCTGGAGCGGTTTGTCATGAGTGATGGCCCCTTGGCCATGGTTCCGCTCGTGGTGTTTTCAGACGACATCGCGCCAGGCCCCCGCTCGGTGATTCTGGATTCTGCTGCGCTTCCCGAAGAGACCCTATTATCGCGACTGATGGAAATGTAAGGACCAAGGCCACCTCAGCGGCGCGCGAAACGCACTGCTCCTGGCAAAATGAACGCATGAACCTCACGCACTGGATTGGACAAAGGCTACATCGCAAGATCCTGGCGGCCACCGCCGCCGGACTGTTCTTGGCCTCATTGGTATTCCTAGTGCTCTTTGTTGCAGCCTACCGTGGCAATCTAATCGATGAGCGGGCGAACTCCGCACGTCAGATCAATCGCTTCCTGCAGATTGCCCTCGAAAACGCGATGCTCAAACGCGACCTCGCGGGGCTGCAAACCATCGTGAAACGGCTGGGCGCCGAAGACAACATTGCTTCGGTTACCATCTTGAACCCAGAAGGCAAAATACGCTTCTCATCGAATACCGGGCAGCTCGATGAGAGCATGCCGTTCACCCCCGGCGAGAGCTTCATCACGGATAACGGCTCACCGGACATCCTGCGCAGCGTGATCCCGGTGGCCAACCGGGAGCCGTGCCAGGTTTGCCATGGCCCGATAGCGGAGAATCCCGTCAATGGCATCCTTGTTGTCGACTATCACGCTGCGGCGATCCGGCAGGAAGCAATCCGCACCGCTCTTGCCTTTTCAAGCGCAGGCCTTGGCGTCGCTTTGATTGCCGCATTGGGAAGTTGGCTGGCCCTTCGGCGCTGGGTGCTCCAACCTATTTCGCGCCTCAAGAACGCCAGTGATCTTCTGGCACAAGGTGACCTGTCATCACGAAGCGGGCATGTCGGCGATGACGAATTGGGCGCTCTTGGTCACTCCTTCGACGAGATGGCATCGCGCCTGCAGGAGGCAATGATCCAGCGCGCTTCCAACGAAGCCTTCCAACAATCCATGATTGACGCGATCCCCGACGCCGTCCGGGTCATTGCCCCGGACTATCGAGTCCTCAAGGCCAACAAGGCATTCGTCGCATTGCACGGCGGCACCTGCCAAACCGTGGTTGGCAGGTATTGTTATGAGACAAGCCACGGCCGCAGCTCCCCATGCCCTGCCACCATGGAAATCTGTCCCATCGAACTGGCCTGCAAAGACAAACTCAAGACGCCGGTGAGCTATCGGGCGCGACACAAGCGTTATAACGGCGAGAATTGCCTCGTCGAGGTCAGGGCCGATCGCATCAAAATTCCAACCGGCGATACATCGGAATGGGGCGTTGTTGAATCCATTCGCGATCTCGAAGCCGATATTCAAGCCTCGCACGAACAAAAACTTGCCGAATTGTCGATGCTTGCCGCCGGTGTCGCGCATGAGATTCGCAATCCGCTCGGAGGTGTGAGTTTCGCCCTTTCGGAGGCTGACGCCGCCTGCGCGAAGCACCTTGCCGAAAACGCCCGCGAGTATATTGGCGTCGCCCAGAACGAAATCGGCAACTGTCTCACGGTCACCAGCAGCCTGCTGAAACTCTCAACACCGGCAACGGTTTCACTGGAACTCGTTGACGTCGGGGAGACGATTTCCGAAACGCTGCGACTTATCGCGCCCGAGGCTGAAAAAATCGACGTGCGCATTAAACTCGAATTGCCGCCCGGCCTGCGCGCGGAGGTGTCGGACGGCGAGTTAAGGCGGATTGTGATCAACTTGGCGCAAAACGCATTTCATGCCATGCCAGATGGCGGCGAATTCACTGTGCGCACGAGCTGCATCGAAGATGAGATCAGGATTGATTTCATGGACACAGGCGATGGCATCCTGCCGGAGGATCTGCAGGTCGTGTTTCAGCCATTCTGGTCAAAGCGTGCCGATGGCTCTCGCGGCACCGGTCTTGGGCTGACACTGACAAAGTCCTCGGTCGAGAGCTGGGGTGGTCGCATTGCCGTGGAGAACACACCGCAGTCTGGCGCCTGCTTCTCCGTATGGCTGCCCTGCGCCGATGCTGGAGTCGACGACAATGATGCCGAAACCTAAACCTTTGCTACTCATTGAAGACGATGCCACCTTACGACGGCTTATTCTTCAGCGGCTTGAACGTTCCGACTATGCCGTAACTGGTGTCGAATCCTGGCGCGAAGCAAAAAGCGCACTGGCAAATCTGCAGCCCGCATTGATTCTGCTGGATGTCAGATTGCCGGACGCCAACGGCCTCGAAAAGCTCCCCAAACTCAAGGAAATTGCACCGGTCGTCGTGATCACGGCGTTTGGTTCGATAAATGACGCAGTGAGAGCCATACGTTTGGGCGCCGTCGACTATCTCATCAAGCCGATCAATCCCGACACCCTAGAGGTGGTGATTGAACGCGCGCTGGAAGCCACTTCGATTCGCCGCAGTTACCAGTTTCTTCGCGACGAGGCACGCCGCAAGACCCCGACATTGATCGGATCGAGCCCGGGTCTTCGCGAAGTCCGCAAGCAAATCGAGCTGCTCGCCCCAAGCCAGGCAACGGTGTTGATCTTGGGCGAAAGCGGCGTCGGCAAGGAACTGGTGGCCAGAGCCGTTCATGATGCCAGCCCCCGCAGCGCGGCCAACTTTACCGCCGTCGACTGCGCCACCCTGCAGGACACCCTGTTTGAATCCGAGTTGTTTGGCCATGAACGCGGTGCCTTCACCGGAGCCGATCAGAAGAAGGAGGGCCTCATCGAAGTCTCGGACGGCGGGACCGTCTTCCTGGACGAGATTGGTGACTTGCCGCTCTCTCAACAGGTCAAGCTGCTTCGCGTGATTGAGACGGGCCGTTTTCGTCGCGTTGGAGGCACGCGCGACATCGCATGCGATGTCAGGTTCGTTGCTGCGACCAACCGTGACCTACTGGCAATGTCGCAAGATGGCAGCTTCCGGCGCGATCTCTACTACCGCCTCTCAGCGCTGGTGCTCGATGTACCGCCGCTTCGCGAAAGACGCGATGACATTGTCGAAATCGCCGAACTGTTCATCGTGACTCGCAGCTTCGATCGCCAGATCGACAAGGTGCTCACACCTCAGGCGGCGGCCGTGCTCCAGGCCTACGACTGGCCCGGCAACGCGCGGGAATTGCGTAACGTCATCGAACGCGCCCTGCTGGCGTCCCGCGCCGAGCAAGCCATAGAGGTTGAACACCTCGGCCTGTCGCAAACTGCCACCAGCGTATCCAACCCCAAGGCCCGCGTGGAATTGAAGTTTACAACCGAACCTACGCTCGAAGAGGTACGAAACGCTTACCTGCGCATTGTCGCGGAACGGCGCCACGGAAATCGGGCGGACATCGCCAAGACACTTGGCATCAGCGAGCGCAGTGTCTATCGGATCCTGAGGGAGATCGAGTGAGCTAATTGCATCGTTCGAACGCTCACGCAAAGGCGCCCGGCGCGGTCACATCGGCCGCTTGCTGCACCTCGACTGGCTCAGCATCAAACGACAACCCGAAGTCGGTCCGCATGTGTAGCATGGCTCGCTCGGCAAGCGCCGTGATCGTGAGCAACGGATTGACGCCCAGCGAGCGCGGAATGATTGAACCGTCAATCACATAGAGGCCACGATGAGTGGCTGTGCCGCCCTGGCCCGCACTTGCATCGAACACTTGGCCTTTATGATTGACGACACCGTCGGTGCGCTCCGCACCCATGCCGCAACCACCCAGCGGGTGCGCCGTGGCAGGCTGCTTGCCCATGACCGTACCGGCCAATGGGTTCTGAACGAACTTGCCGCCAACGTGCCCCGCGATTTGCGAAAGCGCATCACTGAGCCGTTCATAGACCGGCTCTTCATGAGCGCCAGGCCAAGAGAGCTGGAGGCGGTCACCATCCAAAACGAACCGGCCCGACGCACTGTCGTGAGAGACCGCAAAGAACGTCTGCAAGCGGGCGAACGGACCATTGTAGACGCCCTTGACCAAACTCTGCACCGCGCCCAGGAGTCTTCCGTTCGGCAAGAACATCACTGGCAGAATGGGAGCAATCGGCGACGGCATCGCACCATCTTGCACCGCGTACTCCAGGTCGAGGTTATCGCTGTCGCGATACTCGAGCTGACCCGTCACGGAACTGCCAACCTCAAAACCGTCAATTTTCGCCGGGTGTCCGATACCGATCGCATTGACGACTTTATCGCCCCCATAACCGAATGCGATGATATCGCCGTTCGCGGAAAACCGCTGCCCCAGTCGATCGGAGATGGGCAGGCCAGCCGCCGCCGAGCGCAGCAAAATCTCTGTCGATCCCAACGTCCCGGCAGCCAGGATGACAACATCGGCCTCAAGCTTCATGGCATCGCTGTTGCCCTTGCCGTTCCGCTTGCTTCCCGTCGGGCGCGCATCCACCTGCCAGACGCCATCAGGCCGCTTTACAACGCGCTGTACCGTGATTTCGGTGAACAGTTCCGCGCCGTGACGGACGGCATCGGGAAGGTAGGTCAAGGCCACCGTGTTCTTCGCGCCCACATTGCACCCCGAGCAGCAGTCACCGCACGATGTGCAAGCCGGTTGCGCGAGCCCTGCGGGATTGATGGTGTCTTCAAAGCTGACGGCAACGGGCGTGTTGCGCATCTGACAGCCCATCGCATCAGCCGCGCCCGAGATCGCCTGATACTTTTCGAACTCAGGCGCGCGCGGATGCGGCGAGGGACGCAGCCAAGCTTCGGCCCTGCGATAGCCTTCGTCGAGCAGACCGTCCTGGCGCAACTGCCCAGGCCAGACCTCGTCTCCGAACACACGTTGATCAGGGCGCAATGAGACGCCCGCGTTGACAAGCGAGCCGCCGCCTAGTCCGCAGCCGACCAGCACATGAATATCGTCTCCAATCCGCAAGTCATACAGCGCCGTCGCCGATCCCGACGACATCGACCGGCTGGAGATCCGCAATTCGTTGCGCAACTCCGGAAATCGCGATGGGAAATCTCCGGTGACGAATTCTCGGCCCCGTTCGAGTACTGCCACTTTCTTACCGGCCCGTGCCAACCGTGACGCCGAAACGCCTCCGCCGTAACCGGAGCCGACGATGATCACATCATAACGTTCACGCAATTGATCTACGGGCTTGGCGAGTTGGCCCATTGTGCCCCCCAAGGTCTGATTCGCAGCTGCAATGCCGGACTCTTACGCCCAATCAAGAAACCCGTCACTGCCCGTGCGACAATGTTATGGGAGTGAACCACAACAAACGCGCGGCTACTGCCTTTGAACCTCGGAACTCTGGTTCTCAGCATTCGTCGAACGCTGGGTGTCGCCGTATTTTCCCGTGAGAATCATCTTGACCGTCGGCTTTGGCTGTTCCTCAGCCTCATCGCCCGTCTCAGCTGTCAGACCCGACGTCGCTTTGAGCCCCGGGACATGCTGCTTGACATAGTCAATGAACTGGTTCTCGGCGTCGGCATCCTTGAATGCAGACCTCGGAACATAGACTCCCGCGCCCCGTTCCATCCAAAGCGTGAGGATCGATTTGCCTTTTTCGAGTTCCTTGATAGCGCTCCACTTGTAGCTCGCGCGGTTCTTGGAACCGATCACTTCGATCCCGTCGTCACTGAGTTTGATCTCCCGGTCACCCAGAAGAACTCCGTTTTCCTCGACGGCACTGTCAATGGATTTCTTGCGAATATTGGCGCCGAAAGCGACGACGGTCAGGAACGCAAGAATGGCGCCCAAAACGAGCGACAGCGGATCAATCCAACAGGCCACACCGGCGGCGGCGCATTGCCGGTCCGCCGCGATGCTGATCAAAAGCAGAATCGAACCAAGGATAATGGCAACGCCGAGCAGCTTGGTGAACTGCTGAGAGCCGACGGCGGGTTGCCCGGTGATGCGGCGCTGCACGGAATTGGCGAATTCCCGCCAATGATCGGAATTTGAAGTGTACTGTAGATCCAACATGGCAAACGACTCTCAATAAGCAATTGCTTCGACACTCTTAAACCGTTCCCGCGAGTTTCGCATCAAGGAATTCAAAAGGCGTCGGTTGTTTATGAGAGCCCGGCTAAACTTTTGCCCAGATCTTCCGTTAGCAGACCGCTCCCTTTCGACAGGCCATGGGTCCGGGCTCGTTGAGACCCGGCTGGCGCGCGCCGCTCTGCGGTTGACGTGTTCCGCGTGTCTTGAGGTCGAGGCTATAGCTCAGCGGTAGAGCGGCCGGAAACCCGGCAGGACGAGGGTTCGAGTCCCTTTAGCTTCTCCAACAAGCCCGGTGGTCGGGCACTGGACTATTAATCCAGCGGGCGCAAGCCCCTCGTGGGTTCGAATCCCACAATGCGTCGCCAACGCATCTGGTTTTGGACCAGTCCTAAGGATCACGGGAAGCCGGCCGCAAGGTTCGGCTGTCACGGTGTTGGTGACCGGCCCCGGTCGGTTGCTGGCGCCGCGGCGGCAGCGCAGTCGCCGCTCTGTGCCTTCGCGGATACCGCCGCGCGGCACCGGCTCGAGCCTCGGGCCCCGGCATCGGCCAACCTACGGGAAAGCCGGTGACCGCAGCTCCAGGCAACGGTCGGCACCGCACGGCTCAAGCGAAGGCCCGCGAGCGTCGGCGTGGACCGGGCGGCCGGCGACCCTCTGCGGGCGCAACAAAGCTGCACGAACGAAATGTATCGAGGTTAAGACAATGATCGGCATTGGCATGTTTACGGTGGACGTGAAAGACGGCGAGCGCGCCTTCCTCACCCGCAACGGCCGCTTCGAGCAGTTGCTCGAGCCTGGCCGGTTTCGCAGCGTGGATATGAAGGGCGAGCTCAACGCCGAGGTCGTCAAGGTGACGCGCGCCGAGTTCCCGGCCGAGCGCGCCTTGATGTTCGAGAAGACGCACCCAAAGCTGGCCGAAGCGAACTTCGAGATCGTCCAGACAACCGCTAACGAAATCGCCATCGTGTCCTTTGACGGCGAGCCGTTCCATGTGGTGCGCCCGAACGTAACGCGCACCTTCTGGAAGACACTGACTCAGGTTGATGTCGAACGCATCGACGCGGGAGCCGAACCGCGCGTGCCCGATGCCATCATCGACCGGCTGACGGACTTCCCGAAGGCCCCGCTCCGCCGTGAGCTAATCGAGGCCTACGAGGTCGGTCTGTTGTTCGTCAACGGTGCCCTCCTCGATAAGCTGCCGCCGGGCCGTTACGCCTTCTGGGAGGTTGGTCGCAAGGTTGAGGTGCGGAAGGTCGATCTGCGTCCGACGCCGCTCGAAGTGACCGCTCAGGAGATCCTGACCAAGGACCGCGTCGGGATTCGTGTCACGTTGACCGCGTTCTACAAGGTCATCGACCCGGAGAAGACGGTCCTGGCGTCAGGCGACGTGGCCGGCACGCTTTACCGGTTGGTGCGGTTCGCCATCCGCGAGGCCGTCGCCACGCGCACGCTCGACGACATCCTCGCCGCCCGCGACAAGATCGACGGCGAGGTGCGCGAGTACGTCGACAAGCGCGCCTCGGAGCTCGGCATTGAGATTGGTGAGATCGGTGTCAAGGCCGTCATCCTGCCGGGCGACGTGCGCGAGCTTCTGAACAAGGTTGTCGAGGCGGAGCGTGTCGCCAAGGCCAACCTCATCCGCCGCCAGGAGGAAACAGCCGCCACCCGGTCCCTCCTCAACACGGCTCGGCTGATGGAGGACAACCCTCTCCTGATCCGCCTGAAGGAGCTGGAGGCTCTGGAGAAACTCGTCGAAAAGGTCGGTCGTATCGACCTGCACACCGGCGACACTGGCGGCTTCGATGCCATGCTACAGCGACTCTACAAGCTCGGCACCGATAAGGATGGCGACAGAAACTAGACTAACTGAGAGGGGGCGCGCGCCCCCCTTTTTGCATTGACCCCGGAGATTGCAACCAACGCTCTCCTGCACTCGCCAAAGGCCTTGTCGTCCGCCGGTCGCGTGCGCATTGTCACGACTGTCGGTCAATGCCGCGCGAGGCACATGGAAGACCGAGCCAGAACATAGATTTCAAAAGCACACGATTTCACAGCTCACCCAAGACCAATAATTTGCATCCCGATTTGCACCAGAGGAACGTCAATGGCTCCGAAGAGACTTTTTTTCATATCGTTTGTACTGGCCGCCTTTGCTCCCACGATAACCTTCGCCGACGACCGTCCGAGAAGCGCCGCCGAAATGGGGATCATGCAGGGCTCACCTCCAGAACGCCTCATCGACATGTCGAAATGGGACAAGGGGCCAGATAACCGGTGGGCCTTCCAGCACATCAGCGAGATCATACCGACGGCGAACATCAGCCGCGGGTCCGGACCCACCTCGTGGCTGGAGCGGACGCCGCTCGACCTGTCGGATCTCAAATTCGAAGCCCCGGACGGCGAGGAAATGACCGTCCACAAAATGCTGCAAAGAACCTACACCGACGGCTTTATCGTCCTGCAAAGAGGCAACGTCGTCTTCGAAAAGTACTACAATGGTATGCGCCCTGGAACACGTCACCTCCTGATGTCGGTCTCCAAATCCCTCACGGGTACCTTGGCGGGCATCCTAGTGAACGACGGAAGATTGAACCCCAAGGCCAAAGTCATCGACTATCTGCCCGAGATGAAAAACAGCGCCGGCTTCGCCGAAGCCACCGTGCGCGATGTGCTCGACATGACAACGTCGATCGTCTTCAGCGAGGACTACGCTGACCCGAAGGCGGAAGTCGTGTCCCACGAGGAGGCCACCGGCTGGCGCGGACCTGGTTCCGAACGAGCGCGGGCCGGCGTCTACGCCTTTGCCCAGACCATCGGCAAGGACGACCGCCCGCATGGCGAGAAATTCCACTATGCGTCGATCAACACCGATGTTCTGGGCTGGTTGATCGAGCGGGCCTCCAACCAGCGCTTCATCGATTTCATGCGCGACGCTATCTGGTCGCGGCTCGGTGCCGAACACGATGCTCAGATCAGCGTCGACTACAAAGGGTCTGCCGTTGCCAATGGCGGCTTTGTAATCACGCTACGGGACACGGCTCGTTTCGCGCAAATGGTGCTCAACGACGGATTTCACAACAATCAGCAGATCGTTCCGTCCGGCTGGATCGACGACATTCGCTTTAATGGAAAGAACTCCGCATGGAAGCCGACTCAATACGCTGAAATTTGGCCGGACGGCTTCTACCGCAATCAATGGTACGTCACCATGGACGACCACGGCTCCTTCTTCGCGGTCGGAGTCAACGGACAGCACATCTGGATCAATCCCACGACCCAGGTCGTCATGGTGAAATTCTCTTCGCTGCCCGTCAGCGCCGACAAGGAGAGTATTGCCCTGGGCTTCGCCGGCATGGACGCCATCGCCCGCTACTTCGGCCAGCGCCAATGAGACGGCGCTGCCACCGGTGGAACAAGCAGCAAAGACGGGGTGCAAATCGAGAAGCTCGGGCTAAAGGCAAAACCGCTCAGACGAACCGCAGTTGCAAAAATTAATCCGATGGCGTACGGATTGTCGCCGATGAGCCATGCGCCGTTCTTATCCAAAACCTCCCTTAGGACACCGCGGCAACGGGAGTTCTGAGCAACGAGAGCGACAGCACCCAAGTACGGCGGCCGGAATCGCGGTGAGCAGCAGGTATCAGGGCATGTTCAGCAATTCGTGGCTGAAGCCGAGTTCAAAGCAGTCATATTTGTTGAAGTTCGCCTGGTATTGGCGAATAAGGTCCATCTTACTGGTGCGTTTCCGTTCTAGTTCTTGCAGCCTGTTTCGCAGATTTTGCAATTGGGGCTTCAGCATTGCGAGTTGGCTGTCGAGCCGAGCGAGTTCATTGGCATTGGCGATTGCACCGAGGACAGATGTAGCAGCACCGATCGGACCGCCTACAGCCACTCGCGCCGGGACTGAAACACCAAGAGCTATGAACCGCTCCCGCTTGGCTTGCAATTCCGCGAACCGCACACTCAATTCTTGCTCCTTGTATTTGACCCTTTCGAATTCATTCGTGAGCGCCCGCCAGTCGCGTTTGAGATCCCTTAGCTGGGAGGCTCTCTCCTGGCAAAGGTCGTTACGACTGCTCATCACATTGATCCTTTTAACGATGCAGAGAAGGATCAGTTTCAGCCTTAATCAGTGTGCGGGGATAACAGCGGCTTCGTTCCTACTCCTAACCGCGATCGCCGACTTTGCAGCCAAAGCCCACGCCGCGAGCATTGAGGAGCTTTATGAGATCATCGACGAGACAAGACAGGTGTATCGAGATTTCGAGTTTCCAAAGCCTGAGGATCTGCTAGATGACGACACGCTAAAAATCTATCAAAAGAAAATGGGACTGCGGGAGTGCCGCAGCGCCCTCCTCGAACTCATAAGCGCGTTCGGCCCGAAGTACCCGCACCTGCCCCATCCAGCCTCGGGTGGGATTCTCGCCTGGCGCTACGCAGTAAGCCCAAATTATTATCCAGAAGCTTTTTTCTGCCAGACGGAAAACCACTTTCAAGAGGAGCAACGGCTCCTGGAGGAGCGCAGCAAAAAAGCACAGCGCCTGCCCCAATCCAAAGCCGATGCCATCCCATTCCGGAGGGCTTACAATCCAGTCTGGGGCGTGGCGAATGAAACGATTTCCTTTCTCAACCTTGCCCTCGCCGATTACCCGCCGGCCTACTTGAAGCTCGCCCAGCTCTCTGAAGTTGGTGAAGTCATTCGCCTGACCCCGGTCTTCAACTACTTCGCACTCGCCCGAGCCAAACTCAAAGGACTAAAAGACCCCGACTTGGACCGTTTGTTAGCAGCGGCCGAAAGCAAACTCGACAACGAGGACAAAACCAGACTCGCATCCAGGATCGAAACCGGTTTGTGGCCCCGCGCCGAACCTATTGTCCTCGACTGAAGTTGAGGCATACCCAGAGCAGAAGAGCCGCAACCCGCAGCAAAAACCGCCGGACACACATGGTATCCGGCGGCTCTTTGAAATTTCCCAGACTTGCGGAGTCTGGCTCAATCAGCAGCGGAAACCACTGCGCATGCAGTTGCGCATCTTCTCGCGCAGATCGGCTTTCCAGTTCTTGGCGTCTTCGCGACCGGCATAACGGCCATCCCGGCGACCCGAGCGATACCCTTTTTCGTAACCAACGCGGTAACCGTCCCGGTAGCCTCTGCGGTACTCCGCCGACGAGGCGCTTTTTGTGCTGTAGCGGGCACCGCCGTTAATCAGTTCATCAATGTAAGAAGCCTTGTAGGCATTCTTGAAACCGTCTTCATAACCATGCTTCCGGCCAATCTTCTTGCCCTTTGAATAGCCCTGCCAGTATGACCCGGCTTCCGCTGGTGTTGCCGTGAAGCCGGCGGCGCCGAACATCATCATGGCGGCGAGGATCGGCAGCATGAAAAAAGTGAACAAGTTGCGGTGAGAGGTGGCGGGCGTAGCGATTGCGGTGGTTGGCGTCGACATCTGTTTTAACTCCTAGGTGCGTTGTGTGTCCTTCGATCGCCACATTGTCCTCCCGCTCCTGAATTGATTTTGAACGACGCATTCACTAAGCGTTCATCCGAAGAGAGCTCTGCAACATTCTGATTAAGTTGGTAAAATTTCAAGACCGATTTATGCGCCCTGAAGTCGGTCGAAGCCCGCCTTCGTTCACCATGTCAGCTATTTTTTGAAAACACGACAGACCGTCGATGCACGACCACCGGGGCCAGTCATCACCGGGCTAACCGCAAAACCAAGCGCAGCGCCGTCCATCCGATGCCACGTTGCGTAACGCAGCTGTGAGGGTGTTTTGCTCGCACATCCCCTTGCGCATGGACGTTCTTGGCGCGAGGCTGAGGGATACTCTTGCCCTCGTGAAACGAACACTCGAGTACAAAGGCCTTAGATGAGAACCGAAATCATACTGTCCGCCATCGCCGCCATGGCCATGGCGATCATGTCCGCCAGCCCGGCAACGGCAAAGATCCGCTGCAAGGGCCCTTTTCAAGTCGTCCAGGGAAACCAGATCGCGACCCCCTATTGCGGTGACAATTACTTGGCGCAGGTCGCTCGCGGCTACGGCAGCAGCGTCTCGGCCAGAGCAATCCGCCAAAGCCCCTCGAAAAAAGAAGAAATCTGTAACTGGATCGGGCACGACACGCGGGTTCAAGATATCTGTGCCGGCTTCCGCAATGATGACGGTGGCAGAAACCGATAGTCCCGCTTCGGTCGATTTTGGCGAATGCGGCGGGCGGCTTCAGGCCGTTCCGTCGTCTCCGCCGTCCTCCGCAATGTTCTGCCCGCTGAGCGACAGCGGCCGCGCGTGATGACCCGTCATCCGCCAAGCGCCGTTTTCCTCGACGAAGACATTGCTGGCCGTCATCTGATGGCCCTCGATATCTTCGGTGCAAAAGACAATGGCGACACGACCTTGTCGAATGACCATCGGGTTGGAACAGAAGATCGCCGGTGGCTCACTGAGCACCATGACTTGGTGCCACGACGCCATGACGTCCTCTCGACCTGTGATTCCAGGCCAGTTGGGATGATAGACGGAGACATCATCCCGCTCCGACCACAGCGCTTCCATCGCCGCCACGTCACCGGAGCGAAACGCATCGTAGAACAGTTCGTTGGCGGCGAGCACCTCGGCAACACCGGCGGCGTATTGATCCATCCCCATCCAACAAACCTCCTCCACAAGGCGAGCAAGACCGCATCGCGCGGCCTGGCGCAGGGCTAGTCAAAGGCCGAGTAGGACAGCACCGCCATTCAACCCGGCTCCCGCTGCACACAGTAACACGCGATCGCCGGTCTGAAAGCCACGCTCGTCAGACAAAATAGACATCGTAAACGGAATTGTTGCCGCCGAGCTGTTTCCGTAAGCGCAAACGGTTGAACATACAGACACTTCTCGGATCCCCAGGTTCCTGCGCACGGCCTCGATAATGCGCACATTGGCCTGATGAGGCACGAAGTGTGTTACCTCCGCCGCATGCAGCCCGGCATTTGCCAAAGCTGCACGCGACGTATCTGACATCATTGCGATGGCCCGCTGGAAAACTGCGCGGCCATCTGACATGCACATCAACACATCCTCGGAAGCCAGCTCTGTTCCGTAGGGAACCGCACTGCCGCCCGCTGCAATCTTGATGAGATCGTAACCGCTGCCATCGCATCTGACATCGGCGCCGATCACACCCGCGCCAGTCCGCTGTGACGGCCCGATCAGCATCGCCCCCGCGGCATCCGCGAATAGCACGGCGCTCGCTGTCTCCTTCGGATTGATCCGCCGCGATAGAATATTGGCGGCGATCACCAGCACATTCTTCTGATGCACCCGCACAAACGCATCGGCCAACGTCAACGCATAGAGGAACCCGGCGCATGCCCCGGCTATATCAATTCCTCCGGCCCCCGCCAGGCCAAGCCGGTGCGCTACAAGCGGAGCCGTTGGTGGCAGCAGATGGTCGGGCGTTGACGTCGCCAACAGTATAAGTCCCACGGAAGCCCGCGAAACCTTCGCGCGTGATAGGGCCATTTCCCCGGCGGCTATGGCCAGATCCGACAGGCGCTCTTCCTTGGCCGCCCAACGCCGTTCTGCAATACCTGTGCGGCTTTCGATCCACCCGGACTCGAGACCGAGCCGGTCTTCAATCTCACAGCTTTTGACCACACGCTCCGGCGCATAATGCCCAAGGCCGAGAACTTCCACGCCGCCGCTCATGACCGCACCCCGGCCAAAACCCGTTCGACACCATTGACGAGGGCCGCGTACAGGACGTCCAGTTGATCCGACGTGATGCAATAGGGCGGCATCACGTAGACGGTATTGCCAAGTGGCCGCAGCAGCACGCCCCGGGCGATAAGCTCCTCATAGAGTGCTGGTCCGATTTGCGCCAGGTATCCTTGATCATCAACGTCAACATCAATCGCAGCGATGGTTCCTGTTCGCCGCGCGTTGCGGAACACGGTGTTTGCGCTAAGCCGCGCAACGTGCTGCTCCTGCATTTCACAAAGCGCCTGCACCCGCGCCAATACCGCCTCCTCTCGCCAGACCTCGATG
The DNA here is from genome assembly GCA_029287535.1 of Filomicrobium sp. Classification (GTDB taxonomy): domain Bacteria; phylum Pseudomonadota; class Alphaproteobacteria; order Rhizobiales; family Hyphomicrobiaceae; genus Filomicrobium. The sequence continues at coordinate 21,282 of JARFQY010000157.1, forward strand.
TTGGCGACCGCTGCCGTGCAGGCGATCGGGTTCGCTGTGTAAGAAGAAGAATGATAGAAGGTCTTCGATCGATCCATTGAGTAGTGGGCATCAAAGATCCGTTCGGCGCACAACGTGGCCGCAAGCGGCAGATGTCCGCCGGTAATGCCTTTGGCGAGGCAGAGGATATCAGGGACAATACCCGCCTGCTCGCAGGCAAACAGCGTCCCGGTACGGCCCCAGCCCGTCATCACCTCATCGGCGATCAACAGCACATCATACTGATCGCAGATGCGCCGCAGTTGAGCCAGTGTCGCAGCCGGCCACATTAACATCCCCCCGGCACCGAGAACCAGCGGCTCAACGATCAACGCGGCCACGCCTCCCGCCCGACACACCGCCTCGAAGGCATCGAGCGTCGCCTGTTCCCGACCTTCTTCCGGAAACGGCAATCGCTTCACATCGAACAGTAACGGCTCGTAAGCTGCATTGAACACGCCGCGCGCACCGGCCGACATCGTCCCGATCGTATCGCCGTGGTAAGCATGCTCGAGTGCCACGATATGTGGACGTGGCGAACCGATGTTGCGCCAATATCCAAGCGCCATCTTCAAAGCGACTTCGACAGCGGTCGATCCGGAATCCGAATAAAACACACGCGTCAGCGGCTCTGGCGTCAACGCGACAAGCGCCTCCGCAAGCCGCTCCGCGGGCTCATGCGTAAAACCCGCGAAGATCACCTGGTCGAGCCGCTCGGCCTGCTCCTTGACCGCTGCGACAATGCGCGGATGGCAATGACCATGTGTAACAACCCACCAAGATGAGATCGCATCCAGGATGAGGCGTCCATCAATAGTCTCAAGATAGGCGCCTGAGGCGCGCGCGACAGCGATCGCCTCCGGAGCAATTGCGTGCTGCGTGAAGGGATGCCAGACCGGCGACTTGGAGGTCATTGGAAATCCTCCAGATCAAAGTTCGCGGCAAACGCGCCCGCGACAGCCGCCGGCGTCAGCGGATCGACAAACGGCAACCGGCCGAGGCGGCGAACCCCGCCAAATGCTGTGATCACCTCTTCGCTGTCGGGCACGGCATCACCGACAAACACCACCCCGGAAACTTCGATCCCTCGGTTGCGAAGTGCCTCCAGCGATATGAGGCAATGATTAATCGTCCCAAGCGATGTGCGCGCCACCAGGATAACCGGCAAACACCACTTTGCCACAACGTCAATTTGTAGAACCGTTCGTGTGATCGGCACCAGCAAACCACCGGCCAGCTCAATGACGAGAGGTCTCTCGTCCGCCGGCGGGGTCAATCGCTTTATGTCGATGTCGACCTCGTCCCGCTCGGCGGCAAAGTGGGGCGAAGCTGGTGTTCGCAGCCGGTAGGCCTCCGTGAGAATTCGGTGCGGCGGCACACCACCGATGCTGGCGACGACTTTGCTGTCCGTCGGTTCGGCCATACCGGCCTGTATCGGTTTCCAGTAGCTGGCCGCGAGGGCTTGTGTAAGCGCCGCGGCGAAAACCGTCTTGCCGACCCCGGTATCGGTGCCGGCAATGACAAATGCTTGCCGTCCGCTCATGAGCGCATCAGCTCCTGCTCTTCGGCGAGCGCATCAACGAATTCCAGGAGCGCACCTTCCGGCGTATTCAACGTCAGGGACATCCTGAGCCGCGCCGTCCCCTCCGGAACCGTTGGAGGACGAATTGCCCGAATGTCAAAACCACGTTTTTGCAGACCCTCGGCAAGTTCCAGCGCACGCGCATCGCGACCGACCACGATCGGCTGAATATGCGTCCCTGTAGGCTCGAAGCCGCATTTCTTGGTCAACGCCGCGCCAACGCGTCCAACGCGCCGCCGCAGCTCGTCTCGACGTTCTCGCCCAATGTCCTCGTCGCTGAGAATGCGTAACAGCGCCAAACGCACCGCTTCGGCCATCAAAGGTGACGGCGACGTGGTGTAGATGAACGGCCGGCAGCGGTTAACGAGGAAGTCGATTAGCACACGCGGCGCGCACAGCAGAGCCCCCATGAGCCCGAGCGCCTTGCCGCAAGTGTGCAGCGAAATGACATTGGGCCGCCCTTCGAGGTGGGCACCCAGCCCGCGGCCCTGCGGACCCAGAACCCCGGTCGCATGCGCTTCATCAATAACGACAATCCCGTCATGCCGGTCGGCTAACGCCGCAAGATCATCAAGCGGTGCCGCGTCCCCGTCCATACTGTACAGACTTTCAACAGCCAGCCACGGGCGGCCCGTTCCACCACGCCGCCGCCATTGCACGATCTCATCCTCGAATGCTGCGACATCGTTGTGAGCCGCGCCGGCGGACTCGGCACGCGACAGCCGCATGCCGTCATGAACACTGGCATGAATAAGGGTATCGTACACGACGATGTCACCCCGCTGTGGCAGAGTCGAGAACACAGCCGCGTTGGCGAGGAACCCGCTACTGAAGTACAGCGACGCCTCAGCCCCAAATAGGTCTGCTGCTTCTTCTTCAAGCCGCGTGTGCGCGCGGTGATTGCCTCGCAACAGCCGCGAACCGCCCGAACCCATCGCCGCCCCGCTGGCCATCGCCTGCATGAATTCGTCGCGGAGTTCCGCTGAACCGGCAAGCCCGAGATAGTCGTTGGAAGACAAATCCCAACCTTCGTTGTGCACGAGCCGCCTCAGGCGGTTCCGGCCAGCCAGAGCCGACAGGGAGCGCACGTGCGCCGGGTGATGTCGCGAGCTTTCATTTCGTTCGGTCAATCCGTGTCGTCCTAACCGCCGGCCTCGGCCTTGAGGCCGAGCTTCGCAAACAGCAAGTCATCCGCATCCTCGCCGGGGTTGTCAGCCGTTAGAAGCTGCTCACCGCAGAAGATGGAGTTGGCGCCGGCAAAAAAGCACCAAGCCTGAAGCTCATCGCTCATCTCACTGCGCCCGGCGGACAGCCGGACATAGGATTTCGGCATCATGATGCGGGCCAGAGCTATGGCCCGCACGAATGCGATGCCGTCCACCTTCGCGGCACCTTCAAGCGGCGTCCCCTCGATTGCCATCAGCATGTTGATGGGAACGCTGTCGGGATGTTCGGGAAGATTTGCAAGCGTGACCAGCATATCTATGCGGTCGGCATCAGTTTCGCCGAGGCCGAGAATGCCGCCCGAGCAGACCTTGATGCCGGCCTCACGCACGCGCTCCAGGGTCTCAATACGGTCCGCGAACGTGCGCGTCGTAATAATCTCCGAATAATAGCGCTCGGACGTATCCACGTTGTGGTTGTAGTAATCGAGCCCCGCCGACCTCAGCTGCGCGACATCTTCATCCGTCAGCATGCCGAGCGTCATACATGTCTCAAGGCCCATCTCCTTGACTTCGCGCACCATGTCGAGGACGGCAGGCATGTCGCGCTGCTTCGGGCCGCGCCACGCCGCACCCATGCAGTAACGGGTCGCGCCATTGGCCTTGGCCGCCCGCGCTCCTTCCAAGACCTCCTCCAGCGCCATCATCTTTGAGGCTTTGAGCCCCGTCTCGTAGCGTGAGGACTGACTGCAATACGAACAGTCTTCCGGGCAGCCGCCAGTCTTGATCGACAACAGCTGGCATTTTTGGACGGTATTGGGATCAAAGCTGCTCCGATGCACGCATTGGGCGCGAAACAACAGCTCGTTGAAGGGAAGGTCATAGATGCGCTGCGCCGCTTCGCGCGTCCAATCGTGGCGGATTCCGTCCCTCTCCACGCCCATATCACTGGCCGCGGTGACCGCTTCACGTGTTGGGTTATCCAGCATCTGTCTGACGCCTCCTTCGGGTGTGCCCAGGATAATCGGCCCATCAATGAACCTAAGCCCGTCTCGCTGCAACGACCCCGTTCGTCGTAATGCGTCCTGAGCGGGTCGCCGCACACTACAAAGCTAGGTTATGCCGGGTCAACGGGCCCGGCTGGCGCCCTAAATCCACAGGCCCATTGCGGAATCTTCCTGGGTCCGCACCGCTTCAGCAAGGCTTTCATCGACCATTTCGGCACTTGGGACATGATCATTGCCCCCGTCGTCAAAACGAATTGGATCACCTCGTTCCGCGTCAAACGGCGATCTTCCCGCCCCTTCTCTTTGTAATAACAACGATGGCTGGCCTTGGCGGCATACTCCATTTGAAGTCTGGCCAGCGTGTTGACGGGCTGTCAAACGTCGAAACAGAGTCGCCCTCAGTTTGTCCAGGATGCTGAACGGCAACAAAAAACGTCTCGGAATCGGGCGTCACACAAGGTCCGCACAGCTCCGCTCCGACAGGGCAACGGAAGAACAAACGTCCCGTTCCGCGCGCTTGCCCCTCTGTTTCCAGGGCCCACAGGCCATCCGTACGGCCCGTCGTCGCGGCCGAATTGCCATCCGTGGCGATCCACAAACGGCCCTCGTTGTCGATCATGCAGTTGTCGGGGTTGGCGAACCAGCCACTGGTGCTAGTTGCCGGATTGAATGTCGCGCCCACCTCCGCGACGCTTGGATCGCCGCATTTGACCAAAACCTCCCATCGGAACGTCGGTGCGGCGTGATCGCCGCCATCGGGCGTCATCTCGATGATATGACCGAAAGCATTCTCTGCCCTTGGATTTGCCGCATCGACTGCGACCTCGGTCCGCTTCTTGTTCTTGGTCAACATGCAATAGACCTTGCCGGTCTGCGGATTGGCCTCCACATCCTCCGGCCGGTCCATCTTTGTTGCGCCAAGCAGATCAGCAGCGATCCGCACATTGATCAGCACATCACCTTGATCGGTAAATCCGCTTGCTTCCGTTAGGGGCCCCGTGCCGAAGACGAGTGGCAGCCAGATACCCGAACCATCGGGATTGAACCGGGCCACATAGAGCGTGCCTTCATCAAGAAGGTCCTTATTGGCCTCCCTGCTGGCTCGATCCACCTTGTCCTTGGTTACAAACCGATAGATGTAGTCGAACCGCTGATCGTCTCCCTGATAGACGACCAGTCGGCCGTCTTTGTTGATGAGGTTGGCGGCACCTTCATGCTTGAAGCGGCCCATCGCCGTGCGCTTCTTGGGCTTGGAGTCCGGATCCATCGGATCAATTTCCACAACCCAGCCAAACCGGTTGATCTCGTTGGGCTCTTTCTTGATGTCGAACCGATCGTGATACTGGCCCCAATTGTAACGCTCGGCAGGCGCCCCGTAGCGCTTCAGGGCGACGGCATGCGGTGAAGCGTTGGCGGCCTTCTTGTTCCAGAAATAACCGTTGAAGTTTTCCTCGCAGGTCAGCCACGTCCCCCACGGCGTGATGGCTCCCGCGCAGTTGTTGAGCATCCCGTAAACCTTCCGGCCTTCCGGATCGTAGCTGGACTTCAACTTGTCATGGCCTGCGGCGGGACCAGTGATTTCCATCTCCGTGGCCGCCGTGATCCGCCGTGCAAATATGGAATCAGGAACCACCGACCATTTTCCGGAGTCGCGCTTCACCTCGATCACCGACCCGCCATGCGCCATCATCTCGACCGCGACGCGGTCTGCGGTCATTTCCGCGAAGCGTTTTGATTTCTTCTCTTTTGGATTGATGCCCGGAAACATCAGCTCTTCATTGGTGTACTCGTGGTTGATACACAGCAGCCCATGACGCGCGTTGCCGTCGAGTGGCACAAATCCGATGAAATCACTGTTGTAGCCGAACTGCTTGGCCTGGGCTTCGGCCGTCTGCGCCTTGACGTCGAACTCAGGCGCATCCTTGTCGACCTTGTCGCCCCACCGGATCAGCACATCGGCATTGTACCCGTCGGCAACATAGTGGCGCTCGCTGACACCTGCCGAAACCTCCGGAAAATTGAAGTTCGGCGTCGATGAAGTGTCTTCCGAACATGCCGCCAGCAACACCGCCGGAGACACCGCCGCGGTCATTGCCGTGGTCGCCAACATGCCCTGCATCAAATCCCGCCGGGAAAGCCGCTCCGCGATAACGTCCCCAATCGTTGGGTTGCTGCTGGAATTGGCGGCGGCATCCTCAAGGTCCTCGAAGTCGAGGGAACGTGGCTGGTCGGGTTTGGCCATGTCGGCAGAACTCCGTGAAACGTACTTCCAAAGCCTTAGAGCGGGCACGAGCGCCGGCTAGCGAGAACAGCACAGTTGTTTGTCACTTGCGCGAAGGTAACCCTGCGACCAAACAACCCCGTCCTGATCACGGCTCCGGCAGACACGGTCCGGCACTTGCAATCTCTCAACACAAGATCACTGGTCATCCCATTTTGAAACAATCAGACGCCAGAGCCGTCATGTTTGAGCGCAGTCGCAATGAAAATCCGTCCGATAAACGTGAAAGAGCCATTCCAGTCGAGCTTCGCATGGTTGATGGCCGCATTCTCAAAGGCCGCTTTTTTGCCGGCGCCAAACGCCAAGCTTATGAAGAGCTCAACGGTCCCGGCGGCTTCATTGACTTCCAGTCCTATAATGGGGATCGCGAACTGGTTTCAAAAGCCTCAATCAGCGCCGTCCGATTGACGGACATTCCGAAAGCAAACCAGCTGAGACGTGGCAACGACGTCGACGAATTCGATCCGCATTCTGTCTTGAATGTGCCGCGCGGTGCGCAGTGGGAGGCCATCCGCGAAACCTACCACCGGCTTTCCAAGCTCTATCACCCGGATCGGTATGCCAACCTTGATTTGCCCGACGAGGTGAAGGGCTACCTCGACGCCATGTCGCGCCGCATCAATGCAGCCTTCTCCGCCTTGGAGAAACCACATCAGGTTCAGCGCGAATTCGCCCGCGCCAAATCGGAGCCAATCTATCAAAGAGGCTGAGTGTCAGGTCTGAACCACTAGCGGCGATCGCGCATTCCCAGCGTTCTCAGTCGCAGTGCATTGAGGCGGATAAATCCCTCGGCGTCTTTTTGGTCATAGGCACCCTGGTCATCTTCAAAGGTGACGAGCTGGTCCGAGTACAATGACTTGTCACTCTTGCGCCCGGTAACAATGACGTTGCCCTTGTAGAGCTTTAACCTGACCTCACCCTCAACGTGCTCCTGGCTCTTGTCGATCAACGCCTGCAGCATCTCGCGTTCGGGAGCAAACCAGAACCCGTTATAGATGAGCTCCGCATAGCGCGGCATCAACTCATCCTTCAGGTGCGCGGCATCTCTGTCCAGCGTCAGGCTTTCGATCGCCCTGTGGGCGGCAAGCAGGATCGTGCCGCCGGGCGTTTCGTAAACTCCACGCGACTTCATACCGACGAAGCGGTTCTCAACCAGATCCACCCGCCCGATTCCGTTGTCACGCCCTAGGTCGTTGAGTTTTGCAAGTAGCGTCGCCGGAGACAGCTTCGCACCGTTGAGTGACACCGCATCACCCTTCTCAAAGCCGATAGTGATGGTCGTCGCTGTGTCCGGTGCGTCTTCGGGTGCAACAGTACGCATGAAGACGTAGTCCGGCGGCTCCTCGTTGGGATCTTCCAGCACCTTCCCTTCCGAGGACGAATGCAGCAGGTTTGCATCAACTGAAAACGGAGCTTCTCCGCGCTTGTCCTTGGGTACCGGTATCTGATGTTTCTCCGCGAAATCGATGAGATCTTCGCGGCTCTTGAATTCCCATTCGCGCCACGGGGCAATGATCTTGATCGACGGCTCGAGCGCATAATAGCCAAGCTCGAAGCGGACTTGATCGTTTCCCTTGCCGGTCGCGCCGTGACACACCGCATCGGCGCCGGTAGCCCGGGCGATCTCGATTTGTTTCTTGGCGATAAGCGGCCTCGCGATCGACGTACCCAGCAAATACACGCCCTCATAGAGCGCATTGGCCCGGATCATCGGGAACACGTACTCGGCGACGAATTCTTCGCGCAGATCCTCGATAAAGATGTTGTCGTCGCTGATGCCGAGCATCTCGGCTTTCTTGCGCGCGGGTTCTAGCTCCTCGCCCTGCCCGAGGTCCGCCGTGAATGTCACGACCTCCGCACCGTAGTGTTCCTGCAGCCACTTGAGGATTATGGATGTATCAAGCCCGCCCGAATAGGCCAGAACAACCTTTTTAACCTTGCCGCTTCCGCCCGGCGGATTTGCTGCTGCCATTTTTCTTTTTACCGTTCCTGCTTTGATGCGTCCTATTCCTGCTGGCGCGGCACTATAGGCAAACCGTTTGCGCCCGCAAGCTGACCGGCCAGAACCGCGCTAGATTTCATAGGGTGATTAAGGCCCCAGGGGCATCCCCTTAAAAGAAAACAGGCCGCTCCCAAGCGGCCTGCCGTCATGCCTCGCCGTTCAGGCTGGCGCGAAAGTGCTGGCGTGCTTCCATTCAGCGCGAGCGGAAAGGCTGAAAGAACTGCATCAATAGGTTCGGATTGAAAGGCGTGACAGCAAAAGCCAGGGCGAGCGGGTTCGGTATCTCATTGACCCTAGTGACCGGTGCCGGCTTCGCATCAGGTCTATAATCGGCAAGTGCCTTCTCCACCGAGTGGGCGGCAACATTAAAGGCGTCGATCGCTGCGAGATTTGCGCGCGCCGTGGGCCATGCGACCTGCTCGGGCACACCCACGGAGATCATTCCGAATGCCATCGGCCAGGCGTTGTATTGCGCGGGCTTCATCATCTCGAGCCAAGGGGCAAATGGCGAGAACATTCCATAGGGCATCCCAACAGCCTTGAAGGTGGCCATAGGATCGACATTCATCATGTTGTTGGGGACCGCGGCCCAAGGCATCATGCGGGCCGCTGCACCCATCGGGTTAGCCCGCTCGGCATTGTAGCGCTGCGGGGCCGGCGATCCGTTAGCGGCTTGCGCGGTATCCAGGAAGGCGTCCACGGACTGCCCCCACATGTTCAGCATTTGCTGCGTCATGGCCTGATAGGCGTGACCGCTCGCATTCAAGTAGTTGACCACCGCCTCAGCACAGCTTTTGTTGAAACGAACCTGAGAATCGGTATCGAACATATTGAAAAACCTCGTCAAATCGGCAGATGCGCCTGCCGAACGCGTGTTCGACTGGATTGGTGAACATATCGATCGGGGAAGCGCCGGTCGAGCTAAGAGCAACCATTCTGCACTTTAGCTCACAATAGTTTACATTTTGCAGCGCAACAACAAAATTCTGCACCGCAAAACAAAGTCTTTAGATCAAAAAGGTCGCACCCTCTAGTGCGTATGCCGGGCCCCCGGATCAGGCACCGCGTGCACTGGGCGGTCGGCTTGATCGTAATCCTTGGCCTTTAAATGCTCCCGTTCGGTGTCTTCTTCGGCGGGCCGATATGTGGGCACCACCGGCTTTCGGTTGGCCCCGGCGCGATGCCCGGCGACAAGCCAATAAATGTACCCGGCGATGATGCCCGAAAAAGCGAACGCTGCGACCGCGTAGCCGTTGGCAATGGTCGGCTGACCGCCATCTTCACTCGCATAGAGCGCCGAGAAGCCGAGCAGGGCAATGGCCAGACCCACGAAGACATAGAAGGCCCAGCCCCGGACGCCCAAAAGGATACCGAACAAAATCGCGACCGCCGCGAACGGTAAGGCAAAAACAGCCGATTGCGTCGCCGCTGACAGCGAAATCATGCCTGCGAAGGCCAAGCGTTGCCATCGCGTATCACCGTCCAAGCTGTAGAGATCCGCCGGTGTTATGACGAACAACACCTGGGTGACTGCAGCCGCCAGACACGCCAACGCGAAACCAAACAGGATGCGAACCATTGCCGCGATCATCGGACACCCAATTCGTGAGACTTCTCAGATTGATCCCGTCGACAGTCTTACACGCAGTGAACACCGCATCGCAAACCCATCAGATCGCGTGCGCGTTTTTTCAGGCTGTTCGCCCTGCGAGAAGCCAGTAGACGAAACCACCGGCGAAACCGGCCGCCGCGAAGACCTGCCACAAGACAGCGGGGCCGCCGGAACTGCCCTGCGCAATCAGCGGTGTCACCGCCATGGAGACCCCGCCTCCGATGACGTAATACAGCACAGAGCGGATGCGGGCGACCTCTCCGACAATGGCAAACACGAGCGCCGGAATGACAGTGAAAGCGGCGACCAGCGCCGAACCTTCGCCTATAAAAGTCATCACCTTCTCGAGGCTCTCCAGCCCACCCTCGTCAGCATGGACCGATTGCGTGATCCGCTCTAGCCCGAGAGTGACCAAAACAAATCCCGCCACCAGTATTGCCAGAATGAATGCAATGGGCACCAGCAGCATCCGCCCGACGGTCTTCCAGAACACGCTAGTCTCCGCTCGTTGCCTTTGCCGGATCGCGCTCTGATGCACGCAGTTTGACGCTCGCCGACTTGAGTTGCCCGCACGCAGCCAGAATATCCCGCCCCCGCGGCGTCCGTACCGGACTGGCATAGCCCGCCTTGTTGACGATTTCAGCGAACCGTTCGATCTGCTCCCAATCCGAGCACTCATAGGCCGCTCCCGGCCAGGCGTTGAACGGGATCAAGTTGATCTTGGCCGGAATACCCGCCAGCAGTTTCACCAGCGCCCTAGCATCGGCAAGGCTGTCGTTGACACCCTTGAGCATCACGTACTCAAAGGTGATGCGCCGGGCATTCGACAAACCCGGATACGTGCGGCAGGCCTGTAAAAGGTCCTTGATCGGATACTTGCGATTGATTGGCACGAGCACATCCCGAAGCTCATCCGTCACCGCATGCATTGATATGGCCAGCATCGTGCCGGCTTCCGCCCCCCACCGTTCGATCTCGGGGACCACTCCGGATGTCGACAACGTAATCCGCCGCTTCGAATGTGACAGGCCGCCGCTGTCGGCGGCAATCTCCATCGCCTGACGAACATTCTCAAAGTTGTAGAGCGGCTCTCCCATGCCCATCAGCACGATATTGGTGATCTTGCGCTCTGCATCCGGTAGCAAGCCGCCGTCACTTGGCCCCTCGGCACCAGGCCAGTCGCCGACCCGGTCCCGCGCCAGCAGAATCTGCCCGACGATCTCCCCATGCGTTAAATTGCGCACAAGCTTTTGCGTGCCGGTATGGCAGAACGTGCAAGTCAGTGTGCAGCCCACCTGGCTGGAAATACACAAGGTGCCGCGATCGGCCTCCGGGATATAGACCGTCTCGACCTCGGGTGCCTTCGCGTCGTGGCCGCGTTTTGGCAGCCGCAACAGCCATTTACGCGTGCCGTCTTGCGAAACCTGTTCCGAGACAATTTGCGGCCGATCGAGCGAGTAAGCACCCGCGAGCTTCGCCCGCAGCTCCTTCGAGACATCCGTCATCTCTTCGAAATCGCCGATCCCACGCGCGTAAATCCAACTCCATAGCTGACCGGAGCGCATGCGCAGCTGCTTGTCGGGAACACCAAGCGATGAGAGCGCGGACTTCAGCTCCCCACGGCTTGCGCCTGCCAGCGTGGAGAGTTCCCCTCTCCCATCCGCACCCGCCTTACCGGCAGCGGAAACATCGTTCAGGATCAGCACCATCTCTTGGCTTCTTCTTCTTTCTCGGTACAAACTCGAGGCTCGCCTCGGAAAAGCTATACATAGCCGACCCGCGCCGAAGTACCAGTCACCTACCGCTGTTTTGCTACGTATACCAAACCCCTAACGCAGGCAGATATAGAGCCCGTATATGACGGCCGCCCATGACGCCGCCAACACAGCACAGCCGAACGCCAGTTTCACGATCGCGATTTATCTCGTTATCACCGGGCTGTCGGCGGCCTGCGGCCTGATCATCGAGATTGTGGCTGGGCGAATGATCGCGCCCTACCTCGGCATGTCGCTTTACACTTGGACCGCGGTCATTGCCGTCGTCCTGGCGGGCTTCTCCGTCGGCCACTGGATCGGCGGTTGGCTCGCCGAAAAGCCGTCGGGCCAGGCACGCCGCGCCGTTGTGGTCAGCCTGGCCCTGGCCGGGGTCAGCGCCGCCTTGAGCCTTGTCTTGCTGCGCACCCTGTCTGGCCCGGTCATTTCCCTGGGATTCCCTGCCGTACCCACGATTCTGCTGCTGACCTCCTTGCTCTTCTTTCTTCCAAGCTTCTTTGTCGGCATTCCCTCTCCGGTCCTGACAAAGCTGGCGATCGACGAGACTCCAGCGCGGATGGGCACGCTGCTGGGCGCCTTCTACGCCATTGGAGCTCTGGGAAGCATCGCCGGCACCCTGGCCGCCGGCTTTCTCTTCATTTCCTATTTCGGCTCGATCCGTACGGTTCTAACCGTCGCGCTGCTCTACGCTGCAATGGCTGCCATCCTGTTCGTGCTCGACCGCCGCCTTGAGAAACAATCGCTGTTGTCCAAACAGATGGTGATCCCGCTTGTCGCCATCATGCTGCTTGCCGGTGGCGTCCTTTTGTGGGGCCGCGGCGTCAGCGCTTTTGTCGAAAATTGCACCAAGGAAAGCGCCTATTACTGCATCCGTGTGATCGACATCAGCCGCGATGTCGGCCTGCCGGCCCGCACCATGGTGCTCGATCACCTAGGCCACGGGACCAACTTGCGCGACCGGCCGGGGATCTTTCTGACACCCTACGTCGAGGCTCAGGACGCTCTGGTTGGAATTCGTTTCAAAGACCGACCGCAGCTGAGCGCTTTCTTCATTGGTGGCGGCGCCTACACCCTGCCACGTGCCTGGCTGACGCGCTGGCCTGAAGCAAGAGTCACAGTCTCGGAAATCGACCCCTCGGTGACCAAGCTCGCCCACGAGTCATTTTGGCTGCCCGACGACCCGCGATTAAAAGTTCGGCACCAAGACGCACGTCTCGCGCTGGCTTCTGAACCTGAGCACAGCTTCGATGTAATCGTTGGCGATGCCTTCCATGACATCGCCGTGCCGCAGCATCTGGTGACGCGGGAGTTCTTCGAACTGATCGCCAGCCGCTTGAAAGACGACGGCGTCTACGTGATGAACGTCGTCGACAGCGGCGCACAACCGAAACTGACGCTTTCAATCAGACGCACGCTACAATCCGTTTTCCCGACCGTGGAACTCTGGCAGCCGTTCGGCCAGGGCGGGCGCCAAACATTTGTATTTCTGGCCGCTAAATCACCAACACCCAAAAAGACTCTGTACTCCCGCGTCGACCCGGAGTCGTCCTGGCACCGAATGACACAGGACGAGATCGCCAAACTCGCGAAAACCGCGGAGCCGCTGCTTCTCACCGACGACTTTGCGCCCGTCGATCGGCTCATCGGGGTGGAGTAACCAGAACAAGCAAGCGACTTCAGGCACCGGCCTTAAAGGATGAACCGAGACAGGTCCGCATCCTTGGCCAGTTCGCCAACGCGCTCATTGATATAGGCCGCATCAATTACGACGGTATCGCCACTGCGATCTGAGGCCTCAAAAGAGATCTCATCGAGCACGCGCTCCATCACGGTTTGCAGGCGCCGCGCCCCGATGTTCTCAACCGAATCGTTAACGGCAACCGCGGTATCGGCCAGCGCATCGATCGCGTCGTCAGTGAACTCCAGCGTAACCCCTTCGGTCGCCATCAACGCCACGTACTGCTTGATCAGGCTCGCCTCGGTCTCCGTCAGAATCCGGCGGAAGTCCTCGCGCGTTAACGCCCGAAGCTCAACCCGGATTGGCAAACGCCCCTGCAGCTCCGGCAGCAGGTCCGAAGGCTTTGACACGTGGAAGGCACCCGATGCGATGAACAAAATATGGTCGGTCTTCACCGGCCCATGTTTCGTTGCCACCGTCGTACCTTCGATAAGCGGCAGCAGATCGCGTTGCACGCCTTCACGGCTGACATCGCCCGTGACTCGGCCCGCGCCATCTGAACGCGAGCAAATCTTGTCGATCTCGTCCAAAAAGACGATGGCATTGTTTTCGACGGCAGCGACGGCTTCGGCGGTGATCTCCTCTTGATCAATCAACCGGTCACTCTCCTCATTTATGAGGATGTCGTGGCTTTGATCGACGGTAATGCGGCGCTTCTTGGTGCGCCCGCCAAACGCCTTTCCGAGCATATCGTTGAGATTGATGGCGCCGAATGAACCGCCCGGCTGACCCGGAATCTCGAACATCGGAATCCCGCCTGACGTATCGGCGACCTCAAGTTCGATTTCCTTGTCGTCGAGATCACCGGCTCTCAGCTTGCGGCGAAAGCTTTCCCGCGTTGCCGGCGACGCCGTGGCACCGACCAGGGCATCGAGCACACGTTCCTCGGCGGCTTTTTCGGCGGCTGCCCGGACCGTCTTGCGCTTGGCGTCCCGAATCAGCCCGATACCGACTTCGACGAGGTCCCGAACAATGCTCTCCACATCACGGCCGACATAGCCTACTTCGGTGAATTTCGTCGCCTCGACTTTCAGGAACGGCGCCCCGGCCAGCCGTGCCAGTCTCCGCGAAATCTCGGT
>JARFQY010000170.1 GCA_029287535.1 Filomicrobium sp.
AAGCATGATCCGCTCGGTCGAAACCGCGCAGGCGGAGAGAACGGCGAATTGATCTCCGCCGTGACCCTCTGCCACCCAGGCGGACTCGTAGCCGAGTTTTTCCGCGAGTGTGACACAAGCGACGATCTCGCTGGCGTTCGGACCGCCGGAAAAGCCAATGCCAATGCGCTGCTCCATGACATGCCTCATGGTACGATTGAGTCATTATCGAGCTGGGCTGTCGAGGGCGCGCGACTTCGATAAATGGCAGACCAGCGATGAGGATTTTCGAGCGCCCCGCGGTGTCTTGCCAGCAAGGAAAAACTGTCTGCCGAAGCCGGCGACAGTTTTCCCTGGCCAACGGAGCAGCGTTATTTGATCTTCTGTTCGACGGGGAGATCCTCGCCTCTGGTCCATGCCGCCATCGATCCGTCGTACATCTTCGCTTGCTTGTTTCCGAGAACTTGTGAGGACGCAAACCAGCCAAGCGATGCCCAGTGGCCGGTGTTGCAAAAGGTGATCTGATCGCCCTCGGTCGGAACGCCCATGGCCCGATAGATTTTTTGCAACTCTGCGCGGCTGCGGAAGGTCCCGCCGTTATTCTCGGTCAACCAGCTCTCCTGCACATTTTTCGCGCCGGGTATTGTGCCGGCAACTTTGGCCTTAGAACTCTTACGGATCCCGTAGTAGAAGTCGCTGGGACGATAATCGACGATCGTCACGTTACTCTCCATCGCCTTCTTGACGTCGTCGTCGGTGACCAGCATCTCCGAGCGCAGACTTGCCTTGAACGGCTGCGGCTTGGGTGTCACGCCGCCCTTGGCGATCGGATTGATCGGTTTCTTGCTCTTGGGGTCCGGTTTCGACCAGCCCAGCCAGCCGCCATCCAGTATCGATACCTTGTCATGGCCCAGTACTTTCATGGTCCAGTAGATCCGCGTGGCGGCGCCCATATCGGCAGCGTTCTCGCCCTGCGGAACGATAACAACATGGCTGTCGTTGCCGATTCCCAGTGAGCCGATAAGTTTCTCCAGTTTCGGTACCGGGGCAAGCATCGCAGGTGTGCCACTCTCGTTTTTCGCACGCCAGCCGCCCTTGACGTAGTCGGTGTAGACCGCCCCGGGGATATGGGCCTTCTCATAGACGGCCTTGGGCACACGCAGGCGCGCGCTCAACACGACGATCCCGGGCTTGCCGAGATTGGCTTTCAGCCAAGCCGCATCAACCAGCGGTTTGGTGTCCTCGGCTTGCGCCGGCACGCTCAGTATCGCCGCGCTCGCGATTGCAAACATAACCAATCTCATGACGGCCTCCTAAACTATTGCTATTGCTGACAAAACGACTCTCAGGGAAACTTCTAACCTGAGTTCCAAAGGATCCTTTGGTGATGATAATGTTATTCCTTTGACCCAAAGCTGGCAATCTTCCCAGATGAAGCGACTTCGTTTCTCGACGCCGGCAAGCTGCCATTCAGTGTGCGCGACGGCTCGGCTTAACGGTTCGGTTGACAGGACGCGCCTTGCTGGAGCAATCGAATCGCCCGACGACGAACTCGGTGCAGTTCAGCTCGTCGCCGCCAGGCGCCAATGCCGGATCGACGACATCGTGCCCAGGGCCTAGCCTAGATGCCCAACTGATCCATCAATGGAGGTGAGGCGCAGCGCTTGCGAACGCCCGCGTGGTTGGGTTGATGATCCAGTTATTAGGACATTGAGACGTCCTAAGGATAAATATTGAGCGTGAACATGGAGCATGACAAAAAACCAACTTCCATCGCCACATCCGCGTCACGAGGTCCGACTGCGCCGGCTCAACGCCGAGACGGCGCATACCTGCACGCTTGATAATGGCTACGGCGTGGTACGGCGCCGGCACCATGTCTTGCGCTGTCTCGCTGACGTACAGTGTCGCTTCAACCGCCGCTTGGACTTGAAGTCGAGGTTCTAGCGAGTGGCGTTCGCCTGTACCAGCACCGCGCCACGGCCCTACGCGAGTTTGCGTGTTACGTGCGAACTTGGCTAATCAGGAACAATTAGGCATGGTTTTTGCGTGTGCGGTCCCAATCGCCATTTTCACCAGTTTGGGGTTGGGACGACATGTCGAAGTGTACCGTCTTCAAGAGATTTGCCAGAAGCAACCGGGGTACGGTTGCGATTATTTTCGCCCTCTCGTGTTTTGCCCTGATTGGCTTCGTAGGTCTATCTATCGACGTTGGCAGCTGGGTCAAAAAGCGGTCCGACTTGGTCAGTGCCGCCGATTTTGGAAGTCTCGCTGGAACGCGGGCCTTGGTCGAAGCGATCCTTCGCAAAGATGACGACAATGCAGAAACGATCGCGCAGACCACGGCGCTCAACTATGTTGCTGAGAACGGTGGGGCTGCCGCGACACCTCAGGTGACGGTCTCCACGATCCGTCCCTATGGCGTTCGCGTGACGCTCAACGAGGACGGCAAGCAGTACTTCTCGCAGGCGGTTGGGCAAAGCGCCCCCGATATCGGCGTGGTCAGTCACGCCGTCGCAAATCGGGTTGCGGACGCCTGCGTGGTTGCGCTCGACCCAGCCGCCGCACCGGGTATTCGCTTCGGTCTTTCTGGCGAAGTCGTCGCAAACGGATGTGCCATCTGGTCCAACGCGGAACCGGCGAGCTCGATGGA
Organism: Filomicrobium sp.; assembly: GCA_029287535.1. Taxonomy (GTDB): domain Bacteria; phylum Pseudomonadota; class Alphaproteobacteria; order Rhizobiales; family Hyphomicrobiaceae; genus Filomicrobium. Next base: position 2,633 of record JARFQY010000170.1, read on the forward strand.
TGGTCAAGGCTCCGGTCGTGTGTCGTCCGATACCAATTGCGCGGTTGGGGGAGCAGCCGCGACGAGCGGCTTGGACATTTCGCCGAAGGTCCGGCCCAATTGCCTGAAGGTCCGGGATCCCTTTGCGGACTGCGCTTCGATCCACAACGGCAGCGCCTGCTGCAGGCTGGTTTCGCCCGCCGCAGTCAACGTGAGAGATCGGACTCTGAGGTCTTTTCCGGTACCGGACTGAATC
>JARFQY010000236.1 GCA_029287535.1 Filomicrobium sp.
GATCGTTTGAAGTGATCGATGATTTCACGCTGTCTGCGCCAAACGCCAAAAATGGCGCTTCATGGCAATTTGTTTCCGACGGCGTGATGGGGGGTGTGTCGAGAGGTACGATGGTCTGTGAAACGATCGCCGGGCGCAACGCGCTGCGCCTGCGAGGAACTGTTAGCCTTGAGCATAATGGAGGTTTCATTCAGGTCGCTTTGGACCTGTCCCCGGACGGCGCACCCGTCGATGCAAGCTCATTTACTGGCATTGAGATCGACGTTCTGGGGAATGGTGAAATATACAATCTTCACCTGCGAACTGCCGATCTCAGTCGTCCTTGGCAGTCCTACCGTCATAGCTTTGCTGCTGCAAAAGAGTGGAAAACACATCGGCTGTCTTTTGCCAACTTCGACGCCCATCGCATCAGCGTCCCACTGGACCCTGCAAGGCTTCGCCGGATCGGACTCGTTGCGATCGGCCGCGCCTTTGAAGCTGATCTCGCGATCGGCGGCATCCGGTTCTACAAAAGCTCGTGACACCCAGCGCCATAAGAATGATGGTCACGGATACGTGTAGTCGCATGCGATCTCAGTCAAGCTGCGAGCCCACACCAGAAAGCTCGATTTGAAATTCGCTCAGCTTAGGCGTAGCCTATGGCGAAGTAGCTGATGTGGACTACACCCCAGCTCCTCAGAGCACGATCAGCGTTCGCCAAGATCGGCTCTCACAAAGAGTTTGAGCGAGTAGGTCCGCACCCTGTCGACATATCTTACCGCTCCAAGAACTCGAGGCGGCCTGAGGAACACCAAGCTGCTGGATAGCTGGCCGCCGCGATGCGGCCCGACAAAATGATCTTACGATTAGCCGAACGTGACATGCATCGTGGCGCAGCCGCTTGAACGCAAGCCGTTCAGGAGGATCAATCATGTCTCGTATCGATGCCATTACCCCGATCAAACCCGCACTGGCGTTGCCGGTCATCCGTTCGCTCACTTACGCTGATGTGGGAGAAGCCCTTGCCAAAGGCGTTGACGATTTCCGCGCCATGCCGACCCACGTAGTCTTCCTTTGCTTGATCTATCCAATCGTTGGTTTGCTTTTGGGACGTCTCACCTTCGGATACGATCTATTCGCCCTGCTATATCCGATCGCAATGGGTTTTGCGCTCCTCGGTCCATTTCTCGGTATCGGGCTCTACGAACTCAGCAGACGACGCGAATTAGGGCTTGATATATCGTGGCACCATGCTTTCGATGTGCTGCGGTCGCCATCGCTACCTTCGATTCTTCTCCTCGGCGGTTATCTTCTGCTAATATTCTTGATTTGGATAGCGGTTGCACATGCGCTCTATGTCACAACCTTCGGCTATGAAACGCCCAAATCAATCGTCGCCTTTCTTGAGCAGGTACTCACGACAGCCAAGGGGCACTATTTGATCATCGTTGGGAACCTCATCGGTCTGGCATTCGCGGTGATCGTCTATTCGCTGACGGTTGTCTCATTTTCGCTGCTGCTCGACAGGCGGTTGAGTGCTGCAGCAGCAATGCTCACCTCGGTACGGACGGTCTTTAAGAATCCGGCACCAACGGCGCTCTGGGGTTTGATCATCGCCGTTGGCCTCGCCTTGGGCTCGATTCCGCTGTTCTTCGGTCTGGCTATCGTGATGCCGATACTCGGTCACGCCAGTTGGCACCTCTATCGCAAAGCAATTGAACCGGATCCCACGCCGCGGCCGGAATACGCGCCCGGCTCGAGAGCGATCCGGTATGGAGCCCACTTCCCCAGCTCATATCCCAAACAAACCAGCGCACAAGCGATCTCGCACCCGACGGGTCCAGCCAATTGGCGCCCATCTGAACTGCGTCATAGTGAGCGGATCGCTTCCCGAACGGATAGGCAGGATATGGAACAACAAGAGTTCGAGAAGGCAGTGCTCGATCCGCAATCGCTTTTCGACACGCCACAAGACGTCGTCCGCGCACCAAGCCTGTCCACGGCCCGCAAGATCGAGATACTCAGACGCTGGGAATATAATGCCGCCGAGGAAGCGGTCGCGCTTGAAGAAGGCATGCCAGGAGAAGAAAGTGATCTACTGCGCGAGATCCTGCTGGCGATTGGCGAACTCGGTGGCTCGATCGACGCGGAGCGTACCGGGCCGACAAAGCAACACGGTTTGTCGCGTGACGCAGTGAAGCGTAAACCTAACGACAGGAGCTGACCCCAACACCCTTTCTGCTGCCTGCCCAGTGAGTGTCGGCTTGGGCCTTGGCCGAGGACTTGTATCCGAGAACCCGACCACCGGCTTGAAAAACCGCAACGATTACCGGCCACAGAAGGTTGCAGCTACATTAAATCAAACCTGCGCTGTTTGGCGCGCGATCGAGGGTGGCGACGCTGGCTGACAAGTCCCGTAAGGATATGGCGAATTGAGATCTCGTTGATGCGTCGCAGCAAGATGTTGAGGCCCGCATGCCAGAAGCCCACCTCGTGCTTTTCTTGATTATCGCCGCCACGATCGCCGGCTTCGCGTGGGGCCGCTTGCGCTATGACGTCATCGCGGGTCTCGCGCTCCTTGCCTCCGTCTATTCAGGCATCGTTCCCGCCAGTGCTGCATTTCTCGGCTTCGGACATCCGGCCGTCATTACCGTTGCCGCCGTGCTCGTGATCAGCCAGGGCCTGCAGAATGGTGGCATCGTTGGCTGGCTCGTGAGACTGCTCGCGCCGACAAGAACCTCTACGAGCTTGCAGATTGCCGCCGGCAGCGGACTGACAATGTTGATGTCGGCGGTCATGAACAATGTCGGTGCCTTGGCCCTTATGCTGCCAGTTACCCTGCGCAACGCTGCGCGCGCGCGTCGGCCAGCGTCATTGCTGCTCATACCGCTCTCGTTCGCATCGATGCTGGGAGGGACGATTACGTTAATTGGCACGCCTCCAAATCTCGTCGTCTCAGGCTTTCGCGATGAGTACGTGGGCCAGCCGTTCGCGCTCTTCGACTTTGCCGCTGTTGGTCTTGCCGTCTCCTGCGTCGGTTTGCTCTACCTCTCGCTGATTGGTTGGCGGATGCTCCCGCGCCATGACGCCAGCGATTTCGGAACCCTTTTCAAGAACACGCTGGCGCCCTTCCTCACCGAAGTTCGCGTGCCGCCGGCTTCACCGTTCGATGGCAAGCAGGTTCGTGAAATTGAAGACCTCTGCGACAACGAAATCACGATCATGGCCATCATCCGGCAGGAAGGTGACCGCTTCTATGCGCCTCGTGGCATCACGAGATTGCGCATTGGAGATGAACTGATTGTTGAGGGTGATCCGTCGGTCTGGGAGCCACTATGCGATGGAAGGCGGCTGGAACCTCTTCGCAAAGACACTCATGCTTTGAAGCCGCTTCGTTCGGAACATGTTGTGCTCGCCAATGCCGTCGTCATGCCGAACTCTCAGCTGGAAGGGCAGTCCGTCCGCGGCATTCGTTTGCACGACAATTACGGCATCAATCTCCTGGCGCTCTCCCGACAACGTGGACCCTTGCGCTCGCGCTTGAAGAACGTCGAGTTCGAGGTTGGCGATCTGCTGCTTTTACAGGGCGAGCGCAAAACACTCGCACGCGTGCTAGATGACCTAGGCTGTCTTACGCTTTCTCACCGGAGTGCAATGAGCGACGGCAGTCGACATAGCTTCTGGCTGTCGATGCTGGTGTTTGCGGTCGCATTGGCTGCCGTTGCGCTGGATTTGGTCTCCGCACCAATTGCTTTAGTAACGGCCGCCAGCGTCTTCATTCTAACCCGATTGATCTCGCTGCAGGACGCCTACAACAGCGTCGAATGGCCCATCATTGTACTGCTTGGTGCGCTCATTCCAATTGGACACGCGATGACATCGACCGGCGCTGCGGGGATCATTGCGAATAGTCTGATCGACATTGCCGGCACACTTCCCTTGTGGGCGATCGTCGCCATTGTCATGGCCGTGTCCATGTGGCTGTCGGACCTGATCCATAACACGCCAACCGCCGTCTTGATGGCTCCTGTGGGTGCAAGCATTGCCGAGACACTCGAGGTGTCAGTCGATCCTTTTTTGATGGCCGTCGCCGTTGGCAGCGCCTCAGCCTATCTGACCCCGATAGGTCACCAGTCAAATACGCTCGTTATGGGGCCGGGAGGATATCGTTTTGGTGATTACACGCGCGTTGGGATGGGCCTTGAAGCCATTATCCTTCTCGTCGGCGTTCCGATGATCATGTTCGTCTGGCCGCCCGTGAAGACGGCATTTGGACCGTAAAGTTTGGCCTTGATCCTTTTGAGCACGTCTTCTGATCAAAGGGCACCCAACGAAGATTGGCCGTGTTCCGACGCGACACGTCCGATGAGATCAGGGGCGAGCGTCACGTGGACCACAGTTGCCCACTAAGGTCGTTTTCGCCCATCGGCGCAGGACACAAAGGCAGACCCGCTGATGAACAGTTCGTCCAGCTCCTTGTGGAAAGCCCAAGGCCAGTAGGACCCACAGCTCCAGAAATTAGTTGGCGCCAACCGCCGCGTCGCCCAATGAACCAAGCCGCTGTTTGATTACGTTGAGCGACGTCTCGGTTAGTTGGTAGTCCGCCGAAGCGGCAAGGGTGAGGATCTTGTCAACGCAATCGCTGATCGACATCTGCCCAGTATCGAGAACGATGTCGTAGTCGGCCGGATCCTGCCAATCCGTCCCGAAATGCCTCAGAATTAAGTTCGCGTGCGCGCGATCATTGCGCTCGATTTCACGCTTTACCTGGGCCCTGCTGATCCACAGCCCCTCCCGGACGACCGACGGGGCATGTGCGATTGGCTTTGATGCCTCCCAGGCCGGTTCATTGAGTCGCATGAACATCTCTTCGACACGTTTTTCCATGGGCGCTCGGATACGGACACTGATGACATGAGGAATATTCCGAAGAACCTGGGCGCCGCCCCAGCCGCGAATGATGACCTGACCGCGCAGCGCCAGCTCCAGAATTTCATGGGCCGTATAGCTGGACATTCGTTTGGGATCGATTTTCCATCGCTCCCACAGGGACGACCGGCCTTCGAGAAAGCGCAGCACAGAGCTTTCTGCAACTCCCATGTGCCGACCGATGTGCCGTGCGACCAGCTCGTGGTGGACAACGTCCAGATCCAATTCAGAGGCAAGGCCCGCGGCCACATCCTTGCCGCGGCTTCCCATTTCTCGAGTCATTACAATTACGACCATGCGTCTCTCCATCGAGGTATGGAGCGCATCCGTCGGGGCTTCGTCCGGGAGAGCGCGAGAGCCCCTCGCCAAGCCTTCCACAACCGTTAGATGGCTAAGCGCCCCAATAGAAAACATCGCCGGGGGCGCTGCGCGCGCCATTCGAGCGCGGTTTCCGGCTGATATTGCGATGCGGGACCTTATCCATCAGCTGGCGGAACGCACCACCCTTCAGGTGGACAACCGTACGGTGATCACCGCTTTCGAAATAAATATCGTCCTGATCGAGCAGCTGCCGGTCTACGATCGTCCGAATGCCGTAAGCCTGTCCGAGAGGCGGGATGGCGCCGACCTCGCAGTCCACGAACAGGCCTTGAAGCTCCTGTTCGGTGGCGAGGCAAACCGGATCAGCCAATAATGCTCCCAAGCCTCTAAGCCCAACCTCACGCGAGGCTGGAACAACCGCCAGGACGAAGCCCTTCTTGCGTTTGATGCCGACAGCTTTCGCAACGGATGCTTCAGGAACATGCGTTGCACGCGCGTTCATCCTGGAAGAGCTGGTTTTCTGGTGGGGGATGACATCGTAACTCACGCCATTTCGGCGGAGGTACTGATGCAAAGTCGCCGGGATAACCATGCCGCATCTCTCTTACGATTACCCAAGGGGCAACCGGACTGGGTCAAGTCAGGAGACACGACAGTTCAGAATGGGAGCATTGACCTTGGTGTAGAATGGCCTGCAGAGACGAAATACTTGCGTGTCAGGCCTTCGTGTCACCTGACTGTCAGCTCACCATTTTTTTAAGCTACCCCAATATTGGTCTCGCGACAACGATAATTGTAGATCAATCCGAAGAGCGCATCGGCCGAGATACTCGGGCCACTTTCTGCCGATCGGAGCACATCTGAGACGGACGCAGCACGTCGAGTAGGCCTGGGGAAATCACCCCGAGCCCCTCACAGGTCGGGGCGAGGACTGGCGCGCCAGGCTAGGTCGAAGTTTGTATTCCCTGTTGGCTCGCCCTTTCGGTTGCGAGTGCCACAACATCTCGGCCGTGACGCGTTTCCAGCCCCCGCCTCGTCGAACGCAGCATGCGGTTTTCCCGCACTACGCTCTCCTGCCTGCCGGCCCACTCGGACCGCCGGTCTCCCGTCACCTGGCTTTCACCAAGCTTGAAGCACTACTCGGCTGTCCGAACCCTCGCGCGGCATCGCTTCCCATTTCACCTCGCAGCTAAAAGGGGCGCTTATCTCATCGACGCTCATGCTGGCAGAGCCGTTGGACCCGGCAGCGTTGAAACGGCAGAGGTGAGATATACGGCCATGATCAAGAAGTTACCTTAATATTTTTTTGATCGTGCATTTTTTGAGATATCATTCGAGTTTTGCATTCGTTTAGTTTTTTAGGAGATATCAATCGATGAAAAGCTCTGCCATGCTGCTGGTCGCTCTTTCTGCGCCACTCGTGTTTATGTCGTCTCCGACAGAAGCAGGGAGCCGCACATACAGCAAAGAGTCGACCTGCATATTTGATAAGATGATGCGCCATTCCAAGACCCGCGACACCCACGTGATAAAAGAAACCCGATCGGTCAAGCATATCCGAAAGGATTGGTCCTGGTGGTCACACCGCGGCTCTGATAAGGCGCATTCATACAAATCGCGGACGCGTTGATCATAACGCGGGCCTTCGACCTGCGGCCGGCACAGCCATCTGAGCCCAAACCGGTCGCGGCACACCCACGGCTCAGAATAACTGTCGTTCGTTGACGGGGATTGTTATGCGCCTCATCGCTATTGCATGCGCGTTCCTGGCCTTGCCATCGGTGGCATTGGCTCAGCTGAAGGAGAATGCGGACGCTTGGCCGAAAGTCCGAGTGGGTGGAAAGACGTGTTTCGCCTCTCACGAGCATTATGGGGAAAGCCGTCCCTGGGCCAACAAGAAAGGCGCCATCGCCTATGCCGTTCGTGAGTGGGAGCGCTTTACGGCCTGGGAGTATGGGAAATCCTGGAGCAACTACCGTTTGGCCACCGGGAAACGAACTTCTTGCAAGCGCGCTTCGGGGCGCTGGGTTTGCTCGACTTTCGCCCGCCCATGCCGCCGTTAGGTGGAACAAGCATCACAGTCAGCAGCAAGTCTTTCGAAGCGCTCATTAGCTTAGAAATGGTGAGCTCTGGGTTGCAGAGTGGGCCCGTCGCGATGCACCGGCAACGGTTGTTCTGATACCGCTAGATCTCGAACGGGCGCGTCGGGAGCGACGGTCTCCACTTTTGAAGAGTATTTACTTGCTTGTGCGCCGCCCCCCTCGCCTCCGTCCGTGTCGGCTGCGACCTTCGCGGCGGAGATGGCCGGAATGAACTTCGAAGCCACAACGGCACTGGCACCCAGTATTGCTGCTAAGAGGCAAATGCCGGCGACGCGGATCATATTCGAGGCGGCCTTTGCGGTGAGCTTCCGTTCGGCCGCGGCAACCGCGTCTTCAAAACATGGCAGATCGCGGGCAATCCATTCGCCATCGATGAAGGTGTTCCAGGCATCGCAACTCTCGATGATGGCGATACTTTGAACGCGCCCGCTCTTCGGATGGGCCCAGCTCGCGACCATCACTCCAGGCGCCGTTTTTGCGAACTCAAGGCTCATATACCTACAACTTGACTGCTTGAATTTCATCTTGGATTCGTGTCCACCGGACGCCCCAGCAACCGACCTCCACCAACGCCAGTTGGACACGAGGCCAGTTCTGGCAACGTCACAGGGAAATAAGCAAGTCGCGGGCCAACCCTCAGCAGGTCGCTGCGAAAGCGCTTTTGGCTTTCCCGCAGCGGCTGTCAGATCGAACCGAGTTTCGTTTGGCGCACTCAAGCTCGTCCTGCTCGGCGAGAGACGTCTGTTTTCAAAGTCCTTCAGATCGCTGATAGGAGTTTTTCGGCAGCCGGCTATTGGTGTTGGATTAACCTGCACCAGGGGCCAGCAGTGATAAGACCTGGCGCTCACGATCGGGGACCGGCGGGCGAAGGGCTAGCATGGATGGAACATCCGCCAAGTCGTCAGCGCGGCGTTCACTGACTTGAGCATCGTCTACCTTGCCGCATCGACGGGAACACTCCGCACGCAAGCGGTGATATGGCCGAATCGAAGGGCGCAGTTGGATCGCTTTTCCGATTGCGGCAGACGCCGCTGAAGGATCGCCTGCGCAAAGCTGGCTGATGGACAGCAAAAAGTACCTGTAAGGCAGGATTGGATCCGCGTCAGTGAGTTCAATCGCGCGCGTAAGATTACTGATCGCATTCGAGGTCTTGTCTTCTCTCAGATCAATCAGCGCCAACAATTCGTGGCCGTGTGTATAGACAGGACTGATGGCAAGTGTTCGAGTTACATCGGCGCGAGCCGCGTCTAGATCTTCTCCGACGTACAATTGGAAAAACGCGCG
>JARFQY010000263.1 GCA_029287535.1 Filomicrobium sp.
CACTGGAATACGGCGCCCCCCGCCCGCTGGCGGACCGGCTTCGGCCTCAGCAACCTGCCGACCTCCTCGGGCAGGCGCAGATCCTAGGACCCGCAGGCACGCTCAGCCGGATGCTCCGATCGGGACGGTTGTACAGCATGATCCAGTTCGGCCCGCCCGGGAGCGGGAAGACCACCGTTGCGCGGCTGATCGCCGAGGAAACCGAGCTCGATTTCGAACAGTTGTCGGCGATCTTTTCAGGCGTGCAGGATCTCAGGAAAGCCTTTGATCGTGCTAAGGGTCGACGTGCCCAGGGTAAAGGCACACTGTTGTTCATTGATGAGATCCATCGGTTCAACCGCGCACAGCAGGATTCCTTCCTTCCACACATGGAGGATGGGACGATCACTTTGGTTGGCGCAACCACGGAGAACCCATCGTTTGAGCTGAATGCTGCTTTGCTATCACGCGCGGTCGTGTTGTCCTTCGAGCGCCTTGACGAAGCGTCTTTGGAGAGATTGCTGAAGCGCGCGGAGGCAGAGGAAGGGCAGGCATTGCCTCTCGATGATGAGGCACGTGAAGCCATCAAGGCGATGGCTGATGGGGATGGGCGGACCATCATTAATCTTGCCGAGGAAGTCTTCGCCGCCGCCGAACCGGGCACGGCACAGCTTGACCGTGATCAGTTGGTGCGGCTTGTTCAGCGGCGCGCGCCGCTTTACGACAAAGGGCGAGATGGTCATTACAACCTGATTTCAGCTTTGCACAAGTCGGTGCGGGGATCGGACCCGGACGCGGCGCTCTATTGGTTGTGCCGCATGCTCGACGGCGGTGAAGACCGGTTGTTCATCGCGCGGCGGCTGGTTCGCATGGCGGTTGAGGATATTGGACTGGCCGATCCGCAAGCCGTCACACAGGCACTGGCGGCCAAGGAGTGCTACGACTTTCTCGGATCGCCCGAAGGGGAACTGGCGCTGGCTCAGGCGACGATCTACCTGGCGACCGCGCCAAAATCGAATGGGGCCTACGTCGCCTATAAAGCCGCCATGCGCGCGGCGAAGTCGCGTGGCTCTTTAGCGCCGCCGAAGCACATTCTCAATGCCCCCACCAAACTCATGGAGGACGAAGGATACGGCGCCGGATATGCGTACGATCATGACGCGCCGGATGGCTTCTCGGGGCAGAGTTATTTCCCCGATGAGTTTGAAGAGCGGCCCACATTCTATGAGCCGCCTGAGCGGGGCTTTGAGCGCGATATCCGAAAACGCCTAGCCTATTGGGATTCGCTAAGGCGGAAGCGGGGCGGATGAACTTATGGGTTGCGCGCGTTTACGATGCGCTTGCCCAATTCCTCCACTATGAACTGAACAGACGCACGCTGCTCCTGAATCACAAGCAATCCTGGGGTGTCGAGAAGGAACTGGAGGGCGTCAACGGCCTTCTCGATCCCTTCTGCGTACTCGTCACTGGAGATCGTGTCTCGGCGCGCTTCGACGACGTAGATCTGGCAGGTCGCGTAGACGTGATGGGCATGCCAGACGGCGTCACGCTGGCGGCGCGCCTGATCGGCCAGTTTGGCACAAGTGACATGGTCGCCTTCTACAGCGGCAAGCCTGGCCTGGCTCAGCTTGTCGAGCCCAGCATTGGCGGGGCTCGCCGCCAACACAAAAGCCATCAATGGTAACAAAATTTGCCAAATTCTCATGTTGTCCTCCGTCCTCGTCTAACGTGTTCTTGCCGGCGGCGGATCTGCGAGGGCGTATTCACCGTGATCAATGGCTTGCGTTCGCTGACGAATTGGTCATTGTGACGGCCGGCAGCGCCGACCCGGATTGAGCAGATGATAGGTGCAAGCGATGACCATCGAGTTCAAGAGACTCTGGTACGGACACCCGATCAACGAGAGCATCATGGCGCCCTGTATCGCGGACCGTCAGCTCACCAACCTGGAAGGCAAGACCGTGCTATCCGGGTATCCCGTTTATGCCAATCAATGTGCCATTCGCATGAGTGTCGCCCTGAAACGGGCCGGTGTTACGCCTGATCAGCTTGGAAATCTTGTGACCTGTGGTGCGCATCCACCGGAAGCGATGCATTACATCAGGGCGAACCAACTGGCCGATGCCATCGCCGGGGCCAATCTGCCAGGGTTTGGTCCCATTGAGAAAATCACCGGCGAGGATGCGGCCCAGTTCTATCCTGAGCTGTTCGGGCGCACCGGCGTGATGTTCATCAAGGACTATTGGCACCGGTCCTCGGACCATGCGGACCGGCCGACAGGTGATCACATCGATGTTTGGAACGGCTATCGCTCCAGCGCCAAGTGGCTAATGGAGTGGTTCTCCTGGCTTGGCTATTACTCGAACTACGCCGGGGCCAGGGAAATCTGGTTCTGGGAGGTCGAGTAGGACCAGGGCCTTTCGGGTTTGGGGAGACTGGCATGCGCTACTTGCTGGCAATGGTTCTTGGAGCGGCGGCGGCTTTGGCTGCCACACTGACGATTAGCGCGCCGCTGTCGAACTTTGTGGTTGGTTTGTTTGCTTTCGAGAGCCCCGACCAGGTCTCCAATCTCGAAGATGTTGTCTTCATGGGCACCAGTTTGCTGGCCTTGCTCATTGGCTGGACCATTGGCTGGGCGCTGGGCGGCAACTTCGAAGAGGACGACGAGGCGGTGTGAAGGCCGATAGGTCAACCGACCTTTGAACTTGGGCTTTGCAGCAATTCTCCGGTTGCCGTATATCTGCCTGCTTGTTTGACGGATGGGCATACGTTGCTGCTGAATGCGTTCGTCGAGTTGATGGCCAGGCCGAATGTGTCCGCGAGACCAGGATCGATGAAGCTATTGTTGTTTGCTTGCGCCGGTGGTGCGCTAGGCGCGGGTGCGCGTTATCTCGTTGGTGTTGGCGCCTTGCGCTTGTTGGGTGTCGCGGAAGGTTTCCCATGGGCGACCCTGTGCGTGAACATCGTTGGGTCATTTCTCATGGGACTGTTTATCGAATACCTGGCTTTGAAGGGGGTGAGCTCAAGCGAAGTAAAGGTCTTTGTCGCAGTTGGCATACTTGGTGGCTTCACGACATTTTCTGCCTTTTCCCTTGAGTTTGTCATGCTGATGCAGCGCAAGCAGGAGCTGGCGGCGGGCGTCTATGTGTTGTCGTCGGTCACCTTGTCGATTCTCGCGCTTTATTTAGGGCTGTTGCTGGCCCGGCAGGTGCTGGCATGAGCGGCCCGGTCGAAACAATCCAGGTACAGCCCGATGAGGCCGGTCTCCGACTTGACCGCTGGTTCAAGATTCACTTTCCCTACGTCACCTACGGTTATCTGCAAAAGTTACTGCGGTCGGGCCAGGTGCGAGTAGATTCCAAGCGGGTGACCGCCAATGCGCGACTGGACCCAGGGTCTCAGATCAGGGTGCCGAAAGTCGTGCGAGAGCCTCCGCCGGCGGCGCCTTCGGTGAGACCTCCGCCGGGGCTTTCGAAAGCCGACCGGTCTCTCATCGAGGGCATGATCCTGTATGAGGACGACCATCTGTTTGTCTTGAACAAACAGTTCGGTCTGCCGGTGCAAGGCGGAACCAAGACCAAACGCCATATCGACGGCCTGCTGGAAGGAATGGCCGACCGTTTCGGTGATCGGCCGCGGCTGGTTCACCGGCTTGATAAAGACACGACCGGCGTTTTGTTGGTCGCTAAGAACCGCGATGCTGCGGCAAAGCTCGGAAACATTTTCCGCACAAGGTCAGCCGCGAAAACTTACTGGGCGCTGGTACAAGGGGTGCCAAAGCCCCCGCAAGGCAAAATTGAAGCGGCACTCGTCAAGGCTGCGGGACCTGATGGTGATCGCGTGCGCAAATCGCTGCCGGGTGAGCAAAAAGAAGCGATGCACGCGACAACGCACTATTCGGTGATTGACCGCGTCGGGCAGAAGGCGGCGTGGGTTTCGCTAAAGCCGGTCACGGGACGGCAGCACCAGCTGCGCGCGCACATGTCGATTATCGGGCATCCCATCGTCGGTGACGACAAGTACGACGGCCATCTCAATCTGCCCGCCGAGAACATGGACAACAAGCTCCACCTGCATTCACGCCGGCTCATTCTGCCACATCCCTTCAGGCCCGGCGAGAAACTCGATGTGACAGCACCGCTGCCACCGCACATGCTTACGACGTGGGACCTGCTTGGGCTCGATGCGAAGCGCTACGATAACTGAGTGGGCCGGTGATGTCTGATGTGATTGGTAGGTGCTGGTTTAGTGAGCCTTCTTCCGGAAGGAGAAACCCGTCGCCATGAAACTCATAATCTTTGATTGCGACGGGACGATCGTCGACAGCCAGCATGCGATTTCCGCGGCCATGGCGGCGGCGTTCGAAGAGCACGGGCTTGAGGCACCGGTACGAGCGCGAGTACTGGGTGTGGTCGGCTTGTCGCTGATTGAAGCGGTTGAGCGACTGTTGCCGAAGACGGTCTCGGGGCATGCCGCGGAAGTGATCGCACAAAGCTACAAGAAAGCCTTCACGAACTTGCGGCAACAGCCTGATCACCATGAACCGCTGTATGAGGGGGCCTTGGAGACCCTGACCGGGTTGGCGGGCCGCGATGATGTTGTTCTCGGGATTGCGACAGGCAAGTCTCGGCGAGGTGTTGACGCGCTATTCGAGCGGGAAGGGTTGGCAGGACATTTTGTGACGATCCAAACGGCAGACGATCACCCCTCCAAACCGCATCCCTCGATGATCGAGCAGGCGATGCTGGAGGTGGGCGCTGAGCCAGGGCAGACGGTGATGATCGGTGACACAACCTACGACATCGAGATGGCGCTGGCTGCCGACGTTGCCGGTCTTGGTGTGGACTGGGGCTACCATCCGAGAGAAATGCTTGTGGCAGCTGGCGCCCACGAGATCGTTTCCGATTATTCCGATGTTGCCGCTGCTGCCGACCGGCTCTTGAAGAGCGGGGGCAAGGTGACTTGACGACAGGGCCCGAAAAATCCGATCGGCCGCTGCCGAAGCGGTTCTATAACGAGGTCAGTGTGGAGGCTGACACGCCTCAGGGGCCTCAATCAGGAGGTGCTTGGAACCTGTCGCTCGACGGGCGGCCGGTCAGGACACCGGGCAAGGCTGCGCTTGCTGTGCCTTCTGGAGCGCTGGCCGAGGCAATAGCTGAGGAGTGGCGGGCGCAAGGAGAGTTCATCGATCCTGAAAGCATGCCGATAACAAAGATCGTCAACACGGCGATCGACGGGGTGACGGGCCGGGAAAAGGAGGTCGCCGCAGATATCATTGCCTTTGCGGGTTCCGATCTTGTTTGCTACCGCGCGGAGAAGCCGTTGGAGCTGGTCGTGCGGCAGAAGGAAGCCTGGGATCCGGTGCTGCGGTGGGCGCAAGATGCGCTTGGAGCGCGTTTTGTCCTGGCTGAAGGTGTGATGCCGATTGAGCAGCCCGATGATGCGATACATGCGTTTGCGTCCGCCATCGAAGGCTGCGGGGCCCTTGAGCTCTGCGCCCTTCATGTCATGACGACGTTGACTGGATCCGCGGTGCTCCCTGTGGCGCTGGCTCGCGGCGCCATGTCCGCCGAAGCGGTGTGGTCGGCGGCGCATGTTGATGAGGACTTTCAGATCGCCCAGTGGGGCGAAGATGAAGAGGCGATCGAGCGGCGCGAAAGGCGGTCAAAGGAGTTTCAGGCCGCAGCAAGGATCCTTGAAACACTCGCAATCGGCTAAACCGATCTCGGCGTCACAGAGAACATTTGTGAACATAGTTTGCCGCCTGTTGATGCCAAGGCCTTCCCGGTCGGTGATCGATGGCTCGCCGTTGGTCGCGTTTGATCTGGGGCGTGCGCGTGTTATCTCAGCGGTGACTTGTCATCGCACCCATTCCCATAATCCACGAACATAGGGGCGCTTCCATGAAAGCCGTGATCGAGGAACTGGAAAAACGCCGCGCGAATGCTCGCCTGGGCGGCGGCCAGAAGCGGATCGACGCGCAGCATAGTCGCGGCAAGCTGACGGCCCGCGAACGTATTGAACTCTTGATGGATGAAGAGTCCTTCGAAGAGTACGATATGTATGTTGAACACCGGTGTGTCGAATTCGGCATGGGTGAGACAAAGACGCCGGGCGACGGTGTCGTGACCGGCTGGGGCACGATCAATGGCCGTGTCGTGTACGTCTTTGCGAAGGACTTCACCGTGTTCGGCGGGTCCTTGTCGGAGGCACACGCGAAGAAGATCACCAAGATCCAGGATATGGCGCTGAAAAACCGGGCGCCAATCATCGGAGTATTCGACGCCGGCGGGGCACGCATCCAAGAAGGCGTCGATGCGCTTGGCGGTTACGGCGAAGTCTTCCAGCGCAATGTGATGTCCTCCGGCGTCATCCCACAAATCTCCATCATTATGGGGCCCTGCGCCGGCGGTGATGTTTACTCTCCGGCGATGACCGACTTCATCTTCATGGTGCGCAACACGAGCTACATGTTCGTTACCGGACCGGATGTCGTGAAGACCGTGACCAACGAAACGGTCACGGCCGAGGAGCTTGGTGGCGCGAAGGTGCATACCTCGAAGTCGTCGGTGGCCGATCGGGCCTACGATAACGATGTTGAAGCACTGCTCCAGATGCGCCGGCTTTTGGATTTCTTGCCATCCAACAACCAGGCCGGAGTTCCGGTGCTGCCAACGAGAGATCCGGCGAACCGGGTTGATCACTCGCTTGATACGCTTGTGCCGGACAACCCCAACTCGCCGTATGATATGCGTGAACTCATTGCCAAGGTTGCTGATGAAGGCGACTTCTTTGAAATACAGGACGCGTTCGCCAAGAACATCGTGATCGGATTCGCGCGGATGGAAGGCCACACGGTTGGAGTGGTTGCCAACCAGCCGATGATTCTCGCCGGAGTGTTGGATTCGGATGCTTCGCGCAAGGCGGCCCGGTTCGTGCGTTTTTGTGACTGCTTTGAGATTCCCATCGTAACGTTTGTCGATGTGCCCGGCTTCCTGCCGGGTACCGCCCAGGAATACGGCGGCCTCATCAAGCATGGAGCCAAGCTCCTGTTTGCCTACACGGAAGCAACGGTTCCCAAAGTTACCGTGATCACGCGCAAGGCTTACGGTGGTGCCTATGATGTGATGAGCTCCAAGCATATTCGCGGCGATGTCAACTACGCCTGGCCAACGGCTGAAATTGCTGTCATGGGCGCGAAGGGCGCGGTCGAAATCATCTATCGTTCAGAGCTTGGCGATGCCGATAAGATCGCGGAACGCATCAAAGAATATGAGCGCCGGTTCGCTAATCCATTCGTTGCCGCCGAGCGCGGCTATATCGACGAAGTGATCCTGCCGCGAAATACCCGCATAAGGGTTGCCCGGGCGCTTAACATGCTACGCAATAAGACGCTGGAAAATCCCTGGAAGAAACACGACAACATTCCGCTGTGAGGCTCTGCGCCGACGCGCCTATTTGGCGAGGAATGCTGCAAGGCGGGCTGGAAGCGTCTGGGCGGACAGTCCGCTCGGCGTGGCGATGTAGAACGTCTTTTCGAGTTTGGTTCCCTTGACCGACAGCATCTTGAGATTGCCGGCTGCCACGTCACTTTTGACCGCGCCCCGCAAGACGATCGAGCACCCGAGACCGGCGCGCACAGCGCTCTTTACGGCCTCTGTGCTGTGCAGCGTGTGAGTGAGGCGAAGTTTGCGGACTTTCGAGCCAAGCGCTTCGCCAAGCACGGTTCCAGTTCCACTGCCGCGCTCGCCACCGATGATGTCGAGCTCTAGCATTTCCTCCACAGAGATGGTGCGGGCGCGGGCCAGGTGGTGGTCGGGTGGCACAATGACCACCAACGGTTCGACGCGCCAGGGACGCACGTCAATGCCAGAGCGCTTGTCGGGCCATTCCATGGCGGCGAAATCGATTTCCCCGAATGCGAGTTTGTCGGCGATCTCGGGATTGGTCGCCGTTGTGATCTCCCAGCTTACGTCTTTGTCCTCTTGGTCGACGAACCGTCTTAGATCCGCTGAGATGTAGTAGGCGGCAATGTTGCCGCTGCAGCCGATGCAGATGTGATCGCCGCTGACAGCCGACTCAAAACGCGCCGCGCAGGAGAGTAGTGAGTGAGCGTAGGGCAGCAGTGCCTGGCCTCGCGCTGTAGGCGTGCAGTACGTATTGGAGCGCTCCACAAGCATCACACCAAGCAGTGTCTCGAGTTTCTTGAGGTGCTGGGAGACCGTGGGCTGGGCCATTTCGAGGCGCCTTGCGGTATCGCTGAAACTTCCAGTCTCGATCAGCGTTACGAAGGTTCTGACAAAGGAGAGGTTGAGCATTGTGCGAGACCGTCAGCGAGCCAGAAGGGCCGGTTTGTTGACGGCGCTATCAGGTATTTCGCCGTTTGCAACGGAGATGATGCTTTGCGCCGCTGAATGTTCGATGGCTTTCCGGACCGATGTCACCGCCGATCCAATGTGTGGGGTCAGGATGGTCTTATCGGATTCAATCAGGCCGGGGTGGACTGCGCGGGGGCGGTCGATAAGCGCCCAATCTTCCATCTCGAACGTGTCGGCGGCGTATCCCCCGAGATGACCGCTGTGCAATCCCCGCGCAACGGCGTCTTCGTCAACCAAAGAGCCGCGGGCTGGATTCACGAGATAGCTGCCGGGTTTCATTCGCGTGATGAACTCCGCATCGACCATGTGCCGGGTCGAGGCCATCAAGTGGACTCCCAACACGATGAAGTCCGACGCGCCCAATGCTTCGTCAAGGCTGCTGCGGCGACAGTCGAGGCTTTCTTTCAACGCCTCCGACAGTGGATTCTTATCCACGTACAAGCGTTGGCAACTGAACCCCGCGAGCATCCTCAGGATGGCTTGTCCGACGGCGCCGGCGCCGATCACGGAGACGGTCGCACCGTTGATTGAGTCGCCATAGAAACGCGGCCGCCAGCCGTTGAAGGCACCACTCTTCACGTAGCGATCACCGGGCCCCACCTGGCGAGCAATCGCGATCATGAGACCGATCGCCAATTCGGCGGTGGGCTCGGTCAGCAAATCAGGGACGATCGTGACAGCGACTGAACGGCGCGTACAGGCCTCGACGTCGATGTTATTGTAGCCCTTCAGCGCGCCCGCCACGATCTTGAGTTTGGGACAGCGTTCCAGGAAGGCCTCGTCGACGGTCTCCGTCATGAAGGCCATCAGCGCGTGGGCCCCTTGACAATGACCGGCAAGTTCAGCGTTCTGCCACGGCTCCGGGCCGGGGTTTGGAATGACGTCTCCGAGTGCCCGTAGCTGTTCCAGGACGGGCCTGTGAACTGGTTGTGCGATTACGGTTTGAAAAGACATCCCGTTGCCGATGCTCCCCGCGCGTTTCGTTCTTGAAATGCAAGAAGTGCGCTCACCTTCATAAAACTGATAAGCCAAGTGGTTATTGGCATACTGCATGGAAATAGCAGATCAATAGTGAAAAGCAATATTGGTGCTGCCTATTTTTTGCTTATCGTTTGTGTTCGTCGTATTGTGCGTCGCCGAACCGCGAGGTGCTAGTGTGCTTGATAAAACCGCCGGACAAATCGTTTCGTCTGCGTTCGCCGAACTGAACGGTGTTGGGGTCATCTATCCGAACAAAACCGTCGCCCTGAAGCCAACGGATATCAGTTTTTCGGACAACGAGGTTACGGTGCTTCTGGGCCCGTCGGGTGCGGGAAAGTCCACGCTGTTGCGCGTTCTGAACCGATTGGTTGTTCCAACAAGCGGTACGGTTCGCGTCCGCGATCTCGGCGTTCTGGAGGCGCGCAAAGTGGTTCGCGCGCATCGGTTGCGGACCGGGATGGTCTTTCAGCAGCATCAGTTGATCTCGCGTCTTACCGCTCTGCAGAACGTGCTGTTGAGCCGCATCGGCAACTACTCCTTCATACGCAGCCTTTTGCCACTGCCGACTTCGGAAAGGTATTGGGCGCTAGAGTGCCTCGAGCGCGTCGGTCTCTTCGAAAAGGCGCTTGAACGGTGTGATGCACTTTCCGGTGGGCAGCAGCAGAGAGTCGGCATCGCGCGCGCGATCGCCCAACGGCCTGATCTCATCCTTGCAGATGAGCCCGTAGCCTCGCTTGATCCTGCCTCGTCCGAACGCGTGCTGTCGTCACTTCGCGGCATCTGCAAACAGGACGGCATCCCAGCCATCATCAGCCTTCACCAGCTTGAATACGCAAGAGAATTCGCGGACCGCATTATCGGGCTTTCACACGGCGCGGTGGTTTTTGATGGCCGTTCCGATGAACTCACCGACGACGTTCTGGAGAAGATTTACGGCGTTTGAGGTTCGCCCCTTGAACGTCTTCGAGCTTCCGTTGCCGACGCCGGCCGGAAGGAATTCAGACCCATCAGAGGGAGTACTGAAATGAAAACGATGACCTACATTGCTGGGCTTGTTGCCGCGGGCATTGGTATCGCCGCGACCGCCGCCAT
>JARFQY010000265.1 GCA_029287535.1 Filomicrobium sp.
CGATACACATCAGCTGTTGCTCAAGGGGCAAGGCGAGATGCATTTGCGCGTTGCCCTGGAGCGATTGCAGCGCAAGTATGCGATCTCCGTTGCACGCCAACAGCGCTTGATTCCCTACAAAGAGACAATTCGCAAAACCACAGAGATCCGTGGGCGGCATAAGAAGCAGTCGGGCGGACATGGGCAATTCGGTGATGTCGTGATCGAGATCCGGCCGCAACTGCGCGGCGACGGGTTTGCGTTCTCGGAAGTGATCACGGGCGGGGTGGTTCCAAAGCAGTTCATTCCGTCAGTCGAGCATGGCGTAAAGGACTATCTGCAGAAGGGGCCGCTCGGTTTTCCGGTGGTTGATGTCGCGGTCACGTTGAAGGATGGTTCGTATCACTCAGTTGACTCTTCGGACATGGCCTTCCGTCAAGCCGCACGCCTCGCAATGAGTGAGGGCATGCCGCAATGCGCACCGGTTCTTCTCGAGCCGATCATGGCGGTGTCGATTATGGTGCCAAGTGAGGCAACCGCACGCATTAACGGCATCATTCCTCAGCGGCGCGGACAGATCCTCGGCTTTGATGCGCGTCCGGGCTGGCCGGGTTGGGATGTCATAGAGGCGCATATTCCAGCCTCGGAGATCGACGATTTGATTATTGAGTTGAGATCAGCAACCGCCGGTGTGGGTGCTTATACGGCTAAGTTCGATCATCTCTCGGAACTCACCGGTAAACTTGCCGACCAGGTGGTCTCCGGTCACGCCGAGGCAGCCGAATAGAGGCCTTATTGCTCTGGCACGAATTCACGTGCAGTACGGAGCGATGGAGGTTCTGATGACGACCAAGCACGGCGAGATCTGGTGGACGGAACTTGGTACGCGCGATCCTGAAAAGGCTCGGGCCTTTTACTCCAGCGTTATGGGTTGGACACCCTTCGTGGCATCGATGAAGGAAATGCAGCGGCCGGCCGAGCCGGGCGAGGAAAGCTATACCGTCTTCCTCATGGGCGAGACGCCGGTTTGTGGGCTCTACGATATGAATGTGCCGGACGTCTGCGATGATATTCCGGCTCATTGGATGACCTATTTCGCTGTCGACGACGTCGATGCAAGCTGTCGGCAAATTTCTGAGCTGGGTGGGGTCATCATCAAGGAGCCTTTCGAGGTGCCAAAGGTGGGCCGGATGGCGGTCGTGCAGGACTCGACCGGGGCCGTCTTCGGCTTGGGAACGCCGGACAAAGATCAAGACTGCTGAGCCGGCCGCCACTGGCTCCTGCATGATCCCAACCAAACCCTATGGTTAGGATCAAAGGCATGCCTTTTTGATTGATAACGGCGCCCGGCTGACCGCGCCAAGCTCTGATATGCAGCCTCAACGCATTCCATGTGCCCGGTCAAGTTCGGCTGGTCAGCGGGTCGTGCGCGACATCCCCCCGCCTCAAGGGCTTTTTTACAGTTCATGCCAGGCATGTAAGATGCCCTCCCATGAATGCCTTTGATCTTATGGGTGCCCAAGGCACCGTTTCGTCTTTTTCACTTGAGCGAAGGCGCGCGGTCTGAGGCCGGAAAGACTGTTGATTGGCCGATGACGCAAGCGCAGGACCGGCAAGACACGAGCTATTTGTGGGTTGTCTTTGCCGCGTGCGCCGGTGTCTTCGCCGTGGCCTATAACACCACCGCCGTCATGACGACGCTGCCGGCAATGAAGTCCGGCCTCGATCTCAGCGTCAACACGATGCAATGGGTGGTCGTCATCTACATGCTGGCGACGGCGACGAGCCTTACCGCGCTTGGCCATTTCGCCGACATGTTCGGGCTGGTCCGCATCTTTTTTGTGGGGCTTGCGGCCTTTGCCATCGGCGGCCTCGCGAATGCGGTCGCCAACGACGCGGCCGTTGTCTTGGTGGGTCGCGTCTTCCAAGGCATCGGCGCAGCCGGGCTGCTGGCGACGGCGGTGGCCATGATCTCGGTTGCTTCGCCAGAAGACAAACGCGCACGAGGGCTCGGCATGGTCGCTGCGTCGCTGGCCTTCGGATTCGCCCTTGGGCCCTTGATTGGCGGCGCCTTAACCGATGTTTTCGGCTGGAGGTCGATCTTCGTGTTCGACCTTGCAAACATCTTCATCGCCGCGGTTGTCTGCTTCACCGTGGCGCGCCGCAACCTCGTCCCTCAAGCGCTGGAAGTCGGGTCGCGCATCGACTACGCAGGCATTGTCCTGCTGTGTGTTGCTCTGGGAGCGTTCTTGTATGGGCTTACGAGTGGTCAGCTCAGCGGCTGGACTTCCGCGCAGACCCTGATGCTATTTGTGGTCTCCGTCATCGCTGCCATTGCGTTTGCTGCGCGAGAACGTCGAACGCAAGACCCCCTCATCAACTTTCACTTCTTCCGTTATGCCGACTACGTGGCCAGCACCGGTGGCATGTTCGCATTGGGATTCGCGCAGATCGGCGTGCTTTTGTTCACCAATCTCTTCATGCAGGCTCCGGACGGTTTCGGTTTCAGTGCCTCCACGGCGGGGCTCGCGTTACTCCCCTTTACCCTCGCCATGCTCGTCGCGTCGCTTACGGCGCCGCGCGTGCTGGATGAGTCAGCTTTGCGAATTCCCATAACGGTGGGATTGCTGATGGTGGCGCTGGGCTTATGGCTGGCGCGCGATACGGGCACTTATGGCGACCTTTGGTGGAAGCTTATTGTCCTGGGCGCTGGCGCGGGGATGGGCCGTTCGCTTTTACTGCGCGTTGGTCTGCGCGCTCTGCCCGATACAAGCGCGGGCCAAGGAGCCGGAGTCTTGAATACCTGCTATTTTTCCGGACTCGCGACCGGTGCGGCTGTGGGCGGTGCCGTGACCGCGCACGTTCAGCGCGGTGTCATTGACCCGGCCGTCGAGCGCCTCCTCCCCCACTCACCTGACCTTGGCAAGTTACAAGTCACCTTGGTGCACGGATCGGAAACTCAGGTGATGCGCGCCCTGGCGCAATTTAGTCCAGGGGATGCCGACAAGCTTCAAAATTTGATGCGGAGCGTTTTCGATTCGGCCTTTGCCTTCGTGATGGATACGATGAGTCTTGTGGCGCTGGCCGGCGCGATCCTGTGCGCCGTCCTTATTCGCAATCGGACCTTAGAACGATGACCTCACCGGAAGCGCCGCCCTTAGGGCGCTCTGCCAAAGAACCCAAGCACTGGCTTGTGTTGGCAGCGGCCTGCGTCGGTGCATTCGCGGTGGCTTATAACACCACTGCCGTGATGACCGCGCTGCCGGCGATAAAGTCGAGCCTCGACCTTGGCGCCGGTACGCTCCAGTGGGTGATCAATATCTACATGCTCACCACTGCGGCGAGCCTCGCGGGGTTGGGTCATTTTGCTGACGTGTTCGGCATGCTGCGCGTCTTCGCCATTGGCCTGATCTCGTTCGCGCTGGGTTCGCTCGCCATCGCGTTTGCAGATGATGCCGGGGTGGTTTTGGTAGGACGCGTCTTTCAAGGCATTGGTGTTGCCGGGCTGATTGCAACTTCGGTGGCTTTGATCAATGTAACAACGCCAGAGGAGAAGCGTACCGGCGCGATTGGTCTGTGGGCAGGATCGGTAGCAATCGGGTTTGCGCTCGGTCCGCTCATCGGCGGTTTCCTCACCGATGCGATCAGCTGGCGCGCGATTTTCGTGCTCGATCTCGCCATTCTCGGCAGCGCTGGGCTCCTGTGTTTTCTTGCTGCGCGGGCGGGGCTTGTCCCAAGCGCCATGGAGAAAGACACACGTATTGATTATCCCGGCATGGCGTTCTTGGCGGTTGCGCTCGGCTGCTTCCTTTATGGTTTGACGAGTGGTGAGATTATTGGTTGGACGGCGTTGCAGACGCTGGTGCTATTGACGGTCGCCGTTCTGGGAGCGTGCGCCTTTGTTGTCCGGGAGCTGCGTACGGAGTCGCCTCTCGTGAATTTCGGGTTCTTCGCGCATTCCGACTATATCGCCGCCACCACGGGAATGATCATCAACGGTTTCGGCCAAATCGGTGTCCTCTATTTCTTCAATCTCTTCCTGCAGGCCCCGGAGGGCTTGAATTTCAGTGCCGCCGACGCCGGCTTTGCCTTGCTGCCGTTTACGTTCGCCATGTTCACGGTTGCAATGTTAGCGCCAAGGCTGCTGCCTCCTGATCGGCTTGGTCATGGCCTGATCGTCGCAATGCTGATGTTGGCGATCGGATTCTCGTTGCTGTACGACACCACCAGTCAAACTCACTACGGCATGATCTGGTGGAAGCTCGTCATTATCGGAATTGGCATCGGGCTGTGCTGGTCGCTGCTGCCTCGGGTCGGCTTACGCGCGCTGCCTGATGCAAGTTCCGGCCAGGGCTCGGGCGTCATCAGCACGTGCAATTTTATCGGTCTTGCCACCGGCACGGCGGCCGGCAGTGTTGTCGCCTCGCAGCTCAAACGCAGCGAGATCGCCTCTGTCCTCGCTGATCTGGCGCCTCGCGCGTCTGACCTCGATGCGTTGGAGGCGACGCTCTTACATGGGTCGCAAAGTCAGATCGCCAGCGCTCTGGCGAAGTTGCCGGCGGACGACGCCAAGACGATCGAAGGCGCGCTGCGCGCCGCCTTTGACCACGCTTTCTCCGGTGTGATGATCATGATGGTGGGGGTCTGCGTATTCGGAGCCGTGGTGTGTTTCATGCTGATCGGCAAGAAAGCGTGACGGCTGTCGTCAGGTGGGGATGGCGAGCGTATCGGTGTGACCGATTACGGCCCCAGTGAGTTTTCGTGACGCCCAACTATCTAGAGCTGAGGGTTCGACGGCGCCTACCTCTGACACGGCCTTCAGGTGTCCGGCTTGGACTTCCGCGAGCAGCATTTCGTCTCGCGGTCCAAGATTCCAAGGGCTATCGGCTTCCTGCACGCTGTAATCGGCGAGCTTGAACTGGTCCGACAGATAAAGCGGCGCGGTCGGGCCAACGGAGATCCCAAAACCCTTATCCGTCATCTGATGGCGCTGGAACGCAGCGGTCACAGCGTTATCGGCGGGGTGACGCGGCTGCCAGCTGCATCGGCCATTATAGGTGAGGACGGTGTAGAAGACGGCGCGGCGGGCCGCGACGGCTTGCGCGAATTCACGGATGAAGGCCTTCGACGCCAAATCGAAAAATGCCGCGGCGGTGATGAGATCGCTGGGCGCGCCAAGGCCCGCATCCAGGTCAGCGGCAAGATCAGCCTTCCGGAAAGAGACCTGAATTTTGGCCAGGCCCTTGATGAGTTGCAGGTTTTCACCTTCGATCCGGGCTTCGTCCGCCCAGTTGCCAAGCTCGTCCTTGGCTGTGCTCAGCAGGGCGGGATCATAATCGACGAGAGTCCAGCTTTGCCGTGCTGGCAGCAATGCGGCCGTGGCGCGGAGGTTGGAGCCGGTACCACAACCGATGTCCGTGATGGTGACGGAGTCGCGTAAGTTGAAGTGGCCGGCAAGCGCCTCCGCCAGCGCGGCATTGCGAGAGCGATGGTCTGCTGCTTCGCGAAGGCTCAGCCACGCGCTGGAAAAGCCTGACATCGGGGGAACCCTTCATTGGTATTCGTAACGGGGCCTTGTTGGTCTCTACGCCTTGAGGCCCATGAGGACGGCGGCGACGCGGCGGGCGGTCTCATTCCAGGTCGGCAATTTGCGGCCGGCCTCCCACGCGGCGTCAGCAAGTCGTATCCGCTGCTTGCGGTCGGTCAGCAAATTTCGCAGAGCGCGGGTCAAGTCATCCACGTTGCCAGGAGCGATTTTGACGGCGGCGCCTTCCGGGACCGTTTCCGCTGCAGCGCCGCCAGTGGTGCAAATGATCGATAATCCCCTGGCCATGGCTTCCCCAAGGACCATTCCGTACCCCTCATAGAGGGACGGCATTACGAAGATGTCGGCGCTCTCATAAAAGCGGTCCAGCGTGGCTGGTACGACGACGCCGGAAAGCGTAATGCGGTCGTGTAGGCCGAGGGCATTGATTTGTGAACGAAGGGCCGTGGTCGTTTCGGCATCGCGGTCGTCCGGGCCGGCGATCGTCAATCTCCAATCGAGGTCCTTCAGTGGTTCAAGAGCTTCCACGAGGATGTCGTATCCTTTGCGCGGAGTAATGGTTCCTACGCAAAGCAGTTGCATCGGGGTGCCGGTGCCAGTCGCTCTTTGGGCCGGGTCCGTGCCAGGCTCTGCCACTGTAATGCTGGTGTCGGGGACCGCGAACTCGTTTATCAGAGTGCGCCTTGTTGTTGCGCTCGTGACGATCACATGATCGGCGAGCGACAACGCCACCTGTTCAGTTGTCGCAAAGTACTGGCGCTCATCATCGGTCAGGCCAGCTTCCATGGCCAATGGATGGTGGACGAGGGCTATGATGCGCTGGGCGATGCCCTCCGCCAACTCTTTTGGGAAGGCGCCATAGGCCAGGCCATCTATAAGCAGCGTTGCGTCGCCGGGGAGGGCCGCGGCCCCCTTCGCGACCGCCTCGCATTCTTCTTGCGAAGGGTGAGGAAAACCGGCTGGCAATTCCACGTGCTTAACGTCCACGCCGAAGGATGGCAGCTCCGCGATGAGCCGCCGATCATAACCATAGCCGCCGGTGGGCTGGTCGATGTTCCCTGGAATGGCGAAATAGACTTCAGTCACCGACAGGTCCCTCGTAGGTCGCTCGTGCGAGATCGGTTTCGTGGAGAGTTACACGGATCTTAGCGATGCCCTGTCCGTCTTCCCCGAGGTTACCAGATTCAGCGGCTTTGGCCATTTGGTCAAATATATGCTTGGCGAGAAACTCTGTCGTCGTTAATTGTCCCGCAAATTGGGGCAATTCATCAAGGTTCTTGTATGCGAGGGGTTTCAGGGTTTCACTGAGGACCGAGAGCGCGGCGCCAATGTCGACGACAACATTTTTGCGGGTGAGTTTCGAACGAAAGAAGGCGACGTCGACAACGAACGTCGCTCCATGCATGTGCTGGGCAGGCCCAAAGAAGGGGTCTGGCAGCGAGTGGGCAATCATGATGCGGTCGCGGACTTCGACGGAATACATCGCAGGCTCCTGTCAGGCTTTCGGAATGCATATCACGTGTAGCGGATCACTGGCGCCAGGGCAGCCGATTCCGTGCTCAAGATGAGTGGAAGACGTTCTGGCGCATCCACGAATGCAATCTCTTCATTAACAAGCAGGTCTAATTCAGGGCGGTCGAGTAAGGCCATCGCCGCCGAAATCCTGCGCGCATAGTCCCAGCGGGGGCGGCGGCTTGCGGCGACAGTGCCGACTTGGGAGGAGACGATTGAGAGGCGCCGAGAGTGGAAGGCGCCTCCGAGCGGAGTGGAAACAGGCTTGGCGCCATGCCATGAGACCTCTACAACGCGGGCCTCGAAGCCAGCGCAACTCAGCGAGGTTGCCAGTCCTGACGCCGTGGCGCTGGCATGAAAGACGACGTCGCAATTGTTTGGGGCGTCATCGGGCGTGACGAACCGGGCTCCGAAGGCCGACGCGATTTTCTCGCGGTCTGGATTGGGATCGATCACGATCACGTCAGCACCGGGCAATCTGGCGGCTAAATGTGCAATCAAGAGGCCGACGACGCCGGCTCCAACGACAGCAATTCTGTCGCAGGGACTGCTTGCCGCATCCCAATGTGCGTTAAGAGCGGTCTCCATGTTGGCGGCAAGAGTTGCTCTTCTGGCAGGCAGACCAGAAGGGATGGGTACAAGGCGGTCCGGGGTAACCTGGAACCAGTCCTGATGAGGATGTAGGCAGAAAAAAGTATTTCCTTTCAGGTCACTAGGGCCTTCCTCGACAATTCCCGTCGCGCAATAGCCGTATTTTACTGGGAAGGGAAACTCTCCGACCTGCAAGGGCGCACGCATCGATTCGAATTCGCTGTCGGGCACTTCCCCGCGGAAGACGAGCCGCTCGGTGCCACGGCTGATGCCGCTGAACAAGGTCCGGACAAGTGCGTTTTCATCAGGTGAGAGTTCAATTGGTTCCGTACGCAGCACTACTTTTTGAGGTTCTGCGTACCAAAGAGCGCGAGCCTCTTTGCAAGTCGATGAGTTATCGCGTGCCGCTTTAAGTTCTGTCATGACGGTCACCACTGCCGGAGGCGCGAAAATGTTCGCCTGGCAGACAAGAGAGCTAGGACCATGAGCCACACAGTTGAAACTGCTTCCAAACTGCCTTTTGCCTCCCGGCGCCGAAGGCTTACCTTACCCACCCGCCTCCAGTCCATCTCAGAACTCAACCGTCGACGCATTATTGTTCTGGCTTTGAATGTCATTACCTACGCCGTCCTGCTGGCCGCCGCCGCCCAGCTTATGGGCGCCGGGGGATGGACGCTCGTCGACGGTATCATGTTCGTTTGTTTTGCGCTCGGAACGCCTTGGGCGATTCTGGGTTTCTGGAATGCTGTCATCGGTCTCTGGCTACTTCATGGCCATTCGTCTTCCATGCAGGCGGTGGCGCCCTTCGCGCGTGCGGCCGACCAGGAAGCGCCGCTCTACGTCAAGACAGCCGTCTTGATGACGCTACGTAACGAGGATCCCGAACGGGCCATAGCCCGACTAAAAACCGTGCAGCGGAGCCTTGAGAAAACCGGGCAGGGCGATGCGTACAGCTACTTTGTTCTCAGTGACACCAACGACCCCTTGATCGCGGAGCGAGAAGAGCAGCTTGTCCGTGACTGGCGGGCTGCCTCGCCGGCCCGTGCGCACATCGTCTATCGCCGCCGCACCGACAACACCGGATTCAAGGCCGGCAATGTGCGCGACTTTTGCGAAAGATGGGGCGCCGAATTTGATCTGATGCTGCCCCTCGATGCCGACAGCCTGATGTCGGGTGAGGCCATCGTGAAGATGACGCGCATGATGCAGGCGCACCCGCGCCTGGGCATTTTGCAGAGCCTTGTCGTCGGCATGCCATCAAGCAGTGCATTCGCACGGATTTTCCAATTTGGAATGCGTCACGGCATGCGCTCTTACACGATGGGCCAGGCCTGGTGGGTGGCGGACTGCGGCCCTTTTTGGGGGCACAATGCGCTGGTTCGCGTGCGTCCGTTCATGGTCCATTGCGAATTACCCCAACTGCCGGGAAAGCCGCCGCTCGGTGGCCCCATCCTGAGCCACGACCAAGTCGAGGCGGTCATGATGCGCAAGGCGGGATATGAAGTGCGTGTGCTGCCCTACGAGATCGGATCGTGGGAAGAAAACCCGCCGACGATGATTGATTTTGCAAAGCGGGATGTCCGCTGGTGCCAGGGCAACATGCAGTATGCAAGCTTGCTCGGGTTGCCGGGTTTGCTGCCGCTCAGCCGATTTCAGCTGGCTTGGGCAATGCTGATGTTCATCGGTATCCCGGCCTGGACGCTGATGATTGCGTTGCTGCCGGCGGCGGCTTATGAGGCCCGCGCGATAGCTGATTATCCGGTCGGGCTTGCGATCGGTCTATATGTCGCGTTCTTCACAATGTACCTGGCGCCGAAGATCGCGGGTCTGCTCGACGCGGCGCTCACCAAGGGCGGCGTGGATAGCTACGGTGGCTCAATCCGGTTTGCGATCAGCGCCGTCATCGAGCTGGTATTTTCGTTCCTGCAGGGGGCGATATCGACGGTTCGGACCACGGTCTTTATGGTGGGCTTGGTATTCGGCAAGTCCGTCACGTGGGGTGGTCAATCGCGTGACGCGCGCGGGATATCCTGGCTCACCGCGATCGAGAACTTCTGGCCACAAACCTTGTTCGGTGTGTTGGTTTGCGGCGCTCTGTACATGATTTCGCCGACCGTGCTGATGTGGAGTTTGCCGCTGACGATTGGTTACATTCTGGCAGTGCCTTTCGCAGTCGTATCCTCTTCACCTGCCGTGGGGCGTTGGCTGCGGGACTGGGGCCTGTGCGGTATTCCGGAGGACTTCGAGCCGACGCCAGAGATCGAGGCCGTGGAAAGACGCCTAGTGGAACCCGCAACGGGTCCGAGCGTCCAGCATCAAACCGCTTGACCGCCGAGCAGCCATGGTTGCCAGCAACGATCAGACTCTTGAACAACTGAAGACCGCCTATCCCGGTCTTCAACGATCCCTCGATGTCTACTACGGCGACAGCGAGCGTGATGCGGCCATGGATACTCTTTACCGCCGCTTCGTTTCGTCCGGAATGCTGGCCTTTGATATCGGTAGTCACGTCGGCGACCGGATCGGGTCCTTTCTCCGGCTCGGTGCGCGTGTCGTTGCTCTCGAGCCGCAACCTGACTGTGCCGCTGTTATTCGGGGTCTCTATGGGGCGGCAGGCAGAAACGTTCTGCTGGAAGAGGCCGCCTGCGGGGATATCGCCGGTGTCCTGAAGCTTCGGGTCAATTCAAAAAATCCGACGGTGACGACCGCTTCGGCGGGCTTTGTTGCCGCCGCCGACGGCGCGAAAGGCTGGGAAGGGCAGGAATGGGATCAGGAGATCGAGGTTCCTTCTGTCACCCTTGATCAACTCATTGCCAGGCATGGCGTTCCCGACTTCGCGAAGATCGATGTTGAGGGATTTGAGGACAATGTTCTGGCCGGCCTGACGCGATCGTTGGCGGCCTTATCCTTCGAGTTCACGACCATTGAGCGTGAGGTGGCCTATCGCTGCCTCGAAAGGCTTGCCACACTTGGACCGTATCGCTTCGATATCGCGCTAGGTGAATCCCACAAGCTAACGTTTGGAGATGGCCATGAGATTGATGCCGCCCAGATGGCTGCGCACATTCGCGCCCTGCCGCACGGCGCGAACTCCGGTGACGTCTATGCGGTTCGTGAGGCTTGATCTCTCGGCGACGTATCGAATGGCTGCCGCCGTTATGGTCGGCGTCGTTTGCTCCGCCTCCATTGGCGTGGCGGCGGAAAACAAGGTTGGTGTCGAGGTCGAGAACAAGTCCGAGCCGGTCCTCTGCGCGGAGAAGGATAATGTCACGCTGACCTTCACGTATCCTAAGATCACGCGGTTCCGCATTGAAGCGGCGCATCCGAATTACATCAATACGCTGCAGAAGGATTCCTTTGCCCCGGACTGGACGGCCTGCGAATTCGCCGAGGAGGCCAAAGCGCAGCCGCCACCGCGCAAGGTCACTTTGTATGAAGACGTCAACTTGTGGGTTGTTGGCTATTCATTCGCCAACTTCTGGCGAGACCGCAAGGTTCCATTCCGTGTCGGTGAGAAGAGCGCCGACAACCTTCATGTCGTACAGATTTGGGTTCGCCACGATGAGCGCGCCGAAGAAGTGCTTGTCGTTTATCCCACCGACGGGTACTGGCGCGCGCGGCCATTGCCGCCAAAGCACCTGGGTTGGAGTGCTTATGGATCGTCATTCCTTATTGGTCCGGTAGAAGATGCGGGCCGGCCGGTGGTCAATCTGGCCGAGATTGTTTTCGATCCCAAGGCACGAGAATTCACGTTGAAGTTTGCCGGCGGCGGAGAGGCCAGACTCAAGATCGCGCGGCTCGACCGAGAAGCGCAGGTGCTTGATGTCGCCTTTTCGGAGCCGATTGCTGGGCCGCCATTCGCTGCGCTGCGGTCCATGTACGTGACGCGATTCAATAATGACGTCGCTGAGATTTCGGTTTTGGAAACAGATGCGCGCGGCTGGCGTGAAGAGTCGATCATGACGTTTAAGGCTGCTCCATCAGCCAAGGAAGTATGGACAGGACGGCTCTATCCGTCCCGCCACAATACATCCGCGCCCGACATGGTCTTTCGAAACTTCATGGCCGAACCACCGGCGGTACCCTCCGAGGGTGAATCGGTGCCAGAGAAGCCTTAGGTTCGCTCGCGTCTACCAGGCTAAATAGTGCATGGCAGCAACGGCCGGTGGCGCGTCGGAGTGGAGAATCCCGGCGAGCCGAATGTGACAGATCGCGCCATCAACGACGGCCTCTTCTCTGTGAATTCCATTGGCGATGAAGAGCGCGTCGATGCCGAAGGTCTTTGCACCCGTCAAATCTGTCCGAACGGAATCTCCTATGACAAGGAGTCGAGAGCGGTCGACGCTCGCTCCGCGGAGGGTTTCGGCCTTGGTCAGTGCGGTCATGTAGGCATTTTTGTAAGGTTTGCCGGCCCAGAAGACCTCGCCGCCGAGGTCTTGATAGAGGTCACCCAGGGCCCCGGCACACAAGTAGAGCTTACCGCCAACATCGACGACAAGGTCGGGGTTGGCACACACAAACGGCAGCCCGTGGTCCAGGGCTTGCGACAACAGTTCCCGATAGTCTTCGGCGGTTTCCTGAATGTCGTCGTTTAGTCCCGAGCACAAAATGCCACCAGCACATTCCAGTTTGCTGGCGAGGGAGCCCGCCTTTTCAAACAGCGCCGCGTCCCTGTCCTGGGGACCGATCGGGAATAGGTTGCGCAGATTGTTTTCTTCGATATGGCGCAGTGCGATGTCTCCGGAAGAGACGATCGCGTCCCAGGCATCGCGAGGCAATCGCCGTTCGTCCAGCATGCGCGCGACCTGGTGGTTCGGGACGGGTGCGTTGGACACGAGGATCACGGTGCCCCCGGTCTGTCGGAAGCGGTGTAGGGCGTCGGCGGCCGGACCCAGTGCCAGATGACCGTCATGGATGACCCCCCATACGTCGCAAAACAGCACGTCGTAGCGCTGCAGGAGATCACGTGCGCCTTCAATGATCGGCGTAGCGCCGTCACTCATTTCCACTTCCTTGTCCATGAGACTTTAACTAGCCGCCAAGTCCGAACATCGGGCGCAGGCGGATGCCGATAAGTGAGCCTACGAACGCGGCCCCAAACCAGACCCACCCATGCAGTGAACCAGAGGCGATCCCACCGAGAAACGCACCGATGTTGCAGCCAAATGAGAGTCGGGCCCCATAGCCCATGAGGAGCCCACCGAGAACCGCACCGACGACGCCAATTAGCGTGGGCCATGGGCCCTTGCCAAACTTGCCCGCAAGGCCGGCGGCGAGCATCGCTCCGAGGATCAAGCCGATATTCATGACGGACTGCTGATTTGTGAGAAGTGCGCCGTACAGCGTTTCCGGGGTCTTGGCCCAGCCCCAATAGGGATAGGCAAAGATATCGACGCCTGCAAGAGTCGCGGCGGCGGCCCCCCAGAGCGCGAAGCCGTATGTTACCGCCCAAGGAAAGCCGCCAACAAGTAACGTCGCGACGTTGAGGATAACCAGCGCAAGGCCGGCCCATAGTAAGCTCCAGGGTCCCTGGAAAAGGGTTTGTTTTTGCCGTGCCGGAACCGAGACTTGTTCGCGCTCACGTCGATAGTAACGCTCCCAAACCTCGATAATGGCCCAGACCAAACCAAGGCCGGCAAGGCCGACGGCGAGAGCTCCCGCCACGCCAAACACCTGTGCGAAATTTACTGTCCCAATCCCTGGAAGCTGCCACCAGGAAAGCTGCAAGGAAGCCAGAAGTGAGCCGAAGATAAACCCAGGCAGAGTGAACAACATGCGCTTCGAGCCACCGCCCAAGGTGAATAGTGTGCCCGACCCGCAGCCATTGCCAAGCTGCATGCCAAGCCCGAACATGAAAGCGCCTATTACGACGGTCCAGCTGACTGGTGCGATCAACCCGGCGTAGTGACGGTCACCCGGTAGCATCCCGGCGATGATTGGCACGAAGAACAGCATCGTGGCCGCGATCACTGCAAGCTGCGCTTTGAGACCGCGGCCATCACCTTGTGTGACGACCGCCCGCCAACCAGCCGTGAAGCCGAAGGCGCCATGCAGCAGGGCGAAGCCTAGCCCACCGCCAATCAAGAACAAAAGTGACTTCTGCGGTGAAACGCCAAGTGCCAGCAGCACCGCGCCAATGATCAGCAAGGCGCCGGCGATCGTTACCACACGGGGATTGAGGGCCCCCCAGGAAGGCTTGCTTTCAGAGGAAAGCACCGCGGCCTCTTGCTGGGACATGATAACCTCGGGGTTAAACCACTCTTTCAGTAACGTTCAAAGCACGGCCTCAGCGCCGTATACGACGTCGCCTGGGAAACGGCGAGACTTCCTGGGGTCTTGGAACATTTTCGATGGCCGGGTCGTCGGCGGTAGAGTCCTGTCCTTCACCAGCTGTGGCGGCGACGTTTCCTTCAGGCGCCTTGCAACCGGTCAGCCAGACATCGAATACCGGATGTTCCAGCGCGTTGAGGCCCGGGCTTTCAGCCAGCATCCAGCCGGTAAAGATCGGCTCGGTTGAACCGTCGAGTTTGATTTCCTCGATTTCGACAAACGTCGTTGTCTTGGGCCGCTCGGTCGGTGGGCGCGAATAACAAACCCGCGGTGTCACCTTTAATGCACCGAACTCAACGGTCTGATCGATGGCAACTTCCAGTTCGGAGATTCTTGCGGTGACTTTGTCGAGTGCGGCGAATACCGCGACGCCGTTCTTCATCCGGCCCGCCTCGGAAGGCTGGAAGAAAAAGACTGTAGCAACCAAGGCCAATGTGCTGCGTTTCAATAAGCTCAAGAATGGCCCTCGACGATAACAATGTCCGATTCCGCGCATGCCTGTCGCAGTTTCGCGGCGGCCTTATATTCCGAAGAGTTATAACAGGCCAAGGCCGTGTCATAAGACTCGAATTCGATGACAACGTGACGTTCCCGGGCCGATCCTTCCGGCACTGTGTAAGAACCGCCGCGGACAAGGAATCTGGCGCCATGTCTATCGAAGGGAATGCGAGCGGCTTCAAGGTATTCTGGGTAGTTCGCCGGGTCAGTGACAGTAATGTGGACGATCCAATAGCCTTTGGGCATGCCAGGCTCCTGTCTCATCGGCAGGATGGCCGTGCCAACCTGCACTTAGTCCGGGCGCCAAGCCGTATAATCGCCCGTCGCTGCGGGTCGTGACTGAGGGGTCAGGATTGAGCCGTCAGGCCGATAGGCCTCAGGGGTCCCGGTCATGTTCATTTCATACGGCTTCTGCCAAGGCCGGGGCGTGTAGTCCTCCTTGGTCGGCGGGGTGTCCACCGTATAATGCAGCCAGCCGTGCCAGTCGGGCGGAACCTTGGAGGCGTCGGCGAGGTCCTTATACGTCACGAACCGTCGGGGCACGCCCAGTGGTCCCACGCCCTTGCTCTGCACGTAATAGCGATTGCCGAACTCGTCTTCACCAACGAACTCGGCGATCTTCCTGATCGTCCATCTGGTTCCCCAGGTGTTGCCACCCCACCAGCAGAAGATTTCGCTTAGGAGTCCCACGTTGTTTGTCCCAATCTGCAGCCGCACCGCGGTCATATTTCGTCCATCCAGCTTAGACCAGACGTGGCGTTTCTTGTCCATACAGCTGATGGGCGCGGCATACCTGCCACACTGTGTGCCATTGGAATCGCGCTAGTCTTGGGAGCTGGTTGATAACCTATTCCAACTTATCCGCAGCCCCGCAATCAGCCGCCAGGGGCTTTTGAGCCGGAGCTAGCGGGTTTTTCCGACGGTCATGGACAGGTAACCAACAATTCTTCCACAGCACCCCAACATCTAGTGACCCCTAGGCCTACTCCGAGAGAATCACACAACAGGTTGTAGTGGGTGGTTTTGTCTAAACTCGAATCAACCTAGCTTTTCACATGTCGGACGGGGACCGTAGATGTCGTATGTCCGAGAAGATCTCTGAGAGGTTACTGCGTCGTCTTCCGAATTTCCGTTATGCATCAACAACTCCCGCCATGTCTGAGCGGTGAGAGGGTGAGTTCGCGTGTTCGAAGCGTTGTGACAGAACCGCCATATAAGGCGGTCTGCTGGTGCGTAAAGCCAAAATCATAACGCAGGGCCCCATGTTTTCCGTTGGCACTGCCTACTCGAAGCACCTGCCGCCACGCGCCAAGTCGCGCGGCGCAGAACGACCAACTGGGGCAAGAATAAATGAAAATCTCGCGCCGTTTCACCGAAGCTGGCAAGTCACCGTACGACAAGATTCCGTTTCGCCGTGCGACCTCAGAGATCCGGAATCCGGACGGTTCGATCGTGTTCCAGCTCGAAGGCTTCATGGTGCCAGAGCACTGGAGCCAGGTGGCCGCTGATATTCTTGCTCAGAAATATTTTCGCAAAGCCGGCGTGCCCCAGCGCCTGAAGCGGGTCGAAGAAACTCAGGTTCCTTCCTGGCTTTGGCGATCGGTTGCCGACGAGAGGGCTCTATCAGAGCTGCCGG
This sequence comes from Filomicrobium sp., assembly GCA_029287535.1. Classification (GTDB taxonomy): domain Bacteria; phylum Pseudomonadota; class Alphaproteobacteria; order Rhizobiales; family Hyphomicrobiaceae; genus Filomicrobium. The sequence goes on from JARFQY010000265.1 coordinate 16,092, forward strand.
CGTCGGAGCGCACGGTGGGCGAAGAGGACGCCCGCCAGGTGTTTGACCGGCTTGCCGGCACCTGGACCTACTGGGGCTGGAAGGGCGGCTACTTCACGTCCGAAGATGACGCGCGCGCTTTCTTCGATGAGCACCGCTATATGTTGGCGATGCAGATGGCGGCGCCGAACTCACCACAGTGGTTCAATACGGGTCTGCACTGGGCTTATGGGATCGACGGACCGGGCCAGGGGCACTATTTCGCCGACCACGTGACGGGCGAGATCCAGCAGTCTACTTCTGCATATGAGCGGCCGCAGCCGCACGCCTGCTTCATCCAGTCCGTCGCCGATGACCTGGTCAACGAAAACGGCATTATGGATCTGTGGGTGCGGGAAGCGCGCCTATTCAAATACGGTTCGGGAACCGGGACCAACTTCTCCAGTCTGCGCGGCGGTGGTGAAAAACTGTCAGGCGGCGGGCGGTCCTCCGGACTCATGAGCTTCCTGAAGATCGGTGACCGGGCCGCGGGCGCGATCAAGTCCGGCGGTACAACTCGGCGCGCGGCGAAAATGGTCGTCGTCGACGTGGACCACCCGGACATCGAGGAGTACATCAACTGGAAGGTGCGCGAGGAGCAGAAGGTCGCCGCACTCGTCACGGGTTCCAAGATTTGTGAGAAGCGCCTCAATGCCATCCTCAAGGCGTGCATCAACTGCGAGGCGGACGGAGATGATTGCTTCGATCCCAGCAAGAACCCGGCCCTGAAGCGTGCCGTCAAGGATGCCCGGCGCGATCACGTGCCCGACAACTATATCCGCCGAGTCATCCAATTCGCGCGCCAGGGCTTCACGGAACTTGCCTTTGAAACCTACAACACGGATTGGGATTCGGACGCCTACCTGACCGTGTCCGGTCAGAACTCCAACAACTCTGTGCGTGTGACGGATGACTTCCTCAGAGCGGTTGAGAACGACGCCGAGTGGAAGCTGACGCACCGGACCTGCGGAACGGTTGCGCAGACCATCAAGGCACGCGACTTGTGGGGCCAGATTGGTCATGCGGCGTGGGCTTCGGCGGACCCGGGAATTCAGTTCCATTCGACGATCAACGATTGGCACACATGTCCGAAATCGGGTGAGATTCGCGCATCGAACCCATGCTCGGAGTACATGTTCCTCGACGACACGGCGTGCAACCTGGCTTCGCTCAATTTGATGCGGTTCCGCCGGGACGATAAGAGCTTCGATACCGAAGCTTTCGCGCATTCCTGCCGGCTGTGGACCATCGTCCTGGAAGTTTCCGTGTTGATGGCGCAGTTCCCTTCGCGCCAGATCGCCGAGTTGAGCTACCGCTACCGGACCCTGGGGCTTGGCTTCGCCAACATTGGTGGACTGCTGATGGCCTCTGGGATTTCCTATGACTCGGATGAGGGTCGTGCGATCGGTGGTGCCGTTTCAGCGATCATGACCGGTGTTTCTTATGCCACGAGCGCCGAGATGGCCTCGGAACTCGGCCCGTTCCCGGGCTACGAGGAAAACGCCGAGGACATGTTGCGGGTGATCCGCAACCACACCCGTGCAGCGCATGGCAAGCATGATGGCTATGAAGCGCTGGCAACCATTCCGGTTCCGCTCGATCACGGCTCCTGTGAAGACCAGCGCCTCGTGGAAGCAGCAAAACAGGCCTGGGACAAGGCGCTTGAACTGGGTGAGCAGCATGGCTTCCGCAACGCGCAGGCGTCGGTTATCGCGCCTACGGGTACCATCGGCCTCGTCATGGACTGTGATACGACGGGGATCGAGCCGGACTTCGCGCTGGTGAAGTTCAAGAAGCTTGCCGGAGGCGGCTACTTCAAGATCATCAACCAGGCGGTGCCGGAAGCGCTGACGACTCTTGGCTACTCGGACAAGCAGATCAAGGATATCGAAGCCTATGCCGTTGGGAACGGCACGCTTGCCGACGCACCAAGCATCAACCACAAGACGCTGAAGGCAAAGGGCTTCGATGATGATGCGATCGGGCGCATTGAGTCTGGTCTCGATAGCGCCTTCGATATCAAGTTCGTCTTCAACAAGTGGTCGCTCGGTGAGGAGTTCCTGACGGGTAAGCTGGGCGTTCCAGTGGAGAAACTCAACGATCCGAGTTTCGAGCTGCTCGTCCATCTCGGCTTCAAGCGCGACGAGATCGATGCGGCCAACACCTATGTGTGCGGGGCGATGACACTCGAAGGCGCGCCGCATATCAAAGAGGAGCATCTCTCGGTCTTTGATTGCGCCAACCCATGCGGCCGGACTGGTAAGCGCTATTTGTCGGTGAACAGCCACATCGACATGATGGCCGCGGCACAGCCGTTCATCTCGGGGGCGATCTCGAAGACGATCAATATGCCCAACGACGCTACCGTCGAGGATTGCGAAGAAGCCTATATCCGGTCCTGGCGTTTGGCACTCAAAGCCAATGCGCTCTACCGCGACGGGTCCAAGCTTTCCCAGCCGCTCAACTCGCAGCTGCTTGGCGACAGCGAGGAAGAGCAGGACGAAGCGTTGGAGAAGCTTGCAGCCGACAAGCCGCAGATTGCGCGGGCGGCGGTTGCAGCCGAGAAGATCATCGAGAAGATCATCGAGCGCGAAGTTCCGCAGGGCCGCACGCGGCTGCCAGGACGTCGTAAGGGATATACGCAGAAGGCGGTTGTCGGCGGCCACAAGGTCTATTTGACGACCGGTGAATACGAAGATGGCCGACTGGGTGAAATCTTCATCGACATGCACAAGGAAGGCGCTGCTTTCCGCTCGTTGATGAACAACTTCGCCATCGCCATTTCATTGGGCCTGCAGTATGGCGTGCCGCTTGATGAGTATGTCGATGCGTTCACGTTCACGCGGTTCGAACCGGCGGGTCTGGTGACCGGCAACGAGACGATTAGGAACGCGACCAGTGTTCTTGATTATCTGTTCCGCGAGCTGGCTGTTTCCTACCTTGGCCGCAACGACCTCGCGCATGTCGATCCCGGTGAGATGTCGGCGACGGCGATCAGCGAAGGTGAAGTCGAAGTGGATGAAGCGCCTGCTTCGGTTCCGGCGGCCCGCATCGTCAGCCACGGGTTCACCCGCGGTGCGCTTGCCGGCCGCATCGGGCCGGCGACCAGCAGTACCGGTGTCGCCGGAATTCAGCGTGAACTGACGTCGGCCTTCAGCAGTGAAACGCCATCGGGTGCAACGCAGATGGTGGCCCAGCACACGACTGAAACCATGACGATCACGACCGAGGGTAACCTTGCTCTGAAGGAGGACCCGCTTTCGGACCGGATCGCCGAAGCCAAGATCAAGGGCTATGAGGGCGAAGCGTGCGGCTCATGCGGCAACTTCACCTTGGTGCGCAACGGCACCTGCCTGAAGTGCAACACCTGCGGCGGCACGAGCGGGTGTTCGTAAGGGGCTGAAGCGGGTCTCGTCTTTGCAGGCGAGACCCGCTGGTTCTCCAGGGTCAATCGAGCGGGCAATCGTGTATCCGTTTCGACGTGTGATTCGATCTCATACAATGAGTCTACAGACGAATTTCGTGGTGTCGGGTTCGGCTTTGACACCATGCATGAGGGTTGCGAATCAGAGATACTGATGAGTTAGGAGATCATCTGCGGGGGATATGAGAGATGAGTGGGTTCGATCCCAAGGGGAAGACGCGGCGCGTGAGGCCGCAGTACATGCCCGCGGACGTCGAAACCACGCGGCCGCTCAGACGGACGCGGCTGGTCTGTTCGCCCTCTCCTGTTGAGACAGCCCGTGAGCCCGCCGATGTGCTGCACTTGGCCGAAGCGGTGCCGATCGTGCGGCAGCAGCTCAATGTGCCAGCCGAATTCACCGACGACGCGATTCTGTCGAGCCTGAAGATGATCGCGATGCGCTCGTCGGACCGCGAGCGTTGGCGGGCTGCCTTTGATTCAAATCTGGCCCGCTACCTGTCGATCCGTGGGCGCGACCTCGGTGTAGCGCTGCAGCGGCTTGTTGCCCTCATTCCACCGCCGCGCATGTAAGTCAAAGTGCGTTCGCTGCGCAGCCGGGACCGAGGGATGTCCCAGAGTCGTGCGCGAGGAACCACGTTTCGGAGATTTGAATGCTTGAAAGACAGGACGATGTCCCGCCAAGCGTCTACCTCATCGCTGACAATCTCGACGCCGCGCTGGCCTCCGGCGAGGACCTGACGGCCTCGGCGGCGAACTGGGTGACGGGTGACGTCTCGGACCCGTGCGTCTCGGGTGCGCAGCGCTGGGTCCTGACACGATTCAAGGCGCATGAGCTTAATCTTGTGGCACGCATTGTCCAAGCCCGGATGCATATCGGGGAACTCAGCCGTGAGGTGCCGAAGTTCCGGCCGCTGGCACAGCTTTTCATTTCGGCGACCGCGGACCTGGATGAGGCTTTTGAAGAGCTTCATGAGCAGGTCGACGCCTACTTCGATACCGGTGGAGGGCGGGATGCTTATCTACGCTCGCGCGGTTTGCTCGATTTGGAGGCCGCGGGGCTCGCCGATGATCAGGCACCAGTCATCGGTGATGATTTCCTGGTGGCCGCGAAAGTGCCGCTTGGGGTGTGTTTGGATCTCATCGCCGAGTTTCTGGATTCGCTCGACGGTACGTTCGACCTCTATCCAGATCACACTCCAGATCGCAGTCCGGACCAAAAACCGGATCAGACACCGAACCTGCCAGCGCTGGTCGACTCGGAAGATAGCTGGGATGTCGCTTAGCTGCCCCTAAGCATGATCGAAGCTTGCGCGCAAATTCCTGCCTGTTGGATGTGCTTGGGTGCTTGTCCGGGCGTTGCGTGCGCCTTCGGTGAAAGCTCTCATTGAATTCCCCGCCGTTGAACGCTGCCTAGCCCATTCCATCGTTGCGAGCCAGGTTGGAGGGACCGGGGACGTTCCGCCTCGGTGGACGTCCCGGTAGCGGCAGATAGGGCAGCGTACCGCGCCATATGCGGTCGCCGGACAGAGGGTCCAGGCGTGTGTGCAGCAGATCCTTCCATTCATTGGTACGGGGTGTTCCGACCTCGGCCGTGCGGATGAGTTCAACGGACGTGCGCTTTGTGGAGTTCACGAGGAAATTGCCTTCGGCGGCGAGCTCCGTCAGGGCGGCCCGCGCAAACTGACGCGATGGGGCGGAGTTTTGTGTTTGCACTTCAACGGCCGTCTCTGCAATTCGCAGTGGTTGGTGGGAGCGTGCGGCATTATCTGGTTTCAGTTCGTTGGCCCGGATTGCAGCTTTTCGGTTGCGGTTGGGCAAGCCGTCCGCGAGTTGGCTTGCAGCCGGCGCCGGCGTGAGGGTCGCGTCGGCGACAACGCTGACCCTGGCTGTCGTCGGCTTCATCTCCGCAATGAGCCGCATGGTTTTGATGATTGGCTCAAGCTGCTTTCGATTGCGAAGGCGCTTCTTGCGTTGACGCTTCGTCTCACTGCGCACCGCCGTGAGCATGGCGGCGCTGTTTGAGGGTGCAATGACGCTGGCGGCGGTTGCATCAAGCATCATTAGCGCGACAGCCGTGCGTTCGGCCTCCTTGAGGCTGTCAAACTTGCCTATGAAGCCCGGCACAGAACGATACTTGCGGCGGCGGCTGTAACGCGCCTCTTTCTTGTTGGGCGCAGTGAGGATCTTGGTTTCGAGCTTTGCAACACCGCGATGGCGGAAGCCCAGGCTTCGCGCGGCGGCCTCGGAAACATCGAGCTTTCGATTGCCCCAGTAGGGGCCTGCATTGTTGATCCGCAAAACCACCGACGCTTTGGTCTTGGGATTGCGCACCAGCAGGACGGTTCCGTCCGGGTAGATTGGGCTGGCGGCGTTGTCGGGGCGGCCAGGATGGAAAGCTTCGCCTGAGGAGGTCAACCCGCACGGATTGTAGCGGTCCTTTCGGCAGTCGCTGTAGTGGGAGGCAACGAGCGGTACGGTCTTGCCGATGAGCGACCGGGTCTCGTTCAGTGTCTTCACGCGATGACACTTGCCGACAAAGCAGTAGGTGGAGCCGGGGCGTTTGGCAAAGGCGTCGGGTATCGCGAAGGTGCAGAGCAGCAGAACCGTGAGTGCGTTGAACAATGCTGCTTTGCGGCGATGCGGCCTGGTGGCCTGGGCAATCTTCTTGAGCTTTCTGCCGACGACAAAATCAATCATCAAACTCCACCCCTTGGAAATCTTGCCATTTGAGACCCGCTCGCCGCATTGCTGCGGTGCCGCATTCATGAAACGGCGTTGTGACCAACGCTGCGCGTGCAGCTATTCCCCGTCCAATGGCAGAACATTTAATGTTCCTAGGCAGAAGCGAGATGATGTTCAGATTTTGAATTAATGCAACAGACGATGCGCCGCTGCGTCGTCTGGCCGCAAAAAGCTATCTAACTGGCTGATTAGGCGAAATTTATGCCGAGTCTTGAGAGTTTTTGCCGCAGTGCAGCGACGGCGTCTTCCAGGTGTTCCGCGTCAATCGATCGCAAAACAAGCTCGCAGCGGATGATGCCTCCGGTGAAGTCGGGATAGCTGCCCATGGTCACTTCGGGAAAGGCCCGCTGGTGTTCGGTAAAAATGTCGGCGACGTCGCCCTCGGGGGCGGCGACCTTGATGGTCTCGCTGAGAAGCCGACGGCCGGTTTTCAGTTTTGGGAGGACCTGGTCGAGCATCACCTGCATGATCGCGGGGACGCCCGCCAGTACAAATACGTTATCGATCTGGAAGCCGGGCGCGGCGGTGACGTGGTTTGTAATGAGCTGCGCGCCTTCGGGAATCCGAGCCATACGCAACCTGGAGGGTGTCAGTTCGACGCCCCGGGCTTTGTAGTAAGGCATCATCAGGTCAAGGGCGCGCTGATCGATGTCGATTGTTCGGCCAAAGGCCGTGGCGACCGACTCTGCGGTAATGTCGTCGTGGGTTGGTCCGATGCCACCAGTGGTGAAGACATACGTGTAGCGGGACCGAAGGGCATTCAGGGCATCGATGATGTCGCCTTGCTCGTCGGCGACGATGCGGACTTCCTTCAATCTGATGCCGGCCGCGGTCAGAACATCCGCGATGTAACCTGCGTTGGCTTCCTTGGTTCGTCCCGAAAGGATCTCATCGCCAATGACAAGCACCGCTGCGGTGATGTCCTCTGTCGTCTTGCCGGGTTGCGATGGTGTTGCGGATTGGCGCTCGGTCATTTTGTTCTCGGGTTTCTTCTGGATGTGCTTCTAGCAGACTTGGGCCCATAGCATTGGGTCTTGTAAACAGGTTTACGCGTATGAAGTGCTCAGTGAGCTGGCAAAACTGCGGCTGGCGGGATAACCGGAGGGAAGGCGAAAACGACAGTCTGCAGATTGGCCTCAGCATTCAAAACGAACCGGTGATCCATGAAGTTTTCAAGTCCCCTGAAACGCGGCCGACTTATCAAGCGCTACAAACGATTTCTGGCTGATATCGAGCTGGCTGACGGACAGATTGTAACCGCAAGCTGCCCGAATACTGGATCAATGATGGGGCTTTGTTCACCAGGCAGTGCCGTCTGGGTTTCCGAGAGTGATAGTCCGACACGCAAGTACCGACATACTTGGGAGCTTGTTGAAAACGACCTCGGCAAGGGCATGGCGCTTGTTGGAATCAACACGGGTCATCCCAACAAGATCGTGGCGGAAGCCATTGCTGCTAACCGGATTGGCAAGCTCAAGGGTTACGCCTCGCTGAAGCGCGAACAGAAGTACGGGAAGGCCAGCCGGATCGATATCCTGCTTGAAGATGAGGGCAAGGGGCGGGCCTATGTCGAAATCAAGAATGTCCATTTGATGCGCCAACCGGGATTGGCCGAGTTTCCAGACTCGGTGACGGCACGGGGCGTCAAACACCTCGAAGAGCTTGGCGATATGGCCGAAGACGGTCATCGCGCTGTCATGATGTTCCTTGTCCAGCGTTCCGACGCGACGCGGATGAAGCCAGCCGGTGATATCGATCCGACCTATGCAGAAGCGTTGACAAGGGCAAGCGGACGCGGGGTGGAGGTTCTTGCCTACCGCTGCGAGATTTCACCGGAGGAAATATGGCTGTCGAAGTCCATTCCGGTTAAGATCTCGTAGGCTGCGCAAGGCCAACTCCGAGGGTCGCCCCCACACGCTTGTGATCGGACTTGAGCTGACAAAACGGGATCGAAGCGCCAGATTGGCCTGCGAAAGTGTGCTGCTTGCCCGTAGCAGTTCGCAATCTAACATTTTGGCATGGGCGCAAAGGAGGATTCCGACCCATGAAGATTGATCGACGCGCATTCAGTCTGGGGACCCTGGCAGCCGGTTTCGGTGTGGGCACAAACCAAGTTTCAGCAGGTGAAAAGAAGGCCATGTCTTTCGAAGTGACGAAGACGGAGGAAGAGTGGAGGACACTGCTCACTCCCGAACAATTCTATGTGCTGCGTAAGCATGGCACAGAGCGCGCCCACACGAGCCCGCTCGACAAGGTCTATTCACGTGGTGTCTACGTTTGCGCAGGTTGTGGGCAAGAGCTTTTTTCTTCACAAACAAAGTTCAACAGCGGCACAGGTTGGCCAAGTTTCTATGCTCCGATCGACGGAAAGATTGGTACGTCGAGCGACCGTTCATTCTTCATGGTGCGAACGGAAGTGCATTGCAGCCGATGCGGTGGGCACCTTGGTCACGTCTTCAATGACGGTCCGAAACCGACCGGGCTGCGTTACTGCATCAACGGGGTTTCATTGAACTTCCAGGAGGTGAAGAAACAGGACCTCGATGCCGACAGTTGAGCCAAGGGCCTGGAGAAAAGAGGTGAGGGTTACTGTGCGTTCCATTCGAGCCACCTCGGTTGCCGCCGCCGTGTTGGCGAGCAGCCTTGTTGTTATAGCCGGCTGTGCGGTCAATCCTCTTTCGAACTCCGCCATTGCTGCGGATTCGGGCACGGCCGCTGTGCCGCGTAAGCTTGAGGTGGCAACCTTCGGGTCCGGGTGTTTTTGGTGCGCGGAGAAGAACTTCGACCAGCTACCAGGCGTCGTTTCAACGATCTCAGGTTACATGGGCGGGAAGACCAAGAACCCGACATATAAACAGGTATCGTCGGGCCGCACGGGGCATGTCGAGGTTCTGCAAGTCAAGTACGATCCGAAGACCGTGAGTTACAAGAAACTGCTCCAGTATTTCTGGAGGACGACTGACGTCACAGACGGTGGCGGGCAGTTTTGTGACCGTGGGAGTCAGTATCGCCCCGCGATATTTGTTCACAGCCCCATGCA
>JARFQY010000022.1 GCA_029287535.1 Filomicrobium sp.
CCCTTAGCGCATTAGCGATTGCTTGTTCGCCGTCGATTGCACAAGAACGGCGCATCTCTCACTTAATGATCCCAGACAGTCTTTCCTACAGCCCGCCGGCCGTCTTGAAGATCGCCAGTTCGTGTCGCTCCAAATGTCGCCAAAGAGTGAAGAGCTGTAAACGCAGGTGCCCAAAGGGCGGCTCAATGGGCGGAGAGTGCAGGACCAACTGCGGCTATGCCTACCAGGAATGCAAAAAGAGTTGCTAGCGTTTTCGCTTGTTGCACCAAAGACAAGTTGCCGACACTTACGGGCTCGATCCTCAAAAATTGCCGGCAGCAGGACACTAGCGTTTGAAGTTGGATGAAGCGCGTCGCATCGCAGCAAACATTGCGGAGCTGCCGGAGCTGCTCGTCGGTTCGATTGATCGATGATCGAACCTATTGCTTTATGTGCCGTATTGGCTGGCTAGTTTTGTCGATCTGGCGCTGCCGATTGCCCGGGCGGACATTCAATAAATCCCTTGTGAAGCCGTTGAGGTGTTAAACATCGTCTGGCGACACTCTCATATAGGCCTGGGTTGCTCGGCGTTCCCTTCAACATCAGCAACGCACGAGAGGTCCAGGAATGGCTGTTCGAGGCCCTCAATCACCTCCTTCTCATACTTCGTGCCCTTGTCCCAGAGCATCTGGACGAAGGGATTGGGAGGTTCTTTTTCGCATAGGTCGCCAAACACATTCATGCTCACCCGGTTCGGACAGACAATCAGGTCGTAGTGCATGGAGGCGCTGACGGACGTCTTCGTAGCGTCTTACTTATTACCCAACTTTGATCTTCGCCCCGCCGTTCAAACGCGCCAGCCGCACGTGGTAACTATCAATTTCCTTTCGAGTCCCTGAAACAATGCACTCCAGTGCATCGGCCCAGAGCTGAAGCGCCGCGCTCTTCTCTGCATCGTACTCGTACTGGTTGTAGACACTATCTGTAACGCTACTTTTTCGCTTTCCGCCGTGGTTCAATATGCGCTCGCGAATGTCCTTCGGGACACCGAACCGAGCGAGATAGGTTCCAACGGTCCGCCGTAAGTCGTGGACAGTGATGTGGGCAATTCCGAGTTTCGCTCGCGTCCGTTCCATAGCTTTGCTAACGCTGCGCGGAGCTACATGAGAACCATTACGTTTGCCGGGGAAAACGTAAGTCTTATCCTCGGAAGCCTCGATCGCTTGTCGGAATAATTCAGCCGCTTGGTTGCTTAGAGGCACACGATGGGACCTGCGGTTCTTGGCGAGCCCCCTTGGTGTTGTGAGTGTCGGTGCTGTTGGATTCAGGTCAACTTCGCTTTTTTTGGCAGCGGCAATCTCAGTCCGCCGCTGCCCTGTCAAGAGCGCAAGCTTTGTGACAAGCGTAACCATCGGCGACATCGCCGCCTCACTGGAGTCCATTGCATTCCAAAGCGAATGAATATCGTCCTCGCTCGCAATAACCTCTCTTGGCGCATAATCGTGTCGGTTGCGAAGGCCTGCGGCAGGATTGTGCTGAACTAAGCCTCTGTCCCTTCCAAACTCAAAGATCGAACTGATGACCGTTCGGGTTGTGTCAGCCCTGCGGGTCGCACCTCTCGCGCACATTCGATCAAGCAAGGCTATAATGTCGTCGCTCTCCAATGACTTGGCCGGCTTTGCGCCAATGTCTGGTAGAACGTCCTTTTTGAGAAGATACTCATAGTCGCAGCGCACTTCTGGACGGAGGGGATCGCCCTTGTCAAAGCGCTCTACTGCCAAGTCCGCGAATGTCAAAGACTTGCGATCATCGGCGCGTTGGCTAGCGGGATCCCCACCCTGCTGAACAAGTGGTCTTAGGCGCTCGGCTTCCTGCGAGGCACTGGCCAGGGGAAGCTCGTCCAATCGCCCAAGCTTGTACTTTCTCCGTTTCCTCGACCGACCTACCGCTAGGTCGTAGTGAAAGTACCACGTCGCAGTTCCGCTAGGCAGCAGGTGAAGAACAAGCCCGCGCACTCCGGAAATTCGGTATTCGACGTGGCGCCCCGACGTTGCGGCCGCTTTCACCGTCTTGGCAACCACCTTTGCATTCGCAGGCAGCAATCGATCGTTGCGGGATTGTTTGGACATGCCCGCACACTAGCGCGAGTCGAAAAATTGGTCCATATTTGGCCCAGAAAGTCGAAATTTGCTGAAATACGATGAATGCTCACGCAATCCAGATACGCTATTTTTTATATGAAAATCTAATTATTAGCCTCATCACCGTGTTTCTGCAGATTTCAGGAGAACGCAATGTCTACCAGTCTGGGGGACTGGGGGTCGGGAGTTCAAATCTCCCCGCTCCGACCAACATTCCCTGCACGATATCCCAAACACCACTCGCACACGCCCACTTCGTTCCAGAATACCTGGAAACGAAAAAGCGGACCCGCAAATTGCAGGTCCGCTGGAACGATCACAACGTTACGTGCTCGGCTGAACTCAGAAGGAACCGAGCGACGAACGGATCCTTGCGTGGCTCATACGGATCGCTGCGGGCTTATTGCGCAGAAGGCGGATGGCGTAATGCCGGCCGGTCGGAACTGCGAGTTTTGCCCATTCTTCGCGACGTGCAAGATAAGCATTGAGCGCCACTTTGATGCGGGCATCCGCCTGCCGTGCGTCACGGCGAGCCAGATAAGCCTGCAATTTGCTTTGCGACTGCCACGCCGCACGGCGCGCCAGTTGTTTCTCTAAAGCCTGCGCAAACTGCCAAGACTCACGCTGAGCAAGGTGGACTTCAAGGGCCTTGCGGGCATTCCAGGCGGCACGGCGGCCCAGGTAGGTCTTCAAGACTACAGCAGTCCTGCGGGCCTGCCAGGCTTCACGCTGAGCCAAATGCGTTTCCAGCGCCTCTTGGGCATTCCACGCATTGCGACGGGCGAGATAGGCCTTCAAGACACCAGCGGTTCTCTGAGCTTTCCAAGCATCGCGCTGGGCCAGATACTGCTTCAGTGCGCCAGAATACCGTTGTGCCTGCCAGGCGGTACGGCGGGCGAGGTAGACCTTCAGAGCACGACCGGTGTCGGTCTTTGAAACCACACCAATTGAAGCTGACTCAACTCCGACGCTGCAGTTCACGCAACCGGAACCTTTGGCATCGGCATTAAAGAGTGCGGCTTCAATATTTTCAGATTGATTTCCGGCGAATGCCGGACTTGTTGCCAGCGAGGCGACGCCGGCGAAAACAAGGATACGCATCATTGTTACTTCCTCTTTGGCATTTACATGAATAAATTTATGCGCGGTTTACCTTAACCAACGGTAATTCGAATCGATAAAAGAACTAAAATTCATGTTTTTGCCAAAGTAAGGAAAAAGGAATCAAGAATAATTTCTATTAACAATAGGCGCTTCGCGAAAAAGGCTCTGTTATAAAACCCCGCTCTCATCACCAAGACGGACGCCCAACTCCGCGACCCAAGAAAGCCCATGCATAGTCCCATTGCGGGGCCGGTATTCACAACCAACCCACCCGCCGTACCCCGTCGCATCAATCAACTGGAAGACTTCCGCGTAATCGAGCGTGCCATGATCCGGTTCGCCGCGGTCTGGCGGACTTGCTATCTGATAGTGGGCCGTTAGATTGGCATATTCGGAAATTGCCGATAGGACCGACCCCTCCTCGACCTCGCGGTGGTAGCAATCAAATTGCAGCCGCACGTTTGGCTCACCCACTTCCGCGATAATGTCCCTGGCCTGGTCACTGCGGTGCACCAGATAGCCCGGCATATCCTTTCGATTGATCGGCTCCGTCAGGATCACAATGCCGTCGGCGGCGGCTTCAGCGGCTGCAAACCGCAAGTTCCCGACCAAGGTCTCCACATTCGCGCCCTGGCTTTCCAGTCCAGCCATCGCATGCAGGCGACGGCAATTGAGCAACCGAGCATAAACTCTGGCTTGATCCAACCGGCTCGCGAATTCCGCCTCTTGTCCGGGAATACCGGCAAGCCCCCGCCAACCTTCTTCCCAATCACCCGGCCAAACATTGAATAGAACAACTTCCAAATCGTTGTCGCGCGCCAAAGAGGCCAGCTCCTCGGCCGGTTCATCGTACGGAAATAGAAACTCGACGCCCGTAAACCCCGCCTCCGCTGCCGCTTTGAATCGGTCGCGAAACGGTAGCTCGGTAAATAGGAAACTGATGTTGGCACTGAAGCGGGGCATGGCGTCGAACCCTTTTCTTTTTGGGACCCGACAACCACTCTATCCCAAATCCGGCTTGCCCTGCCGCAATCGTTTTACGTTTGAACGTTTCGTCTTGGCCCGCAGCCGCCGTTCCTTGGAAGCCCGTGTCGGCCGGGTGGCAATCCGGCGCTTCGGCTCAACCAGGGCCTGCCGGATAAGATCGGCCAATCGCTCGCGGGCATCAGCCCGGTTCCGCTCCTGCGTGCGAAACCGTTCCGCACGCAACACGAGCACACCCTCATCCGTCAGCCGCGATCCCGCCAATCGCTCCAGTCGCGCGCGGACCCGGCGGCTCAGCGCTTCACAACGCCGAACATCAAACCGCAGCTCAACCGCGGTCGACACCTTGTTGACGTTTTGCCCTCCAGGCCCCGACGCGCGCACAAAGCGCTCCTGCAGCAAGTCTTCATCAATGATGACATCGTCGGCGATACGCAGCATCGCGCTCAGCTCCGGGATATCTCACGATAGCCGCCGCGAAAATAGATCAGCGGATCCGCGTCCACATTATTGATCCCGGCAACAACCCGCCCGATAAAAATGGAATGGGTCGAAAAGGTATGGCTTTCCAACAGCCGGCAATCCAAACTTGATAGAGCATCGACCAACACCGGCGCACCCGTTTCAAGAGTTTCCCAGCGCCCCTCAGCGAACCTCTCTTCCCCGTCAATGTCGAGCCGCCCGGCGAACCGCTGCGCCAGGGCCTGATGTTCGCTGGCCAAGAAATTCACACTGAAAACGCCGTGCCGATGGATCGCATCATGCGCCTGCGCGGCCCGGCCAACACAAACAAGCAGCTTGGGCGGCGAATCCGACAATGACGCCACCGAAGTCGCCGTCAAACCAACACGAGAGCCAATCTCACCTGTCGCCACAACAGAAACACCAGCCGCCTGATGCCGCATCAACTGCCGGTATGCACTTCCATCGAAACCGGCCTCCGGGCCATCGGGCAATCTATCAAACTTCAACAGCGTTTTCCTCGTTATCGCAAAAGCCGATATCACGTCTCAATCGACTGGGCGAAAATCAATCTATTTCCGAACGGGTCCGCAACCGAAAGCTCACGCATACGCCACGGTTTCTCCTCGATACCGGGCCGCGCGAATGGGTAGTCCTTTGCCGCCAACTCCTGGTGCAGGCCATCGGCATCATCGACATCGATGCGCACTGTACTGCCAGGCGTCGCATCGCCGTGATGTTCACTCACGTGCAGGGATACGCCCCCTCGTGACACTTGCATATATAGGGGCGCCTTCGCTTGAAATCGATGCTCGAAATCGACCGAAAACCCGAGAAACCCGCAATAAAACTCTTTCGCCTTCACTTCATCAAAGCTGCGAAGCACCGGAATTAGTTGTCCAAACTTCATCTCACCTACCCCATTGAAAGGCGCCGACGACGCCTTTGCCCCCACTTGTGATCACTCAGGATCTCGCGAGCAGCACCGCGGCCAGGAAGCCCACTTACGCCGCCACCTGGATGAGCACCCGCTCCACACAGGTACAGCCCCTCAATCGGCATGCGGTAATCTGCAAATCCGAGCACAGGCCGTGCCGAGAAAAGCTGATCAAGGCTCATCTGCCCATGGAAAATATCGCCGTCAAGCAATCCAAACTTTTCCTCGAGATCGAGCGGCGAGAGTAGCTGGCGCGCCAGTATGCTCTTTGAGAAATTTGGAGCATAGCGATCGACCGTTTCGACAACCAGATCGGCGAACGCCTCCCGTTCGTTGGGATCTGACCACGATCGGCCATCAGGCAAACGAGGCGCGACGTGCTGCACGAACAGACTCGCCACATGTTGGCCCTTGGGTGCTAGCGACGAATCGATCGTAGAGGGGATCAGCATCTCGATCACCGGCTCCCTCGACCACCCTTCACGGCGGGCATCGAGGTAAGCTTGCTCCAGATACTCTAGCGTCGGACCGATGATGATGCCGGCCCCATGGTGAGGACCCGCCGCCTCGCCCTGAGACGGCCGGCATGTGAAATCCGGCAACTGGCTCAACGCAACATTCATCCGGAATGTCCCCGAGCCTGACTTTAGTCCCAAAAAACGCCGGCGAACCTCCTCATCGACGGCACCCGCCGGCAGAAGGTCTCGAAACAGCAATTTGGGTCCAACGTTCGCCGCCACCACCCTAGAAAGCAGAACCCCGCCACCTGCCAGTTCGACACCCACCGCCCTGCCGGCATCGACGACGACGCGCGTTACTCTCGCTCCCGTGCGGATCTCGGCGCCCGCCTCGCGAGCGGCCCCGGCCATTGCCAGAGAGACCGAACCCATGCCGCCCATCGCGTGGCCCCACACACCGCTCTGCCCGTTGACCTCCCCGAAACAATGGTGCAGCAGCACGTAAGCTGTCCCAGGCGCGGAAGGCCCGGCATAGGCGCCAACAATTCCATCAAACGCGAACGCACCTTTCACGACGTCACTTTCAAAGTATCGCGCCAGAAAATCGGCCGCGCTCTTAGTGAACAAATCAAGCAGAAGCCGCTGGTCCTCGACATCCAGTACCGTGAGCTTTCGCGCAAGCCCGGCATGGCGCAATAGTTCTCCCCAGCCGCCACCCACATTTGGCGGCGTACGCAGCGCGAGTTCCCGCAGATGACCCGCAGCGCGCTCAAGATCGGCCTCATATTGGGGTAGGCGTTCCGCATCCGCTTTTGAAAATGCCGCAATCGCCTTCTGTCGTGCAGCGAGCCCGTAAGGCATGAGCAATGACCGCGAACCATCAATCGGCCAGAAATTCGCCGCCGGCCGCGTGACAATCTTCAAACCGTGGCGTGGAAGCTCCAAGTCCTCGATCACCCTCGGGCTGAGAAGGCTGACCGTATAAGCCGCGACAGAGTTTCGAAATCCCGGGTAAAACTCCTCAGTGAGGGCCGCCCCACCAACCTGTTCACGGCTTTCCAACACGACAACGCTCAATCCGCCCTTCGCCAAATAAGCCGCGCAAACCAGTCCGTTATGCCCTCCACCAACGATGATCACATCATGCACATCTACTAACCCTATAGAATCCCATTACTTTTCGTCTGCCGTGGCCAGCGCATCGGCGACCAAGTCTTATTCGGTTAGAAAAAGTGTTCGTTTCTGGACCTGTCTTATTATTGTCATTTGAATCAAGTCAGCTTATTCGGGAGGGCTGCAGAATAATTCACGCTTTATGAAACAATCCGCAGCAGGGTGGCTGTGATGAAATCAGATGTCTGATCTTTTGGCGCGCGAACAAACAGGAATGAAGAAACAAACCACATGCGTCGTCGAAAGCGAAATTGACCAGCCACGGGCAAGAGGAATCAACCCTGTCGGCCTGATGATCGTCGCCGTTCTACCCGCACTCTTTTGGACGGCAGTCATCTCCCAAGTCGCCTGGGCTGCTGGTATTAACCTCTCCATGACAGTTTTGGCGCTTATAGCCTGCGCGATTGGTGGATTCCTCTCGGTCATCTATGCAGCTCTCGTCGTCGGGGCAAAAATTCCGGCCACGTCGTCCAGCGAGCACCTTGCCTCAACCACCCCAGCTGCAGCGCAGCCGGCGGCATTTCCCTCTGCTGCCACCAATTCTGCAGCTCGCAGTGACAAACCGGCAGACCCTGCAGCTGTATGAAGATACACAGCCGCGATAACGCCCGCCCTTCACAAAGCTGCACGTTGTTATTGTTCGGCAGTCCCGATTGGGATTAATAAGGCCACCAGGCCCTTCCTGCGCCGACGCCGTCGGCGGCAGAGCGGCCAGTCCGGTCACAAAGACCAAACACAAGGCCAAGTTGCGCATCACACTTCTCCAGCAAAACCAACCGAGAATAAACTCGGCCAGCGCAATGCGATGTGCAACCACTCTGAACCATTATGGTGGACCGCATGATGCGAGCGTGCCGCAGGAGCAACGCACCTCGGCCGCCCCTCCATCAAAATATACAATCTATTCCGCAGCGGCCTGAGATTTTGGCTGCACCAGGTCCATGTAGTCCTTCATGAGCGTCTCGGTTATGACGCCGGGCGTAAAGCGATAATCGCCGATCTCCGACACCGGCGTAACTTCGGCTGCCGTACCGGTAATAAAGCACTCTGAGAAGTCACCAAGTTCGTCAGGCATGATGACGCGCTCAACGACCTCGTAGCCCCGCGCCTTGGCCAGATCAATGACCGTGCGCCGCGTAATGCCGTCAAGAAAACAGTCCGCTATCGGAGTGTGGAGGACCCCGTCCTTAATGAAGAAAATGTTGGCACCGGTGCATTCGGCAACCCGCCCACGGTAGTCGAGCATCAGCGCATCCGCATACCCAGCCCGCTCGGCCCGGTGTTTCTCGATCGTACAAATCATATAGAGTCCGGCCGCCTTGGCTTTACAGGGCGCCGTTGCGGGATCCGGCCGGCGATACTCCGCGAAGGACAAACGAATACCCTTCAGGCGCTCCTCCATTGGGAAATAAGACCCCCAATCCCAAGCTGCGATCGCCAGATGGATGCTGTTGGCTTGCGCTGAAACACCCATTTGTTCAGTGCCGCGCCATGCCATCGGCCTTACATAGGCGTCGACAAGCCCATTGGCACTGATCACTTTGCGGCAAGCTTCATTGATCTCCTCGGCCGAGTAGGGAATCTCGAAATCGATAATCCGGGCACCTTCCAACAGGCGTTCGGTATGCTCTTCGAGTTTGAAGATTTCCCCGCCATAGCAACGCTCACCCTCGAAGACGCCGCTCCCGTAGTGCAACGCGTGGGTCAGGAAATGGTATTTGGCTTCCCGCCATTCGACCATCTCCCCGTCATACCAAATCCAACCGTCGCGATCGTCATAAGGTGCCACACTGCCCATGACTTGTCCTTTGCAAGTGCCGCCGCGCCAGGATTGGCCGCGCAGTCAGATTGTTGCTGGGCCAAGCGCTAGCCTGCTCCAAAAGCAACACTTTGACAAATATTTGAATTTGACCGCAGGATGGATCGGGCTTGCGATCTCTGCTGGCCGACGTGCCAGAAAACACATGCTGAGAATTAACAACCATCATAAAGTATGTCAACATGGCTGACGTAATCGCAAGGGATCACAGCCCCCAATGAAATCGGAGCCTTCTCCTCATCCGCCGGCGGCGCCAGACGGCCAGCCAAGAATGTCTCAGGAGCCTGACAGCGAGACGCTACTCTCCTGCATGGAGCTGCTGTTTTTCGCCTACCGGGACTTCATAGGCGACCCCGACGCAATTCTTGAAAGCTACGGCTTCGGCAGAGCACACCACCGGGTGCTGCACTTTGTCAGCCGAAATCCTGGGCTGCGTGTGGCAGACTTGCTAGATATTCTGCGCATCACCAAACAGTCGCTCGCTCGCGTGCTCAAACAGCTCGTCGACGAAGGCTATATCGAGCAGGAGGCAGGCCGAACGGATCGCCGCGAACGTCATCTATTCGTGACAGACAAGGGCATAGCCCTTACCAATCAGCTCGCCGAGCTGCAGATGGCCCGCATTCGCGTTGCGCTGACAAGCGCGGGTCCCAAGGCCGACGAAACATTGCGCCGCTTTCTTTTCGCCATGATTGGCGAGGAGCAAAGGCCAAATGTTGCTCGCATAATCAATCGCGTACGGACCCCGCAAACCGGCGCGCAAGAAGATGAGACCAGGGAGGCTTGCTGAAATGACCAATTCCCCGGCAGCAGCGCACGACGCCCTTCCCGACGACGCGCCGCATATCCTTGTCGTCGACGACGACCAGCGCATCCGCGATCTTCTCGCGCGCTATCTGGTCCAGAACGGCTATCGTGT
>JARFQY010000063.1 GCA_029287535.1 Filomicrobium sp.
AGCGAGGCGTTGGGCCAGGTTATCATTTCAACCAGAGCTTCGGCCGCCCGGCGGCCGATCCGGCGGGCGGGCACGCGCAAGGTCGTCAGTCCCGGCTCAACCGACGAGGACCCACGGAAATCACCGATGCCGATGATCGAGAGTTCGTTCGGGACGGAGATGCCAAGTGATTGGGCGGCATACAGCGCGCCGTGTGCAATGACGTCATTGGCCGCAAAGACGGCGGTCGGGCGCGGCTTTTGCGACAGGGCCTGCACAACAATGTCTTTACAAGCCTGAATCTCATACGGGCAAACAATGCGCTGGTTCGGTGGTGCGGAGATTTTGGCAGCCTTCACGGCCGCCAATGCTCCAGCGCGGCGATCTGCGGCGCGATCATTGGCTCGGGTCTCGGCAAGCAAGAATAGGAGGTTCTTGTGCCCGAGCTGCAATAGGTGCTGGACGGCTGTCTTGCCGGCGTCGCGATTGTCGACCCCGATGCAAGGATGTTCCTGGCGGTTGCGGTAATTCCAAAGCATGATGACGGGGATGTTTGCCTTCCCCAGCTGCTGATGCGTTTGTTCGGTGTGCTCCAGGCCGATCAGCGCAATCGCATCGATGCGATGCTGAAGGAGCGACTCGGTGAGGATTGATTCACGGGCCAAGTCGTAGCCGTGAGCTGCGATCAGCATGGTTCGGGCGTGCCGAAACAGTGTGATCGAAAACTCCTGTATCATCTCGGCGAAGATCGCGTTGTCGATCGTCGGAACGATGAGGCCGACGGTGCCGCTGGCCTGCGGGCCGAGCGCACTTGCAGCATGTGGCACGTAGCCCAACTTGTTGACCGCTGAAGCAATGCGGTTGCGCGTGGCCTCTCTCACCTTCTCGGGCGCATTGAAGTAGCGCGAGACCGTCGCGGGAGAAACGCCCGCGGCCGAGGCGACATCGACGATGCCCGGCAGGCCTTCTCTGAGCGCTTTCCTTGCCATGCCATACTACACCATGGCGAGCTCAGAAATGAAAGCGGTCAGGTGGTTGTTTTCATAAGTGTGCCGTCTTGAGAAGATGCCTTCTTGTTCAGCTTAGGGCTTGTCCAGACTAGGTTCGACGGGGTTTTTTGAAGTCTGAGTTTCTCGACTGTTCCGGATCAAAAATGAAAATGCTTGCGAAGGCTTTTTCATAATGCTGCATTAAAACGCACGAAGCGGCGGTTGGCTCTTTTTACGCATCAACGGTCCGTTCAGAGGCACTTGTAGGGTGTTGGTATCGTGGAATTTTTGCAGCATTTCGGGCCTGTTTTCACACTGACATCCATGGCCATTTTGTGCGGTGGCACAATCGGAGGTCTGCTGTTGGGCGCAACGCCCGGCTTGTCGCCGACGATGGCCGTGGCCCTCCTCATTCCCTTTACGTTTCACATGACGCCGATCCATGGCCTGATGCTATTGGGCGCCGCCTATACGGCGACGGTCGCCGGTGGGGCGATCAGCGCGATCCTTCTGAAGATACCTGGAGCACCGGCGAACATCGCCACGGCGCTTGATGGCAATGCCATGGCCAAGAAAGGCGAGGGCGCACGTGCGCTTCAGATCTGCTTCATTTCATCTTTCATCGGGGGCGTGCTGGGCATCCTCGTTCTGATTTTCCTAACACCCGTGCTTGCCAAATGGGCGCTCGGGTTTGGTCCCTCGCACCTGTTCTGGATTGCGATACTCGGTGTGACCATTATCGGCTCGCTAGACTCGAAGTCGGTGATCAAGGGGTTGCTGGCAGGCGCGGTCGGTCTTTGGATAGCGATGATCGGATACGACTCCATTCAGGGCGTGGAGCGATTCATCTTCTCAGAGCACCTGGAGGGCGGGGTGCATATCATTGCTGCTCTCATCGGTTTGTTCGCGATACCTCAGATTATCGAGATGCTCGAAGGTGGACGCACCAATCGCCAGTACGAAATCGTCAAGGTGCAGCCGCACAGCATCGTGAAGGCAATCAGCGAAACCTTCTCGAAGATGCGCGCAGCCGTCATCGGCAGCGTCGTCGGCATCATCGTCGGTCTCATTCCCGGTGCGGGTGGTCAGATCGCCGGTCTTGTGTCCTACGACCAGGCGCGACGGTTTTCGCCGAACCGCGATAAGTTCGGAACCGGCGAGAGCGAGGGTGTGGTTGCTGCCGAAACGGCCAACAATGCGATGGTTGGACCATCGCTGGTACCTTTGCTGACCCTTTCGGTACCCGGAAGCCCGACCGCAGCCGTGCTGCTCGGCGGACTTTTGATCCACGGCATCTTTCCTGGGCCGAATTTGTTTGTCGAGCATGCCGATGTGGCGTGGGCCTTCATCAACTCGCTGCTCATCGGGCAGGTTCTCATGCTCGTATTCGGCTTGTACATCGCCGGGCTGGCTGCCCACGTCGTGCGCATCCCTCCGCCCATCCTGGCCAGCGGCATTCTCGTGTTGAGCGTTTTCGGAGCTTATTCGGTTCAGAGTTCGTACTCCGACGTCGTTGTGATGCTGGTTCTGGGTTTGGGAATGTACTTCCTGTCCAAGTACGGTTTTAGCCCAGCACCCCTGGTGCTCGGCATCATTCTCGGGCCGATCGCGGAATCCAACTATGTGCAGGGCAGTATTATCGCCGAGGCTGGCGACGGCTTGTTCTCTTACTTCTTCACCGGGACGCTGAACCTGTTTCTCATCACTCTCGTCGTGGCTTCGATTGTCTATTCGGTCGTTTCCGAAATTCGAATCCGCAGACTTGAGCCACGTCCGGGAGTTGCATCATGAGCCAGCAGGATCAAGTTGCCGGGCGTGTCCAGCAATCCATACCGGTCCTTATTACACTCGGGCTCGGATTGTGGATCGCTTATGAGAGCTTCACGGTCGAGGACCCGCAGCCCTATCTGTTTCCGCAGCTGATTTCCATTGCGATGATTGGGCTGTCGGCGGCCGCACTATTTCGGGCAGTTCGCGGGGCGAACCGCACTGGCGCAGGCATTCCCGTCGACCTCCTGCTGCGTATCGCACCAGGAATTGCAGTGATGCTGGTTTACGTTTTGGTGCTGGCGCCTCAGCTTGGGTTCTACACCGGTTCGGCAGTCGGGTTTTTCACGCTCTACTCTCTGTATGACCCCAACTCGCATCAGTCAGTGCGGACCTGGTTGACCAGGATCACCATAACCGCGGGGTTCATGCTGGTGATCTACCTCGTCTTCGCACTTGCGCTGCAAGTGCAAACACCGCGCGGTCTATTCCTGTAGCGCATCTGCCGGGCAATGATGTCTGGCTGAAAAGTAAAAACGAACGGAGGAAACGCTATGAGCAAATACGTGAAGAGATTCGGTATGCTGGCGGTGCTGGCCGCGGCCATGACGCTGCCGGCATCGGCAGCGGACTATCCCGACAGGCCGGTCAGCTTGATGGTGGCGTATAGTCCTGGCGGAGCGACGGACTTCCAAGCCCGCATCGTTACCATGGTGGCGGCGAACGAAGAGTATCTTGGGCAGCCAATCGTTATCATCAACAGACCGGGCGCAGGCGGTAAGGTCGGCTGGAACAAGTTCGCGTCCGGTGCGCGGAAAGATGGATACGAACTTGCGGCCTACAACGTTCCGCATTTCATCGCACAATCAATCAAATTCAAAACGAAATACAACGTCGAAAACCTCGAACCAATCGCCAACTGGGGCGCGGATCCTGCCGTGTTTGTGGTCAATCGGGACAGCCCCTTCAATACGATGAAGGATGTGCAGGACTTCGCAAAAGCCAATCCTGGAAAGCTAACGGTTTCCGGTGCCGGACTTTTCGTTGGCCACCACATTGCGTATTTGCAGATTGAGAAAGCGCTCGACGGGAAGCTCAAATATGTTCCGCACAAGGGCGGCGCACCGGCCTTGAAGTCCGTTCTCGGCGGCCAGGTGATGGCTGGCGTCAACAATCTTTCCGATGCCTATCGCAGCCGGGACAGCCTGAAGATTCTCGGCATCGCTGATGTCCAGCGCAACGAAGAGTTTCTGCCAGACGTGCCGACGCTCAAGGAGCTCGGGTTCGACGTAGATGATTCTTCGGTCAATTTCCGGGGCGTCATGGTTCGCAAGGGCACGCCGCCAGAGGTAATCGATATGCTCGCCGCGAAGGTGCCCGAGATGTTCAAGAATAAGCGCGTTGCCAAACAGATGAAGGCTGGCGGCTCGCCCGTGCGTGTGATGACGCGGGATCAAGTGAAAGCAATGTGGGCGAAGCGCGAAGCGTTCCTCAAGCAGCTTCTCGCTGGTCTCTAAGAACGGCGGTTTAGGAAATCTGGTGTGGCCGCGACGTGCTTCTTTAGCGCGTACAGGAAAAGTGCGGCCACATCTACGTTCCGAACGGGCACTGGTTTCTTGGGATCTGGAGCCAAACTTCTAGGAGTGGGTGATGACCTCGTTAGGTGCAAAGACTGAGACGGCCGCGACGGCGAACGGCGCGGGTGTTGCGGTGAACGCGGACACGGATCCGAAGGTTCAGGTCGCACACGTTGTGGCTCGGGCACGAGCCGCGACGGAGGCCTACGAGAACACGGACCAAGAGCGTGTGGATGATGCCGTTCGTGCTTTGGCCTGGGCCATCTACAAGCCGGAAAACGCCGAAATGCTGGCGCGCCTTGCCGTGGAAGACACCGGTCTCGGCGACGTGACATCGAAGATCACCAAGAACACTCGAAAGACGTTTGGCACACTGCGCGACCTGCTGCGCGCCAAGACGGTCGGCATCATCAGCGACGAGCCGGAACGCGGCCTCGTGAAGTATGGCAAGCCGGTCGGTGTCGTTGGTGCGGTGTGTCCTTCAACCAACCCGGCAGCGACCCCTGTCAACAAAGCCATGATGGCGTTGAAGGGGGGCAATGCCGTCATCATCGCACCATCGCCTGCGGGTTATGAAACGACCTCGAAGACGGTGGGCCTGATGCGCGCGGAATTGAAGAAGAGCGGCCATCCAGAGGATCTCGTTCAGGTGCTTCCCGCACCGGTTTCGAAGGAGCTAACCCAGGCCCTCATGGAACAAGTGGATCTCGCCGTCGTTACCGGCTCGCAAAACAACGTCAAGCGCGCGATGCAGTCAGGCACGGTGGCGATTGGAGTCGGGGCCGGGAATGTTCCGGTCATCATCGATGCTTCAGCCGATTTGGATGCGGCTGCAGAGAAAATCTGCGCCTCCAAAATCTTCGATAACTCGACGTCGTGCTCTTCGGAAAACTCGGTCGTGATCCTGGATGAGATCTACGAGGATGCGATCGCCGCGTTGATACGTGCCGGGGGATGGCGCTGCAACCCCCAAGAACGCGAGCGCGTACGTGAGACACTGTGGGTCAACGGTAAGCTCAATCGCCGAGT
The DNA here is from genome assembly GCA_029287535.1 of Filomicrobium sp. GTDB lineage: Bacteria > Pseudomonadota > Alphaproteobacteria > Rhizobiales > Hyphomicrobiaceae > Filomicrobium. Next base: position 5,342 of record JARFQY010000063.1, read on the forward strand.
GATCGCCAAGGATGCTGCCGTCACGGCGGAGGTTATGGGGCTGCCTGACGACGCCAAGCGTTCGAAATTCTTCATGGTCGAAGAGGACGCCGTCGGAGGTAAGCACAGCTTTGCGGATGAGAAACTGTCGCTGATCTTGACGGTCTACCGCGCGCAGGACTTTGCCGACGCAAAGAGGATCGTTCGTGATGTGCTGGATGTCACGGGCAAAGGTCACTCGGCGGGGATCCATACCAAGGATATGGAGCACGCCAGGGAACTTGCGACGGAGACAGATGTCGTCCGGATCTTGGTCAACCAGCCGCATACCTTCGGCAACGGCGGGAGCTTCGAGAACTGTCTGCCGTTTACGCTCTCAATGGGCGGTGGGACCTGGGCCGGGAATACGATCACCGAGAACCTGAACTACCGGCACTTCATCAACATCACACACCTCGTCACGACCATCGCGGAAGACAAGCCAACTGAAGAAGAGCTGTTTGGCCCGTATTGGTCGAAGTACGGGAAATAGGCTCAGGCCGGAAAAGGATATCGCGATGAATTTTGAAGAACATGCCGCCAAGCCTTTGTTGGCCAGACATGGGATCGCGGTCCCACGGAGCGAGTTGGCCCATGACCCGGTTGAGGCTGGCCGTGCAGCGGAGTCGATCGGACCATGCGTGGTCAAGGCGCAGGTGCCGACGGGAAAACGTGGCAAGGCAGGCGGGATCAAGCTTGCAGCCTCTGCGGAGGAAGCCAGCTCGCATGCCGAGAACATCATTGGCATGGAGATCGGTGGCTGGCCCGTTGGGAAAGTGCTGATCGAAGCCCAAACCAAAATCGATCGGGAGCTTTATGCGGCCATCGTCAACGACAGCGCGACCAAGGGACCGATGCTGTTGTTCTCGCAATTGGGCGGGATGGACGTCGAGGAGGCAGCGGAAGAGGACCCTGATGCGATGCGACGGGTTCCATTCTCGATCATTGACGGCCTGACAGAGAAGAACGCGCGGGAGGCTGTGGCCGGACTTGAGCTGGACGCCGTCGAGGACCAGCTCGTGACAACGCTAGTCAATCTCTACAAGGCGTACCGAGCGCTCGACGCGGAACTCCTCGAAATTAATCCGCTTGTCATTACCGCCGACAATCATGTGGTCGCTCTCGACTGCAAACTCACCATGGATGACGGGGCGGCGCCGCGACAGGAAGCAATCGTCCCCATGGCGGCTCCGGAGAAAAGAACGGAGCTTGAGGCAAAGGCCGCGGCCGAAGGGTTGAAGTACATCGAGCTTGGCGGGTCGGTCGGTGTCATCGCGAATGGTGCAGGTCTGACCATGACGACCATGGATGTAATCGCACACTACGGTGGACAGCCGGCCAATTTCCTGGAGGTGGGCGGCGAAGCCTACACCAAGGCGAAGACGGCTTTGTCGATCCTGCTGGAAAACCCAAACATCAAGAGCTTGCTGGTGAACTTCTGTGGAGCCTTTGCGCGAACCGATGTGATGGCCGAGGGCGTCGTGAGTGCCTGGCAGGAACTGGATCCAGACATTCCGATCTTTTTTACGATTCATGGAACGGGAGAAGATGAGGCAATTGCCCTCGTGAAGGAGCGGCTGGGAATTGAACCCTTCGACCTGATGGACGATGCGGTGAAAGCCGCGGTCAACGCCGCGAATGAAAGGGTGAGCACATGATCCCCAGAAAGCACCATAAAATTCTCGTTCAGGGCATCACTGGCAAACAGGGAACGTTCTGGACAAGTGCCATGCAGGAGTATGGCTCGCGCATTGTCGGCGGAGTCAATCCTAAACGAGCGGGAAGCGAGCACCTCGGCGTCCCGGTATTCGCGAGTGCGCGTGAAGCCGCGAAGTCGGAACCATTCGACATCTCAATCATGTTCATTCCGCCGATGATGGCGAAGGCCGCAGCCATCGACGCATGTGAGGCCGGGGCCAAGATGCTCGTATGCCTGACCGAACATATTCCAGCTCACGATGTCATGGAGATGCATGTCGCGGCTGCCGCCAACGGCACGCAAATCGTGGGTCCCAACACGGCCGGTCTGGTGACGCCAGGCGAGTGCTTCGTCGGTATCATGCCCGGTTTCAATCACCGGGTGTTTCAACCGGGACGGATCGGTGTGGTGTCGCGTTCGGGCAGTCTGGGCACCTTGGTGTGCCTCAATCTCACGCAACAGGGTATGGGCCAATCCGCGTTCTATGGCGTAGGTGGCGACCCGATGATCGGCACGACTTCGGCGGATGCCGTCCGGATTCTCGATGCGGATCCTGGGACTGACGCGATTGCTCTGTGCGGCGAGATCGGTGGCAGCGCGGAAGAGGATGCGGCCGCCTACGCCAAGACGATGAAGAAGCCCGTTGTGGCTTTCATCGCTGGAAGGCAATCCCCTCCCGGTAAAAAGATGGGACACGCCGGCGCCATCGTGGCAGGCGGCAAGGGCGACTACCCGACGAAACGCGGAGCCCTCGAAAAGGCCGGTGTCGCCGTTGCCGACACGCCGAGCGGCATTCCAAGTCTGTTGAAGGAGCGGCTCACTTCAAGCGCGGCCTAGCGCCGTGCATTGGCCGACCATCGAGCAAGTATCGTGACAACTCTTAGAGGCATGAAACCGTGAAGATGACGACCGAGGAAGCCTTTATCAAGGTGCTGCAAATGCATGGCATTGAGCACGCATTCGGGATTATTGGTTCGGCCATGATGCCGATCTCAGACCTGTTCCCGGCCGCGGGGATCAAGTTCTGGGACTGCGCGCATGAGGTCAACGCCGGCATGAGTGCGGATGGCTACACACGTGCCACCGGCAAGATGTCAATGGCGGTCGCGCAAAACGGGCCCGGCATCACAAACATTGTCACGCCCATCATGACGGCTTACTGGAACCACACGCCGCTACTTCTGGTAACACCGCAGGCCGCCAACAAAACAATTGGTCAGGGCGGATTCCAGGAAGTCGCTCAAATGGCGATGTTCGAAGACACCGTGTGTTATCAGGAAGAGGTTCGCGACCCGACACGCATCGCGGAAGTCCTGAACCGTGTCATCGAGAAGGCTCGCCGAGGCAGTGCACCGGCACAAATCAACGTGCCGCGGGACTACTGGACCCAAGTCGTCGACATCGAGCTGCCCCAGATCGTGCGGATCGAACGGCCGAGAGGCGGTCAGAACGCCATACAATCGGCTGCAGAACTGCTCTCGGAAGCGAAGTTTCCGGTCATCTTGAATGGCGCCGGGGTCGTTCTTGCCGGAGCGATTGATGCTTCGCAATCGCTGGCTGAACGGTTGGAAGCCCCTGTATGCTGCAACTATCAGCATAACGATGCGTTCCCAGGTTCGCATCCGCTGTCGGTCGGGCCGCTCGGTTACAATGGCTCGAAGGCCGCAATGGAACTGATCTCGAAGGCGGACGTCGTGCTGGCCTTGGGAACGCGGCTCAATCCGTTTTCGACGTTGCCTGGCTATCAGTTGGACTACTGGCCCAAGGACGCGAAGATCATTCAAGTCGACATCAACGCCGACCGCATCGGGCTTACCAAAAAGGTTGCGGTCGGGATCCAGGGTGATGCAAAACTGGTCGCGGAACAGATCCTCGAACAGCTCTCTAGAACGGCTGGTGATGACGGCCGGCAAGCCCGACGCAATCTCATCTCCCAGACCAAGTCGAGATGGTTGCAGGAACTGTCGTCGATGGATCACGAGGACGATACCGATCCGGGCATCACTTGGAACCAACGGGCTCGCGAACGTGAACCCGACCGTATGAGCCCGCGGCAGGCCTGGCGGGCGATCATGGCGGCGATGCCGGCAGATGCCATTGTGTCCACGGACATTGGCAACAACTGCGCGATCGGAAATGCCTATCCGTCATTCGATCACGGGCGCAAGTACCTGGCGCCGGGAATGTTCGGGCCGTGCGGATATGGATTGCCGGCGATTCTCGGAGCCAAGATCGGATGCCCGGATGTCCCCTGTGTCGGTTTCGCGGGCGACGGTGCCTTTGGCATTTCGATGAACGAGATGACCGCATGCGGGCGCAACGACTGGCCGCCCATAACCATGGTGATCTTCCGCAACTATCAATGGGGGGCGGAGAAGCGCAACACGACGCTTTGGTTCGAAGACAACTTTGTCGGGACGGAACTCAATGTCGGCGTTGACTACGCCAAGGTTGCCGAAGGTTGTGGCTTGAAGGGCGTCAAAGCTGAAACTCCCGAAGAGCTGACGGCGGTCTTGCAGACGGCGATCGAAGAGCAGATGAATGGTGGTGTTACGACGTTTGTTGAGGTCGTTCTGAACCAGGAACTCGGCGAACCCTTCCGGCGTGATGCGATGAAGAAACCGGTTTCCGTTGCGGGTATCGACCCCAAGGACATGCGTCCGCAACAGGTTGACTGACGAATACGCTCTGGCTCTCGGGTTCCCTCAATGCGGGGCCCGCGGGCGACCCGGCCCAGCTCTTTCAGGGCATGGGACAGCTCGCCCGAGCCAATCGCGGCCTGCTTCGCCGCTGAGAATGGAAACTAACGCAATGAACGAGTCCGCGACGTTGCCCGATCAAATGCGATTAGCCCGGCACCATTTCCTGAACGATGCGCCTTGTTGTCCGACGGGGCTGATTGAGCGCGCGCGGCGCCTTGGACCTTCACGTACGGCAATCGTCAGCGCCAATGCCGCGCTGCCCATGCTGTCATGCCGGGCGGCGGTGAACGCCGGCATTATGGAGCCGATCTTCGTGGGCCCGAAAGAGGCCATCCATACCGAGGCGCAAAACATCGGCTGGGACATCTCGGGCTTCAAGATTGTCGACGTGGAGGACGAAGAAGCGGCAGCGGAGGCATCCGTCGCGTTGGTTCGAGAAGGGCGCGCGGACGCGCTGATGAAGGGGCAGATCCATACCGACATTCTAATGCGCGCCGCGGTCAACCGTAATCACGGGATCCGTGATGGCGGCCGACTCATCCATATCTTCCACATTACTCCGCCGCATAGCGACAGGCCGCTGCTCGTCACGGACGCCGCCGTCAATGTCGCGCCGGATATGGAGACAAGGAAGGCTGCTATTCGGGCCGTCGTCGATGTCGCCCGCGCGGTCGGCATCGACCGCCCCAAGGTGGCGCTGCTTTCGGCGACGGAGGAACCTATTCCTACGGTGCCGTCGGCACAGGAATCCCGAGAACTTGCCCTCTGGGCGACCGAGAACATCTCGAATGCCGTCTTTAGCGGACCGCTATCTCTTGATCTCATTTTGTCCCGGGAAGCGGCGCTTGCGAAACAGCTTTATGAGGATGAAGTCGCCGGAGCCGCCGATGCGATCGTCGTGCCGGACATTGTCTCAGGCAACGTGCTCTTCAAGTCGCTGGTCTACTTCCGGTCGGCCTGCGCTGCGGGCGTTGTCGTTGGCGGACGCGTTCCAATCATCCTGACCAGCCGCGCCGATCCGCCCGAAACACGGCTGGCGTCCGTTGCGCTTGCCAATGTGCTGAGCAACCAAAAGCCATGAATCAACTATTTCGACGAGGGGTTGGCCGCAGCAATGAACGCACCAAGCAAGCTTGATCCGTCGCCAAGGGTTGCAGGCGAGGTATGCAAGACGGCCTGCTACATGTGTGCGTGGCGTTGCGGGATCAATGTCGATATGCGTGATGACCGGGTGCGGTACAATGAAGGCGATCGTGCCTGAGCTTGACGGCAATCTGTGCAATTTGGCGCGCTAGGGTCGTCCATGAATGCAGCAGGGTACCTGGTGCGAGCGCGTACGCGAAGCCATTGCCGTCTGAAGCAACCTGAGAATTGGATGCCATGCATGGTGTGGCGTCTCACTGAGCGTGAACCGTTGATACGTGGAGACAGTTATGGCGATCAAGGATCTGGCGTTGGCCTACGATGGCAGCCCGGCCGCGCACTCGGCACTCGAGTTCGCTGTGCAAATGGCAAAGAAGTATGGGGCCGAGATCACCGGCGTTCATGTCCACTCGCCCGCGAAAATCTCAGCCGACTTCAAGCGATGGATTTCGCAGGACGTCTTGGAGAACATCGAGGAATCCGCAAGGCACAAGGTCGACGAAATTGAAAAAGAATTCCGCGGCCGTGTGTCCGCGCTCGAGTTCAATGGTCCGGTTCACTGGGCGGTCGAAATCGGCAACCCCGGTATCATGCTGGCACGGAAGGGAAGGTACTTCGATATCCTTCTGACGGGACAGTTCGCTCGTGCGATCAGGCGGGAACAAGGCGCGTTGCAGCCCGAGGAGCTGATCCACAGCATTGGAAAGCCGCTGATAATCGTTCCTGAAGGCTATAAGCCACGGGCGTTCAAGGAAACTGCAGCCGTTGCGTGGGATGGTAGCCGGTCGGCAGCGCGGGCGCTCTCGGATTCAATGCAGATCCTGGAGACGAAGCAAAAGCTCGATATTCTTGTCGTAGAGGGCAAGAAGAGTCACGAGGACCCCTATGCGCCCCTGCCGGCGGCTGAAATCATCACGCATCTCGGACGGCACGGCGTCGCGGCAAAGGAAGTCAGGTTGGAGCCCGGTGGACAAAGCCCGGCCGACGCGGTTCTCGAGTATTGCGGAGAAGCCGACCCGGATGTGCTGGTAATGGGCGCCTTTGGCCGCGGGAAACTAGGGGCTATGTTGTTTGGCAGCATGACGACGAAGGTGCTGGCTTCCATGAATGTGCCCGTTCTAGTCTCTCACTAGGTGACGGTGTCGGGCAGCGTGTTGGCTGTTGGAAGTCCGGTTTCGTTCTTGCCGGTGACTTAGGAGGAACCGGGCTTCAGGAGCCAAGCACAAAAGTCTTTCGAAAGGGCGAGTTATGGCTGTTTCAGATCACGTCGGATATGCGGAATTCATGGAAGGTGTCAAGAAACGCAATCCCGGACAGCCCGAGTTTGTGCAAGCTGTTGGCGAAGTCGCCGAGGACATCTTCGATTATATCGCCGACAAGGAAGTCTATCACGAATACCAAATTCTGCGACGTCTCGCGGAACCGGATCGAGTCGTGAGTTTCCGCGTTTGTTGGGAAGACGATAAGAACAACATTCGGGTGCAGCGGGGATGGCGTGTCCAGAACAACAACGCCATTGGTCCCTACAAGGGCGGCATTCGTTTCCATTCATCGGTCAACCAAAGCGTCCTCAAGTTTCTCGCCTTTGAGCAGACCTTCAAGAACAGCCTCACCGGGCTTCCTCTGGGCGGCGCCAAGGGCGGTGCGAACTTCAATCCCAAGGGAAAATCCGAGCATGAAATCATGCGGTTCTGTCAGTCGTTCATGACGGAGCTGTATCGTCACGTCGGTGAAGATACCGACATTCCGGCGGGCGACATCGGTGTCGGTGCGCGCGAGATTGGTTACATGTTCGGCCAATACAAGCGCATCACCAACAAGTTCTCAGGTGTCCTCACAGGAAAGGGTTTGGAATTTGGCGGCAGCCGGGTCCGGACAGAGGCGACGGGCTATGGCTGTGTGTACTTCGCTCACAACATGTTGGAGCGCGTGGGACGGTCGCTGGATGGCAAGATTTGCGTCGTTTCCGGTTCCGGCAACGTGGCGACCCATGCCGTCGAGAAGCTCATTCAACTGGGCGGGAAGGCGGTGACGCTGTCTGATTCAGAGGGGTTCATCATTGACCGCTACGGAATTGACAGGGAAAAGCTGCAATGGGTGAAAGAGCATAAAACGCACCGAAGGGGGCGGATCTCGGAGTATGCCAAAGTCTTCAGAGGATCCGAGTTTCATGAAGGCAAGCGTCCCTGGGCGGTGCCCTGTCAGATTGCATTTCCCTGCGCCACTCAAAACGAACTCAATGGTGAAGATGCTCAAACGCTCATCGGTAACGGCTGTGAGTGTATTTCCGAAGGTGCCAACATGCCGACGACGCTCAAGGGTATCAAGTCGTTCAAGGAAGCCGGTCTGCTCTACGGGCCAGGGAAGGCGGCGAATGCCGGCGGGGTTGCGCTCTCGGGGCTTGAGATGAGTCAGAACGCGGCGCGATTGTCATGGGACGAGGAACAGCTGCAGCAGAAGCTCCAGGAGTTAATGCGGGGCATCCACGACCGGTGTGTGGAACGCGGGGGCATCGCGGGTTCCGACCGCATCGACTATGTGCGCGGCAGTAACATCGCCGGATTTGTAAAGGTCGCAGACGCGATGCTCGCTTACGGCGTTGTTTAGCGGCTCGTTATCGGCTTTGAGAGCCGGCTCGCGACAGGCCGACGCCGGCGGGGCGGGTCTGCCAAAGGGTCTCAGAACTACTCGCGATAAGACCAAGCCTCGGCGCCCTGTTGATATGGGCTGACCGGGGTCTTGGTGGTGCGATCGGTCTTCACGTCAATCACAACCGTCTTGTTGAGTTCCAAGGCTTTCGCGAAGGCGGGCGCGAGTTCATCTGGGGCCTCGACAGTGATGCCCTCCGCGCCCAAGGCACGCGCAAACGCGGCGAAATCCTGGTCCGGTGCTTCGTTCAACCTTTCAGGAATCGCTCCCTTTCCTACGGCACGCAAATAGACGTTTCCAAGAGCGCAGTTGTTGCTCACGCAGTAGATGACGGGCAACCCGAAGCGAGCGGAGGTCTGGACTTCCATGCCATGCATTCTGAAGCAACCGTCTCCAGAGAATACGACGACGGGCTGATCCGGCCGTGCGGCCTTGGCGCCAATGCCGGCTCCGATGCCCCAGCCCATGGGACCGAGATTCGATGCGGTGATGAATTCGCGAGGACCGTAGCTTTCCCAATAGTGAGCCGCAAAGGCCCGGTGAGCGCCGCTGTCGACAACGGCAACGGCGTGACGCGGCATCGCCTTGCGACACTCCGCGACCATTCGGGCCGGGTGGATACGCTTCTGGTCGCTTGTCATGTTCTCAATGTCATAGAACCGTGGGCCCTTACGAATGCCATCGACCCAACTCAAGCGCTCAGCTTTGGACTTCATAAGTGTTGCTGCGTCGCTATCTGATGCCTCCCGGAGCCAACGCAGGAAGGCGCCGCCATGCCCGCGAACGAAATGTTCTTGTCCGGGAAGTGTGTGGCAGCCGATATGGGCGGCGGAGATGTTGACGGAGTACAGTCCGTGTTTAGGAACAAGCTTCTCCGACCAATACATTGAATCGCGCACATTCAAAGTACTGCCGAGCACAATAAGAAGATCTAGATCCGATTCCAAAATGGCCGCAGTGGCATGAGGTGTGCCGGCGTATCCAAATACGCCGAGTGCAAGGGGATGGTCCTCCGGCATCAGGCCCTTGGCGTGCTCTGTTGTCGCGATCGGCAGAGCAAACTTCTCGGCGACAGAGATGAGATCGTTGGTGGCGTCGTCGGCGATAACGCCGCCGCCGACAATGATGGCGATGCGCGTTGCACCGTCGGCCATGGTCCAGAGTTGTTTTGCGACGTCCTGGTCAAGTGTCATCGAATTCAGGAGAGCTGGCGCGACCGGCGCTGGCAGGACGTCGAGGTCTCCTGTCTGTACGTCACGTGGAATCGACAAGTGGGCGGGGCGCCGTGCCCCATCGAGCATACTCTTGACCGCAAAACGGTACTTATGGTGGAGGAGCCGGACGTCGGGAATGCTATAGGACTGAATGGTGATGGGCCGGGTGATCTCTGTGTCGCGGTACGTGCCTGCGGTCGCGTCCTGAAACAGTCCAAGCCCCTGCATATAGTTTTCGACTTCACCGGTTAGCAAGAGTACCGGCGACTCGTCGGTGTAAGCGGCTGAGATACTCGTGACGGTATTGGTCAGGCCGGGTCCGCCAATACACAAGCATGCACCTACGCCACCGCCTGCACGTGCGTAGCCATCCGCCATCGCCGCGGCGCCACCCTCATGAGCGGCGACGACGGGCGTAAGTTCAGGCACGCTTTCAAATGCCGGCAAGAAGGGATCGACCAAGCCGCCGGTCATCATGAAAAGATGATCAACGCCGTCAGCCACCAGTGATCGCAGTAAGAATTCCGTTCCTTGCATCGCGTCGCGATCCTCTCACTAGGTTGGCGCGGTGAGGCGCTCTATGCGTTTGTCATTCGCTGCCGGCACAACTTGACCCAAGGTGGAATCGGGAAACGCGACTAATAGCTTGTCGGAGTGTGAAAATGCCAAGGTGCCAGAACCAGAAAATCTGCAGGCAGCATAATCTAATGTATTGGTTGGATCAGCTTGGTGGGTCACTGTAAATTCACACTTGTCTTGCCGCATCAAAGAGGTAACCGGTGGATCGAAGAACGACCAAAACGAACGTTCAAGTTCGTTGTCTTCGAACGTCGAGGCAGTATTTGGATGACGGTATGTGCCGTCCAGCTTCGAAATGTATCGTGCCTGTTTGCTCCCAGCATGGAGAGCGGAATTATGTTTGATCAGTTCGAAACAAACGTCGAGATAATTGTGCTATCCGTCTTTGGGTTTCTCGTTTCGCGATTTGAGAAGGGCAATGGACTCCCATGGTGACGCGCCAATACTACCTCATCTTGTCCGCTTTGGGCATCGCCTCTTTAATCTTCATTCCGCAGTACTGGGCATCATACGCCTGGATGGCCTTGCTCATCATACCGTACATCCTAGTCGGCTTTTACGACCTCTTCATTTCTCGCAGTAACGTGCTGCGCAATTATCCGGTCATCGGGCATCTGCGGTATGGATTGGAGTTCATCAGCCCGGAGATCCGGCAATATTTCGTAGAGACAGAACACAGCGGCCGACCGTTCAACCGCGAACAACGCGTCCTGGTCTATCGCCGCTCGGAAGGCCAGCCGGATTTCCAGCCGTTTGGCACACAGTTTGACGTCGATACTGTGGGGTACGAGACCGCCGCTCACTCGCTCAGCCCAAAGGTCGTTCCAGAAGCTGAGGCGCGAACCGTCGTTGGCGGTCCGGAGTGTAAAAAACCCTACAGTGCGTCGCGGCTCAATATCTCAGCGATGAGCTTCGGCGCGCTCAGCCCGAATGCAATCGAAGCGCTCAACAGCGGCGCCAAGCTCGGTAATTTCGCACATAACACCGGGGAAGGCGGGCTGAGCAAGTATCATCTGGCGGGTGGAGGCGACATATTCTGGCAAATTGGAACCGGCTATTTCGGCTGCCGGACCAAGGATGGGCATTTCGATCCCGCGCAGTTTGCCGAGCGCGCGAAGCATGACGCCGTTAAGATGATCGAGATCAAGCTCTCGCAAGGGGCCAAGCCCTCACATGGAGGAGTTTTGCCCGGTGCCAAAGTCGATAAGGAAATTGCCGAGGTTCGAGGCGTTCCCATCGGCGAAGACTGCGTTTCTCCGCCGACCCATTCGACTTTCTCCAACCCGCGCGGGTTATTGGAGTATGTTGTACAGCTGCGTGAGCTTTGTGGTGGCAAGCCCGTAGGCTTCAAGCTCTGCGTTGGGCGTCGATCCGAGTTTATGGGGGTCTGCAAGGCAATGCTCGAGACGGGCATCACGCCGGATTTCATTACCGTCGATGGATCCGAGGGAGGAACGGGTGCGGCTCCGCTTGAGTTTTCCGACCGACTGGGCATGACTGCCAACGAGGGACTCATTTTCGTCCATAACTGCCTGGTGGGCATCGATAAGCGGGAGAAGGTCAAGCTGATCTCGTCAGGCAAAGTCGTCAACGGTTTCGACATGGTGCAGAAGATCGCACTTGGTGCAGACATGTGTAACGCGGCCCGCACGATGCTGTTCGCGATCGGCTGCATTCAAGCGGTGCGCTGCAATACAAACACGTGCCCCTCCGGCGTTGCGACGCAAGACTGGCGCAGGATGCGCGCTGTCGTCGTTAATCAGCGCAAATACAACGTCGCGAACTTTCACGGCGAAAACATCCGTAGCTTTCTCGATCTCGTCGGCGCAATGGGCGTTGCTTCCCCCGACGATCTCACGCCTTTTCACATCAATCGGCGTATCGCCAATGAGACCGAAAAGACCTACGGCGAGCTCTATGAGTATCTGGAACCCGGCGAATTGCTCGATACGTCAGGTCGTGACAATGGCTTCAGAAAATTCTGGGCTCTGGCCGAGGCGGATACGTTTTGATCCGGGGCGTTACTGAAGTGGCCGTCCAAGTCGGAGTGTGATGTCCACATTGGGGCGCCCGGACGCTGCCACTACCAAAAAAGGGAGATGAGGAGCCGTGGCCAGTCTACCAGATCCGATCCCAGGGCTCGTCGGATCCGACAAGGAGATCTACGACGACATCGTGCGCCGTCGCGCCGCCAAGGGCGTGGATCACCTTGGGCCCTATGTGCCGTTGCTCAATTATCCGGAGCTGGCCAAGTATATTGAGCGGCTGGGGTACTTCTATAAGTACGAGTCAACCCTACCGGGCCATCTCTACCAGTTTATCGTCCTTGAGGTTGCGCGTCAGTCGGGGGTTGAGTTCGTTTGGCGTGACCACATTGATGCTGCGCGCAAAGCGGGCGTGCCAGATGATGTCATAGCGGCGATCAAAGACGGTGCCGAAACGCTGGAGCAGCCCTATCAATTGGTTCGCGAAATCATGAATTGGGCGTTCCGCTTCAAATCCATCCCGCAAGATCTTCAGGATCAGGCCATTGCCGAGTTTGGCGTACGTGGGTTTATTGAAATCGTAACGCTGTGCGGCTTCTACACGCTTGTCGGCATGGTCAACGCCGGCTTCGACGTTCCACCACCAAAAGGCATGGATCACACGTGATGTTTGATTTTCTGATTGTCGGCGTCGTCGCCACACTCATGCTGGATATCGTGCAGCAACTTATGAAGCTCGCGTTCGGTTGGCCGACAACGAACTGGGGCATCATCGGCCGCTGGGCCGCGGGGTTGCCGCAAGGGCAGTTCGTCAACCAGCAGATTGGAAAGTCTCCGCCGGTAAAGAACGAACTCACGTTGGGCTGGCTGGTCCACTACGGCGTCGGCATTGCCTACGGGGCAATTTATCTGTTTTTGGTCTACGTGGTTTTCGGCACCACTCCGGGGTTCGTTCCGGCTATGATTTTTGGGCTCGGCTCGGTTGCGGTGACCTGGTTCATGATGGAGCCAATTCTCGGCGCCGGCGTCATGGGGGCCAACACGCCCAACCCGATGGTCACGCGACTCCACGACCTGGGCAGTCATTTTGGTTTTGGCTTG
>JARFQY010000105.1 GCA_029287535.1 Filomicrobium sp.
TTGGATCCCGAACAACGCACCAGTGGTCGATGTCCGCTTTGTGGACAAAGCGGACATTGCGTTCGTCTAAAAACCACTTAGCGGACGTTCAGTAGAGCCCCAACGTCTCTAGGTGGATGCCTAGAAGAGGATGATTGAGCCAACGATGACTGTATCAAAACTATCGAGAGGCTCAGCCGCAACTTTGGCGCCGGTTGCGTCGGCTAGGTCAATGTCAGCTTGATAGTGACGATAGCCCACATACATCTGCATCGCCGCGGCATCGATTGTTTGAACGATCCCCAAGCCCCAGATGTCAGCCTGATTTCCTGTTACGCGGCAATTGCCCGGCATCGAGCAAATGCCATTTGCGGCAAGCGATGCAACTTCTTCCCCATCAAACCCGGCTGTCGCGAAGTCTTCGAAATGACCATACTCAGCTTAAAACGCGGTCGGGCCAAGGTGGCTCCACTTGGAAATCCAACCGAGCTTTGAGTAGACGTACCTCGCGTCGGCAGGCGTCCGCAGAAAGCCGTCCGCATCCTCGACCCGCTCATCAAAGGATTGCTGCCCGGCTGCAATAAGCGCATTCAGGCCGGAGGGTTCATGCAATACGGCAATTGAACCAACAATCACTGAGTTGTCTGGTTCGCAGCACAGCCCGAAGATCCCGTTTTCGTCTGTCGATCGGCTATACGCAAGCGTGGCGGCAAGTCGGAAACCGTGGCCCTCTCCTTCATACTTGGCGCCGACATCCCAAATGTCGTCTTCGCCATAGTTTGCTGATAGCACGAGCCCCCAAAGGCTTGGCGTATCGTAGCGAACAATGTTGGCAGTATCGCCATTGAGGTGACTGATAAGATCACCCCAGACAAGTTCGGAAAACCCACCATCGTTACGGCGAAGGAAAAAGGCGGCGCCAATGTCCTGCACACCTGCGAAGCCTGCGATGGCCGTTTCAGACAGATCGTTTTCGGGTGCGGTATCAGTAACACGGGACGCTTGTCCTACGGTCAATCGACCGGCCCGTTGGCTTTCAACGTACCAGTTGGCATGCCAGAGAACGAAGCCAAACTCCGCATCATCGCCGAGCTGATCGACCTCATCGGAAAGGGCATCGCGTAGCCGCAATGTGAAATCAAAGCCGGTACTCAGGTCCGTGGAGATAGGCGCATTGCCGGTGAAGTTAAATTTGGATTGGTCGTTTCTATTTCCGACGACATAGACATTGTTCTCAAGGCCATCATCCCAGAAGAGAAGGGCTTGGCTGACCTGGCCCGAAAGTGTGAGGGAGACTTTGCGGTTACCCTTGCGTGCTGTGGTTGCTTCAAGCTCGGCGATGCGTTCTTGAAGATCAGCCCAGCAGTGTCCTTGTAAATCCGCCGAATGAGCCGCGCCCGCCGCGATCTGCAGTAATGCGGCAGAGATAGCTGCGATGATTTGTTGACGCATTTTTCTAGGCCAGAACATCTTATCCGAAATCGCTGACAACCGGCTCACTTCAAGACGGACGAGGTAGGGTCGGGCTATCCGATCATCGGTTTGAGCTTGCCAAAAAGAAACGGTGGTGACCCCGCATCACCACCGCCTCTCGTGCACCCCCAGTAGCCCCCCCGCGCCAGTTCTCCCGTCGCGTCTTCAGGCCTGCTTCAAAGCTATGGTGACTCGGTCGGTCAACACTAGTGTTGTGAGGACACGCTAACGAGCTTCCACAACCTTAGAGCTAATCAAAACCGCTAAGCTCACCGGCAACGTCTTCAATAGAATGAGGCCGAACATCCAAAAATTAAGCCGGCCCCGAAGGACCGGCCCGACACGTTTGGCGAGAACTACTGGTTCCCGAGCCTTGGCATTTGACGACCTCAGCCCGAATGTCGATCTACCAAACGAAAAAGCCCAACGGCAACGGTTTAGATTGCTGTCGGGCTTGATGGGTTGGTTTGACTTGCACGCCTATTTGAATGTCTCGGCAATCACCGGTGCTTCTTTGTGAAGCTTAATACTAAGCCCCAATTTCGCGACAACAAGCTCGTCATCCCAGCTAACTCTCGAGCGTCCACCCGGACTCAAGAGATAGGAGTTCTGTCTGTCCTCAAAGTCCACGTAGTAAGCCTCTGCGCGCACTAGCCACTGGCCCAGCCCCCATTCCAAGCCGCCGCCCGCATTCCAGCCGGTGTCAATGTCGCGGTCTGAGAAGCCTGCCCCGAGGCCAGTATCAAACTCTCTCTTGACGCGAGCGTATGCAAAGCCGCCAGTGCCGTAGATCATGAAGTTGCCAAAGGCTACTCCCAGTTTACCGTTGACCCTGCCGACATAGTCATACTCTTGCTTGAGCACTTGCCCTTGAGAGAGGACAGATGACTGCGCGTCCGTCCATGAAAAGTCCGTTAGGCCACCGAGCACCCACGCACCGCACTGCCAGTTATAGCCGCTGTGGAGCCCGCCCATCCAAGCGTCACTACTGCCGCTCGACCGCTGCCCTGCGTTCTGAAAATTTGGACGCACAGTTTGATCTGAATCTAACCTCATGTATCCGGTGTGTGCGCCAACATAGGCCCCGGAAAATGGACCGGACCCGCATTGCCCGGAATAGCCCGTCTGTGCCACCGCAAGCATAGTCGCAGACAGCGTGACCGTAGCGACCAGCAATGAACCAGAAATAAATCTCATGGGATCCCTCCCTTAACGCACGCAAAGCGTACTTGCGCTGCTAACAAACTTTCCCGTTGTGAAACGCATACTTCGGTACCATTGCCAACTCGGAATGGTAACTCGACCGACAATGGACAATACGAGTCGATTTTTGAGTTCGAGAGTCAACACAACTCGCACGTTGGCACTCAAACTCGGAGTCAGAGTGTGACGAATTTATTTCACTAGGCGAGCCGGTCTTCGCACCTTATTCGACTGCTGACATTTTCTTCTTTCGCAGTTCCAACTCTCGAACCCTTTTAGCTGCTGCCCGCTCTGTCCGATCGCAAATCTTGAATCAAATAATCCGTGGCGATCTTGATGGTGAAACTATCGGAAAAATATGAGGATAGGCTTCGCAAGGGATGAATCTTTAAGAAGCGACTTGTCACTCAATAGTATGGCATCTGTAACAACACCTTCGAAGGACCTTGGCCTCCACTATCTGAGACAGGACGCAAGCGCCCTATGTCCAAAATGCGGAGTTTGACCATTGCCCAAATTCGTCCACAACCCCGGGCTCATTGTGAGTAAGTCGATCACGTGCCGCCGACAGTCGACAGTGGGATGGTCGAGCAATCGAGGTCTTACGAAGGGGCATATCGGCAGGTTCCCAACTTCGACGTCAGCTAATGTGAAACCGGCGGACGTTGAAGTGCCTTGCAAGAAGGCGAGCTCCTGTAGCTGGATGTGGCCTTCGTCAGGTTAGCGAATGCCTACTTTCAAGCGGAAGAGCACTGCAAATATAAACAGCCAAATGCTCAGAGCCGCAATAAGAGCATAATGGCGCCACGCGGCCGCCGCCAGAAGCGATCAGCTTCCTCATGCGACCGGCTACCAACCCCCTACCGGAATATGCCGGACGTCAAAGGGCCGCTTTTCCCCCAGTTAAGCGGCTCCTTTGCTTGGGGGACAATTCCTGCGGCACTGAACGGGGTCTCGGGCCTTCCCAATGCGACCGGCCGGCCCCCAGTGCCTCAACAGGTGAGCCTAAACCAGTGACGTTGAGACCGCACTGAGCCGTTCTGGCGCTCGCATTGGTGGTTGGCGGGAATGTCGTTGTCGGAAGCGTGTGAGGGGTCCGGGTCGTGGTGTTGTTTGTCCGATTATCCTTCTGGGGCATCTTCACTGGCGTTGTTTTGCTGCTGCAGACATCTGTCGTGAGTGCCGAGGGCCGTATCGAGAGCCGAGAGCTTTACACGCTCTCGCTAAGAGTCGCGGCTTTACATGAGTCCGGAGATTTGCGTGGGGCTTTGAGCCTGGCAAAGGTTCTGGTGCAAAAAACAAAACAGACCTACGGCCGCACCCATCCTCAGTATGCTATGGCCCTCAGTAATCTCGCACTGGCCCACGAGCTCAGCAATGAGCCGGAGAAAGCTGAGCAGCTCTATTTGGAAGCTGTTGAGGTCGTCGAGGCCAGTTTAGGGCCCAATGCGCCGCTGATTGGCAGCATCTTGAACAACATGGCTGCCGCCGTCTTTGCCCAGTGTCGGTTGGTAGAGGCTGAACGAATCTATGCCCGGGCTTTCGGTGAGCTTCTGCAAAACCTAATGCCAACGCATCCCGAAGTTCGTGCGGCTAGGAACAACCTTCGTCAGATTCGGAGCCTGCTGAGGACCGACTTCAGTCATGTATCTGTGAGTGACTCCCCTCACGACCAGCCGCTTGCGGATAGGCCACCGGCTCAGCGGATTACGCTGCCGCCAACTTGTGCTGCGTCATAGACGCTCCGAAAGTCTGAGAGTGTTGCACCCATCACCCGAGGAGGTCCGCTTTCAAATGAAAAGCGGGCCTCCCCCAATCGTTGCTGCAAGCAACTCTTGGCTTTGGTCAGCTTTGGCCTTTCAGGGCCGCGAGGATGACACCCAGATTGTGCTCGAACATGGCGAGATAACTTGTGGCCGGACCGCCTTTCACCGACAGGGCATCGGAGAACAGTCGACCGCCGACCTTCAGTCCTGTTTCCTTCGATATTTGCTGAACGAGTGCGGGGCTCGTGATGTTCTCCACAAACAACCCGGCGACCTCCTCGCCCTTGAGCTGATCGATCAGCTTGGCAAGTTGCTGCGCGGACGGCTCGGCCTCGGTATCAATGCCCACAGGAGCCAGGAACCGTAGCCCATAGGCATTCGCGAGATAGCCGAATGCGTCATGCGCCGTCACGACTGTCCGGCGGTCCTTGGGCAATGCGGCCAATTCAGCGACCGTGTGCTTATGCACCGCTTCCAGTTCCGCGATATACGCCGCGGCGTTTGTTTCGTAGGTCTTGGCATTCTTCGGATCAACTTCCGCCAGTGCCTTGGCAATGTTCTGGACGTAGATCACGCCGTTGGTCAAAGCGTTCCATGCGTGCGGGTCGGTCTCACCGTCCACTTTCAGCGGCGTCATGCCCTCGGTTGCGATATAGACCTTGGCTTTCGTGCCCGACGTATCAATCAGCGTCTTCGACCAGGTCTCGAACCCAAGGCCATTTACGAAAATGACGTCTGCTTCAGTCACTGCTCGCGCATCGTTGACGTTTGGTGTGTAAACATGAGCATCGGCGTCGGGACCGACGATCGTCGTGACGGAAGCCAGATCACCCGTCACCTGTTGCACCATGTCACCGAGGATAGAGAAGCTGGCGACCGCTTTCAGCTTCTCGGCCTGTGCCGGTGCTGCAAGCAAAGCGAGCGTCACGGCGCATGCCATCAACTGTGAGAGCAAACGAGTCATAGATGGTGTTTCCTTTTTTAGATGAACGCCTGGATGTGACCGGCCTATTCGGCGGCCTCCGGCGCGGTTGCCGCAGAGCTTTTGGGTGCGCCGCGGAGTTGAGATGTCAGCCTGAAGCCTTGCGGTCCGAACAGCAGGCTGAAAACGAAGATACCGCCGGCCACGAGCACGATAGCGGGGCCGGAGGGCACGTCGGGCGCGTAGAACGAGATGATCAGCCCGGCCCAGGAGCTCGTCAGGGCAAACAAGAATGTGAGTACGAGGTAGGATGTGATGGTGGAGGTCCAGTAACGCGCCGCCGTCGCCGGAAGGATCATCAAACCCACCGCCATCAATGTGCCGAGTGCCTTGAATGCGCCGATCAGGTTCAACACCACGAGGAACATGAACCATTGGCCCACCAATCCGGGACGGCGCGACTGGCTCTCGAAGAAAACCGGATCGATCGTGGAAACAATCAACGGACGAAGAATGATGGCGAACGACACCAGGGTGATCGTCGCGGTCGCGCCGATCAGTATCAAGGTTTCGTCGTCGATGCCGAGGATGGAGCCGAACAAGAAACTCTTCAGAGGCACCGCTGAGCCTGCGGCCGACAGGATGAAGATCCCGAGCGCAAGGGCAACCAGGTAAAGCGACGCCAGGCTCGCATCCTCCCTGATGATCGTCGTCCGGGCCAAGAGGGTCGTGAGGACCGCGACGCTGACGCCTGCAATCAAGCCGCCAACGATCATGGACAACACCGATAATCCGGCAATCACAAAGGCAATCACGATGCCCGGAACGATGGCGTGCGCCAGTGCCTCGCCGGCCAGCGACAGCCGCCGCAGAACGAGAAAAGCTCCGACCGGCGCGACCGAGAAGCTGAGGATCGAGGTCGCCACCAGAGCTCGCTTCATGAACGCATAGTCCAGCCACTCAAACACGTGCTCCACCCTCCGCTTTCATGTCCCGTTCCTGCGGCTGCGAAAACATCGACTCGATCCAGGCGGCCTGGCTCGGCGAGAGATATCCTTGGCTAACGAGGTTTGCCGGCGTTAGCACCTCGCGCGGCAGCCCGAATTGCGCTCTGCCATTGCCGAGAAGGAGGGCTTTGTTGCAGTGCTGGAGCACGGCGGACAGATCGTGCAAGACGAGGATGATCGCCCGGCCTTCGGCGGCCCACGCATCGATGAGATCCAGGAGTTGTGTTTCTGTCGTCTGGTCGATTGCCGTGAATGGCTCATCAAGCAAAACCAGCGGCGCATCTTGCACCATGGTGCGCGCGAACAAGGCGCGCTGCAGCTGCCCCGCTGACAAGACGTGCAGCGGGTGATCGGCGATGTGTTCGATATTCGTGCGCCTCAGGGCCGTCTCGACCCTTTCGTGCGTGCGGGCACCGAGCCGACCGAGTAGGCCTAGACCGTGCCACGCACCCATCGCTGCCAAATCTCGCACTCGGATCGGGAAGCGGCCATCAAATTCAGTGCGCTGTCCCAGATACGCTATTGTCTTGGGTTTTCCGCCCGGCCAGTTGAACGCTCCGCTCACCGGAGGAATGACACCCAGAAGCGATTTCACGAGTGTCGATTTTCCCGCACCGTTATGGCCGACGACGGCAAGCACATCGCCCTGTTCGACTTGAAACGAGACAGAACGAACGAGCGGAGCACCGGCATAGCCGAGCGAGAGTCGCGAGGCTTCGAGCAACATCACGTGGCCTGGAGTTTGGGAGAGTTTGTCATGGCGATCACAGCGTCTTCACAGCGCCTGTTTTGAGGCGTTCAAACGCCAAGGATCGTCACAACAATGAGTGCCCAAATACCGACACTGATCGCGCTGGCTAACATCAGGCTATCAAGCATACTGATCGTGGTGAGGTCGCCGCGCTCTTGAGGACTTCGGGGGGAATCGTTCGCCATAGACATGCGTTCACTCCTAGAGGGGATCACCCGCCCCTTCCGATGGGATTGGAAAACACCTGGCAGGTCTTCTGGCTCACGGTTATCGGCTACTTGCTCGCCTTCCCAGCCGGTTCAGGCCAGTGGCATTTTGAACGGGCCAACCGCTTACAGTTGCGGGGACAGCCCCGGTCTTGCTCCCTGATGGGTACAGCGCACCGGGTTCCCTTTTAAGCCTCGTCCTTGCGGCTCGAAGCACCAAGCTGGTGGAAACTAGCGAAGGCACTGTGAGTTAGCAAGACACGCACGGGGGAATTCTGCTGAATTTTTCATCTGCGCTGGTTTTTTAGGCAAATGGCTAGCCGTCTTGCCTAGGGATCGAACAAGCCAGGCGGCTATGGAGGGTTGCCGAGTGAGACTAACTGCCTGGGCAATACAGGCGGCTAGGTTCTAACCCCCAGGCCGGATACGAAGACCAGGACCCAACGGCATGCAAAGCGATACCAGGTAAGATCGAGCGCCCGCTTCGTAGATGCGTTCGATGGTTCCTGCCTTGCGAGTTTCAGCGGACTGTCTTCATGCGTCGCGCTTCATGCCCTGCCTGCACAGTAGGTCTCCACAGCCGCTTTGGCTGCTGTATCCATCTGTCGTTTGCTTGGTGGACGGGCGTTGAGGACGGCGATCAGATGGAGGTCGCCGCGAACGGCTCCTAGAAACTGTGCAGCGTCACGCGTGGCGTCACCGACCGCGAGCTTGCCGCGTTGTTTCTGGAGGCGCAAAAAGTCGGCGAGATGCTGTGTTGCACGACCGGGTCCATTCTCGAAGAAGTTCGCGGCCAACTCCGGGAAGTGGGGGGCTTCGGCGACCATGGCGCGGTAGAGTGCGATGCCGTCCGGTGACGTCAGAACCTTCAGATAGCCAACCGCCATTCGGGTCAGCATCTCTGGGGGGTTGTCGGTATCGAGCGGCGGCGTCAGAGCACCTAGCACGCGGTCAGAATCGCTTTCTGCCTTCTGACGCATGTCAAAGGTTAAGCGGACAGCCAAAACCTGCAGGTGTCTTCGATCAAGATCGAACACAAGATGAAGTTCCAGTCCCGTATTCCAGGAATGACTGCCGATATGGGAGGCCAAATGGAAGGTTACTCAAACGGAATAGAGACCTTCGTGCTGATCGAAACCGAGGAAGATGACGCGGTTGCATCGAAGATGGTTGAAATTGCGGAACGGGCATGCATGGCGGCACAAACCGTTGTCAACGCAATACCCTCACTGACCAACGTCGTTGTGAATGGCCGTCAGATCCAATTGGGTATGAGAACTCTGTGAGGTCGGTGCGCTCGCTTCTGACGTGGCATGACGCTCGTTCTTCATCGATCAGCGGGCGCGCCAAACCAACTCAATAGACAACAAGCACGCCTCACAAGCGGCGTGTCACAACGTGCCGTTCAAGCCGGCATTTCTACAGTTGCACTTGGCGCATGCGTGGCACCAGTACGGTCAAACAGCTCTTGAGGAGTCTTCACGATTGCGATCAGGGCGGCGATGGCGACCAGAATAAACAGCGTCTTCATACGTCACTTCCATTCTTTCTCGTCGTTTGCGTACTAACGAAGAGCAATCAGGCTAAAGCCCGTTGCGATTGAATCTTGCGTCAATGTAGAAGGTGATTCGGAAGGCGCAGGAAGAAGCATTCCGCTCACTTCAAGCGAAATTTTTCGTGATCAACGGAAGTGGTGAGAAGGCTAGGAATGGGTGATCCAAGTGGTCTTCACCGAGCCTAGCGCGTGGCCTGCTGTCCAGATTTCGACGACGGTGAACAACAAGAGCAGCCAGCCAAGCACAAGCGGTACTCCGAGACCCCATATCATGGCTGTTAAGATGCGCTCTGTCGTGACTTGCCTTGTAAGGTGTTCCCGGACGCCGTTTGGTTCGCCAGCCAACGTACTTATCTCCTCATGATCCAACATTGATGGCATAAGAAGCGAGCGTGGCTTTTTCGGTGCGAGATTTTGGCTTTTACAGGGAAGCCACCTTCGAGAAGCGGCTGGTTCGTCGAGGTTCAGTCCGTCGACACGTGGGTCGTGGTTCGCTGATTGAGCCGAGTGCTCCCCTGCAGCCGCTGATTATTTGTTCGCCTTTTTGGAAGAACGACGCTCTTTGAGGTAGTTCTCACTCCAGATGATCGAGGCCTTATGGCTCTCAATAAGCTGCAAGAGCTCCACGCGGCGCTCGGGGCATTCGGTTTGCGCCAGCTCCTTCTCGTCAGTCTGCAGGTTCTTCCGATCCGTCTCCAAGTAGTTCTTGATTCTGGTGTCGAAGTCGGCCTCGGCGGACCTGCGCGGAAGCCAACTCAGTATCCTATCAAAGACCATTTCCATCGACCTCGAACGCGCTGAACCGCAGCCTAATTTTATGCCCCGGCTCGTAGACCTGCCGGCAAGTCTGCTTCGATGCTAATTTTGGCATGCGAGTTGTTCAACCATGCGACGGGAAGCGGCGGTCATCTTTCGCACGATCTGCCGGGAGCCGATTGGAGCGGAAAACACGGTCCTGATTCACAGTCGTAGGAATCAAGCGCCCGGCATCGCGCTTTCATACGTGCTCTTGTCTCGGTCAGACTGGTTCCGTAGCAGTTGTAGAACACGGGGCCACGCCGCCTGTCGAAGGGACCATAGATGCTGTACTGACACCGCCAACCTCTCGGTTCGGCTTCCACAGAGCCAGGCAGCGTCCCGACGGTAAGAACGATGAGCGCTAGTCCAGCGCCGACTTTTTTGAACATGAAAGCCTCCAACTGGTGTGATCACACATTCTGGAGTTTAGCACCGAAGGCCTGTGCTGTCGCAGTTGCCAGTTCGGTCGGTTAAGTCGACTTTCCGGTAATGCCCTATGTGCGCCTCGGTCATCGTCGGGACTTCGGGTTTGTGCCGAACTGCCGACGTGCTCCGTGACCTGCCAAAGCATCAAAATCGGCCGTCGAGAATATCTGATCTGGACGGAGTGCTCAGAAGGGGTGTTCTGTGATCCAATGCCGAGCGATATCTTCTCGGCGACATATCCATACGGCTTCGTGGGCCTGCACATAATCGAGAAAGCGGGCCAGGGCCATGGCACGGGCGGGATGGCCACTGATCCGGCCATGCAGACCAATGTTCATCATCTTCGGACACCGTGCCCCCTCTTCCCACAACAGATCGAAAGCATCCTTGAGCGTTTGGAAGAAGTCCTCTCCGCAGGAGAAGCTATTTGGAAGCAAATAGCGGGCGTCGTTGTTGACCAGCGAATACGGGAGCACCAGAAGTGCAGGCGATCCGGAAAGCCAATAGGGCAAGTCGTCATTGTAGGCGTCTGAGGTGTAGAGAAATCCGCCCTCCTCCCGCAAGAGACGGCGCGTATTTTCGCTGACCCGCCCAGTGTACCAGCCTACAGGGCGTTTGCCGCAGAAGCGCTCGATGACTTCGATGGTGAGGCGAATATGGTGTCGCTCTTCGTCCTCCGGGACGTCGTGATAGTCCAGCCAACGGTAGCCGTGCCCAGCAACCTCGTGCCCGGCGGACTGGAGCGCTCGGCCGATTTCCGGATTGAGCTCCAGTGCTCGACCGACGGCAAAGGCGGTCAGCGGCAGGCCACGGATGCTGAACATATCGAGGATACGCCACACGCCCACCCGCGAGCCGTATTCATACATTCCCTCGACGCTAAGGTCCCGCTCTCCCGTGCGAGATGGCCGGCCAGGAAGCTCATGCAGATAGGCTTCCGACTGGGCATCACCGTTGAGGATGCAGGACTCCGCGCCCTCCTCGATGTTGAGCACGAACTGGACTGCGACGCGGGCCTGTCCCGGCCATCGGGGATGGGGCGGACAACGGCCATAGCCGACGAGGTCACGCTCGGACATCATCCTAACTCGAATGTTGTGACGCCATAGATGCGGTCATCCGCGAGCACTGGAGGCGGGCCTAGATACATCCGCGCGCAGCCGAATACTTCGGTCATCCCATGCTGATGCACGAACTCGATTGCATCGGGGTTGTTCTCCGGGGCATCAAGATACAGTGGACCGTTTGCCGCGAAATCACTCAGGTGCAGGTAGAGGGCGTTGGCAGCAAGGGCGTCATCAGCGAACAAAGGACCGATCTTGCATCCTTCTCTACAGCGCCTCACCACACCATAGCCACTCAGCTTCCCATCGCGCTGGCAACCGAGGGCGAGAGCATCGGGTTGGGATATCCAGCCTCTTAGGAATGTCGGTCGCGGAGCGGGGAAGCAGGTGCGATCGTAGTCAAGAACGAGCTCGAATGGAATGTCAGCCAGTGGAACGATGTCCTCACCGTCGAGCAGAGACGTTCCTCGAGGCGTCGCGACATCCGTGCGAAAGCGCAAGTTGCGATGGGAGAAGACGAAGCCACCCTTCGCATAGAAATCTTGCATCGCGAAGACGCCGTCTAAACCGATGGTCGCGCCGGAGCGCAGGCGGCCGAGGAGCCGATCGCGGCGCGCGTACCAGAGCTTATTGCCGAGTCCACGCCCTCGATATTCGGGCTTCAAGATAAAGAAACCCATGAAGCCGAATTCTTCATCGTAGGATGTGACCGCACCGCCACCAATTAGCACGTCCTCAAGGTCTGCTGCCAGAAAGGCCTCCTGGTCCGTCGCCCAGAATAACTCAGCGTCGTGAAGTCCTGGGTTCCATCCCTCGGCTGCAGCCCAGTCAACGAGTTCGTCGACCTCGGAGCGGGTCATGTTGCGAATTTTAAGCTCCTGCGCCATAGCGCTTCACTCCCGGGCCGTTGCTTGGATGTCCGCTTTCAGTTGCGAAGCGGAACATGCGTCAATCGTACATGTCAGACTACTGCCATGTCTGTTTTGATCAATATGCTGGCATTGAGATGATTGTAAACGTCACCGGAGACTGCGATGGCGGCGCGTGAGTGCGGCAATGCCGATCAAGGCATCCTATTGGATTTCGACCGTCTCACCGGAGCCGGGTCTAAAGGTGCGAGCTTCGCCTCGTACAGTCGCTTCGATCAGGGGCTGGTTGCAACGGAGATGCTTGTGGACCGTGTTCGGTGGCAAAGCGAAGTTCTTTCCATCGACTGTGTAGTTGATCGTCTGAGCTCGCGCATTGCGGACAGAAAAACGGAAGGCGTCGGCCAAAGGTCTGGCGAACAGTTGGACGGCATAGTATCGCCGCTGCCCTTTGGGATTGCCTTCGCTGTCAGAGCCTGAAACGCCGATACCAAGTCCTGTGACATTAGCCGCTTTCAGATTACGACGATGTCCATCCGAGGCTATCCACCCAGATAACAGGCGGTCAGCGATCGTCTCGGCCGATGTATCGCTTGCCAATTCCAGAAATCCGATGTTCTCCCGCACGATGCAGTGCTCATAACCGGCTTGGCGAACGCGCTGGGCTGGAGTGCGTCCATCCACCTTGTGTCCAAATTGGGCGGTCTCCGCCATGTAGTTGGCAAAGCGTCTCGCGGTCTCGTGCAGACGATTGTCCCGCGCCAGCGGTTTCAGCTGTTCGCGCTGCCGGTACGCATTGGTCTGCTCGGCAATGGCTTTTTCGACTGCTTCGACTGAGGGGCTGGCACCCGCGCTCGGTAACATTACAAATGCGTAAGAGAATCCCACCGCGCCTGTAACGCGGATTAATATGCTCGTGCGGACATATCTCATGATCGCTCCAATAAGAGCCTGAACAAACTGCGTATTTACAGCTGGCACAGCGAGAGTGCGTGAAGCCATCGATCCTCTTTCCGGCGTCTGGTCTGTAATGGCGCCGAATTGATGAAGCTAGGTTTCGAAGAGTGTTATCATCTCAAAGATAACTTGCTGTGGGCCATTGCTGAGATCAGCGCCGCGGGACCGCGACAAATGTTCCTGCCGTCATGTTTCTTTGTTCCCAGTGTGATAGTCGCCCCCCCTCGTCGAGGGCTAGCTTACTCGAAGCCAGATACAAACAAGCGAATTCGAACAAGGGGAACGTCTTGAGAAAGATGATTTTTCATAAGCTACGTGAGAGCGCAACTCGGCAAGCGCCGGGCGCCCAAGTTCGAATGCCGGTGCATCCTGGTGCGGTCTTGCGGGAGCGGTATTTGCATCCAAGCGGCATGTCAGCCGACGACTTGGCTGATGCGCTTGGTGTCTATGATCAGGTGATGCATCGAATCGTCGCCGAACAAGCTCCAGTGAGCCATTTAATGGCCAGCAAGCTGTCAAGGCATTTGGGCACAACTACAGAATTCTGGATTGAGCTTCAGTCTTCTCACGACAGTGCAATCGAATGGACTGACAGACGCAGCGATACTCTGGAACAAAAGCACTAGCGGTAGAACTCGAGGCGTTTGACACTAAGATCGGCATGGAACGGACGGCCGATTGCAACCAGGCCGAGACGGCGAAGCTTGCGCGTATTGAGAGGAACCTCGATTCTGTGCGGTAGGAAGTCGCCGAACGGCAGCGAAACCACCTTCCAATCCTTCTCTGCACGAAACCCCGCACGGTAAGACTGCCACGGCCTGGTGACATCCTTTGTTCGCAGGTGCAGTCCATACTGCTCGTCATTGCCGCGAACGATCAACCGTATCCCTTTGAAGGAGGATACGTCGAGCGTACGACCATCCTCCGCCAAGTCGAGTGAAGCCTGGATGAAGCCACCATTGTTTTCCAAGCTGACGTCGCCGGTGAGTCGCAAACAGGGACTATCGTCAGTGACACATCTCACCAGCTTTCCTTGCGAGATGCCGCCCATGACTTGATCACTTACGCTGCGCCACTTCGTACCTAGAAGTGAGACGAGATCGGCGCGTGAAAAATCATCAATGAGCATGGTTTGCTCTTCGGCTAGAGCGATCGTCATGGCGGCAGTTGCTCCCATCAGCAGAGGAGAAACGAGCCATCCTCTAACGGACATTTGTCTAATCTGCAGGTCTCCATAACTGATCTCGCAAATCCTCGGCGTTTCGAGGGCGGGAAGCGCCAGGTGCTCAACACGTGATTTGGCACGTCAAGCGCCCATGTGAGCGTGTAGCTGTTTGTAGCCCATACAATGTTTGCCGAGACTGCTCTGGCCCCCGAAATATGCGGGCGCATCGCCAAATAGCAAAGCCAAACATAACAGCGGTAACAATCTGGGACGTTTCCGTCTTGCCTGTTCAGCGCACGGGTGATCTAGTGGGCTCAGAGTATCGGTGAGTAAGGAAGTGAAAGTGTCGTCGTCATCCGCGGAGTACGAAGCGCAGAAATCCAATCCTGCAGCTACTGTTGTCTATATGATCGCTGCCTACGCAGTGTCGGGCGCCGCTGGTTTTATGGGTGTGTCGTGGTTGTCGTCGCAACTGAAGCCTCCCTTTTTCAGCCTCACATCTCTGCTCGCCGACCTGAGCGACGTCTTCTTAATCGTGCCAGTGACCCTTTCGCTGGGCGTCTAGGAACGGCCGGTCGCGACAGGACTACTGTGCGCGCAGGCCTTGATCTGGGCCTTTATGATACCGCCAGGGAAAGGGTCACGAGATGGGCCGTACAACTTAAAACAACTCGTACTTGACGACTTTCGAACACCGGGCTGAGTGTTGTGGCGCGCGCGGATGTTCTTTATAGTTAAGAGGTCTTATTGAGTACGTGAACAAGTCAGCGTGCTCGGGGCACTCATTTGATTTTCAGAACTCGATTGCGAGGCGCATCATGATCCGTATGACTTTGTTTCTAGCCACGTGCGCAATGATTGCAGCGACGTCGTTTTCGGCACAGGCGGGCAAGCGTTACACCCATAACCTCTGTCGTGCGGTGACCACGCAAGGACAACCGGTCACCTTTAGATGTCGACTGAGTCAGAAGTGCTGCTTTGATCAACTGACCAATCAGAGATACTGCGTCTCCAAAGCGGCGACATGCACGCTCATGTTCCCAGCTGCAATCAGTCCCCCACTCTGATCTTCTGATTTTGGCGACCGGTTCTGCAAGTTTCGTCACAGTCGAATTGGGGCCGGCCACTGGGATGTGAGCTGGCTCCTGGCGTTTGAGATCGCGAGGCAGCACTCAAGGTCATCGCGAATCCCATCGGATACGCCTGCGGGCGAAAAGCCAATCCATGGGCGGGTTGCGCGGGCGGCTTAGTGCGCTCGGTTCGTTGACAAAGGTCTCCTGCCGAAGTCGTTCTTTTTCCCACACCTCGGTGTCATCAAAAAATTGGACAAATCAAAGCGATTCAGGGATGCTATAAGCATTATAGTTCAGGCCTGTTCGTTTGGTTCGCCCTTGGCAACCGAGCTTAGAAGGGGGACGGCATGAGCCACAGACAATTTCTTCAAGACGAGATTCTTCAGCTCTTGGGACGCGCTTGCGCTGAACATGCTGCATGGCACTCCGAGCCTGAACTTGAAGATTTTTTGATACGGCGGGGGTACGAGAGCGACTTAGTCCAAGACCTCATCGACCAGCTGATCGATCTGGGTCTACTCGACTTCATGGTAGACCGGCAGACTGGAAACTACTTGCTCGCCTTTTCGGGAGGCCAGGTCGAAAAGCCTGCTGGGCTTCCACTTACAACTTGAGGGCATCATTGGGCCTAGAATATTAGAGATCGTGCGGGGCGACACGCCTTGAGCCCGATCTCGTTGGGCCTCGCGGATCGAGCAACCTTTTCCAAGATTAGCGATGGGTGTGCGCGAGCCAGAGGTTGAGCGAAGAGAGACGCGATGACTTGGAGTCAACAGCAAATCGTTAACAGCCTTTTGGTTGGCGGCTTCCTCGTTGTGGCTGCGGTCGCATTCAGCGCGGGCTGGTCGTGGCTGGCGGGAATCCTGATCGCCTGGAGCGTCATGATCATCGCTCCCAAGCCGCTCTCCTGACAGCATTTGTCTTGAAACCCAATCGCACGTTTGAGTTTGCGTTGCTCGCGACGTCGCGACATCGCAAAAAGCTGACCTTGTTATCCTGGGGAGCCATGGTCGGGCGTCAAAGCCTTGTTCCATTCAAGTGTGGCTGAATCTGTGCGCAAGCTGGTAACCTGCCCCTGCTGTATTCCGTCTCCAAACGTCGGCACTGAAAAAAACGCACCGGCTTTAACCAAGAAGGGTCGACCGACTGTTTGACAGACCCTGACCGCGTTGAGTTTACATGATGCCTAAAACGCTGATTTTTGTAGGTCTGATCATTGTTGCCATTGGTCTTGTTTGGCTTCTCGCCGAGCGGCTGGGTTTGGGTCAGCTTCCCGGCGATATCATCATCAAACGAGAGTGGGGAACAATCTATATTCCGATCACCACCTCAATCATCGTCAGTGTTGTTTTGAGTGCTTGTTTTTGGATCCTGAGCAAGTTCAGTCAATGACTGCCGACAGCGCGAGAAGGCTCATTGCAAGCTGACGCCAGGCACACCGTGAGGTGCGCGAGAGGCCCATGCGGACATCGGCCAGCCGAGTCGAGACCGTGGTCTGGTAGTCCGCTCCTGGGCGGCTTTTTTTGTTTGGGATGCCTTTGACCATCGTCAACGTTCCGGCGTCGCGGAACGGTTATAGAACCCCTGTGCTACTCGCTATATGGGAGAGCCATTGGAGAGCACAGGGGCCGCCGGGCATGGACTGTCCACGTCCTTCCCGGCGCCTCCGTGAATAGCATCCTTCGAAATTCCTTGTAACTTGCTATTTCGTAACAGCAATTTCGCTTCGGTCGGGGCCCCTCCGTGCTGTTGGCAAAGTTTAATGTTTGGGACACTCCACAAATTCCCTTGAGGTACTAAATCTATGAGACGCACAGGAAAGCCCCCTCATACACTGTGCGCTAGCCGGTATGCGGGCAGAACCGGCTCGCCGCCAGATTGACCCCCAGTCTGGCGGCTCGGCTCGTTGGCGATCCGGACTTGAGGATGGCAACGCGTTCGTAGACTACTGAAACGGCGAGTTGTCGGAGTGCCAGATGTTTCTCAGTGTATTCGACCTCTTTAAGATCGGCATCGGGCCGTCGTCTTCGCACACCATGGGGCCGATGACGGCGGCCGTGCATTTTCTCGACCGGCTAGCCTCTGGCGAAAATGGATTGTTCCCGCCGCAAGCGGTTGTCCGGATCCGTGCGGTCCTGCACGGCTCACTGGCTTTCACGGGCAAGGGGCACGCTACTGACCGCGCAGTGATGCTGGGCCTTCTGGGATTTCGTCCGGACGCTGTTGACCCTGACGTCGCAGAGGCACGCCTAACTGAATTGCGCATGTCAAGGATGCTTCCGCTTCCAGGAGGCGGGGATGTTCAGTTCGATCCGGAAAACGATTTGCAGTTTGATTATGGGCCGCCACTGCCGCTGCATGCCAACGGTTTGAAGCTGGCGGCGCTGGGCGAGAGCGATACGCTTCTGCTGGCTGATACCTATTACTCGATCGGTGGCGGCTTCGTCATGACTGAAGCCGAACTGATCGCGTCCCGGCAAACTGCGCCCTTGGACCTGCATGTCGAGAAGGAGTCGATTGGCTACCCCTATCCCTTTGGGTCGGCCGCCGAGATGCTCCGAATGGGGGCCCAATCAGGACTCTCAATCGGCGATATGAAACGTGCCAACGAGACCGTGTCAATCAGTGACAGCGAACTTGACGAAAAGCTTTGGGCAATATGGCAAGTCATGGATGCTTGCATTGCGCGTGGTCTTGCGAAGGACGGAGTCCTGCCTGGTGGTTTAGGAGTCAAACGGCGCGCGAAGGCAATCCAACAGCGACTGCTTTCGAGTGCCAGGTCGAATTCGCTCCCGCCCCACATCGCGAATGACTGGTTGTCTGTTTATGCGATGGCTGTGAACGAAGAGAACGCATCAGGGGGGCAGGTCGTTACCTCTCCGACCAACGGTGCTGCTGGAGTGATCCCTGCGGTGATCCGGTATTACCGCGACCACTGTCCCGGCGCGACTGATGACGGCATTATTACGTTTCTACTCGTTGCTGCCGCAGTTGGTGGATTGATCAAGCATAAT
Organism: Filomicrobium sp.; assembly: GCA_029287535.1. Classification (GTDB taxonomy): domain Bacteria; phylum Pseudomonadota; class Alphaproteobacteria; order Rhizobiales; family Hyphomicrobiaceae; genus Filomicrobium. The sequence continues at coordinate 18,226 of JARFQY010000105.1, forward strand.
GCATCCATTTCTGGCGCCGAATGCGGGTGTCAGGCAGAAGTTGGGTCAGCCTCCGCCATGGCTGCAGCAGGGTTCTGCGCAACTCTCGGGGGAACCAATGAACAGATCGAGAATGCGGCCGAGATCGCATTGGAGCACCATCTCGGTCTGACCTGCGATCCCGTGAAGGGACTTGTGCAGGTGCCCTGTATCGAGCGGAACGGGATGGGGGCGATCAAAGCTGTGTCAGCGGCTTCGCTCGCTCTGCATGGCGATGGTGCTCACATCATGCCGCTTGATAACTGCATTGAGACCATGCGCCAGACGGGAATGGACATGGCAACCAAGTACAAGGAAACCTCGCTTGGTGGCCTGGCAACGAATTTGCCAGAGTGCTAGCCGGCGATCGGTGAGCCGATGTCCTGCCGCCCGGGGTGGCGTCAGTCTTTTCTCTGCGATCCACTGATGTAGAACTCGGAGTT
>JARFQY010000120.1 GCA_029287535.1 Filomicrobium sp.
GATCTGGCTTGCGCCGCCTGATCCCGTGAAGGCGTTTATCGGGCTCGGCATCCTGTCAATCTTCATTGTCCCCGCACTCATCGCTTCACTGTTCGCGTGGTTCTCGACGCTATTCACTTCCAGGCGCGCTTGATCGCAGGCTTAGGCATGTTCGGCTTTGGCTCCTAAAGCGGACATGCGAACGGCAAGCTTTGCGCACCTCGCCTATGTCCGGAAAGTCCACTTAGCGGACCTTCCAGATCGATACGGTCGCAGTGAGAAACACGGCGTGCATCAAGTAGCGTTGGCTATACGTGCGATGTTGCACCATCGGGTCGAGTTGGGAATGTACGGGAAGCTTTAAGAAAGCCTCTGAACTTCACTCAGCGTTGCGAAGTCTGGAAGAATTATCGACTTCCACCAACAGCCCGCCACGAGCTGCTTGCCTCTCAAGACCTGGTCTCCAGAACCCTGATATAGCCGAGCCAACCTTCGCGAGGCGAATTCGGGCCTCTTCCATTCTTTTCTTTGAGCGGGCTGCATCGACAGACGTCATAGCTATGGCTAGAACGGCATCAGAAATGCCCCGCTGCAACTGTGGTGTCTGCCTCAACGCCAATCTAGCAAAAGCCTTGCGCCAGCCGTGGCGGAGTCTAGCAACAACGACTTCATTGCGCCCTTCCATTTTTGCAAAGGTGAGGCGATCGCGAAACGCCCGCTCGCCGCTCGTCGGGTTGGCTTCCTCTGCCTCGCTGTTATAGACCAGTGGAAGGCACGATTGCCGGATAACCCCACCGTTGAGAATAACTTCGGCAAAGAATTCCCGATCCTCCTGCCCAAGTAAGTCAAGCCTCGGGTCAAACCTCAAGCCAATGCCCTCGGGTTCCCGAGCATAGATCCACCGGCGTACCGATATGTTGCCCGTTCCGGCCATATAAACGCGCCGTCCTTCGCGAGGGTGACGCGACAGCCCCTCGATGCGCCCCAGCACCGCATCAGCCCGGTAACGTTCAACGGCTCTGACATGTTCGATAACGAGTCGTGGGTCGGCACGGCTATCATCATCCATAAAGATGGCTCGGTCGGCGTGGGTGGCAATCGCCAGCCTGAGAGCGCAGTTTCTGGCACTGGCGTAACCACGGCGGGGTTCGTGGCCGTAATCGATGTCCAGACCCGAGCTTCGGGCTGTCTGACATATCTGCCGCTGTTGAGCGGTCTCGTTATTGTCTGCCACGCAGACGCGAACCTCAATTCCGGGGGGGTGTATTAGTTTAGCGCATGAGGCAAGGCACTCGGCGAGCAGCTCTGGGCGATCCCGAGTGCAGAGCAGGACCGCAACGGTGTTCAGCTTGCCAGTTGGACGCTTTGCGCGCGCAGCTAACGCTGGGCTCGCGTTACGAAACGAAAATGCCACGACTATGACCCTACGAAATAAACGATGTATACGAATCGCCTAAGAGAATGGTGCCCCCGGAATTTCTCCGTCAAGTTGCAGGCTTGCGGTTCTCTTCACCGAAGTTGCTTGCATTCTTGTTAACAGAATGGCAGGGAAGCCCCGCTTCAACAGTATAAAACTGCGGCCCCATGATTATTCTCGGCATTTACAATTCGCACGATGCTTGCGCAACGATTTTCGAGGATTACCGCCTCATTGCCGCAGTTGCTCTGGAACGGCCGTCTCGCGTCAAAAGCGATGGTTACCGCTGGCCCGCGGAGGCAGTGGCGGAATGTCTCGCGCAGGGTGGGCTCAAGTCATCCCAAATAGACGTCGTTGCGTTATCGCGTGCGGGGTATCCCAGGAGCTACTACCGCAATGCTGCTTTCACCTTCGGCGACGTCGGAAAAGGTGAGCACAGGGATCTGTTCAGTGTTCTCAACCGACGCCGCCTCAGCGATCCTGAGCGGGTATTCGAGGTTCGACGAATGTTGTCGGACAATGATGTGGAACCTGCGCAAACATATTTCTACAACCACCATAAGGCACACGCGGTGGGCACGCTGTTCCATACGGACTGGGACGATGCGTTGCTCTATACCTCCGACGGCGGCGGCGATGGGATCTTCTATTCCGCTCGGCGGTTCGCCGATGGGAAGCTGGAAGAGCTTTTCGGCGGCGAACCTGATGCTCGAGCCATCCTGAACAGGCAGCGCCGTCAGGACAGCCTCGGTCTGATGTATTATCTCGTCACCGAGGCCCTGGGCTTCCGACCGATGCGCCACGAAGGCAAAGTACTTGGTTTGGCGGCATTTGGAGAGCCCGTTTACCAGGAAGAGCTGACACGCTTCTGGCGGCTGGAGCGCGATGGTCAGATTCGTGGACGCAAGCTCATTCGCCATATCAGAGAAACAATCAGAGAGATGGCCGCCAATGGTCGTCGGGAGGACCTGGCCGCGTCGGCACAGGCCGTGCTGGAGGACATCACGCTGCAATCCTTGTCGCGCATTTACGAGCGGTCTGCGAACAAGAACCTTGGTCTCTCCGGCGGCGTGTTCGCCAATGTCAAACTGACGCAGCGCATTGCCGAGAAGTTTCCCTTCGAGGAGATCTTTGTTTGTCCGGCCATGTCCGACCAGGGCGAGGCTGAAGGCGGTGTACTTGAATACCTGCTTGAACGAGACGGTATGCGGACTTGGCTTAGCAAGCGAGAACGCTGGGGCAACCTCTACCTCGGTCGTGACTACATGAGTGAGGCGGATGCGGTGTTCGAGAAAGGCGGCGCGCAACGGGTTGCGTCCGGCGATGTCGCCGAGACCGCTGCCAAGCTCATTATCGATGGCGGAATTGTCGGTACTTACTTGGGGCGCTGCGAATATGGTCCGCGCGCGCTCGGGGCCCGGAGCATTATGGCTGCTCCAACCGATCGTACGATCAACGACACACTCAACAAACGACTAGACCGCACAGAGTTCATGCCGTTTGCACCGGTAGTCCGGGAGGAACGGGTTCAGGACGTTTTTGAATTGCCGCGCTCATTGCACTACACGGCGCGCTACATGACGGTCACCTGCGACGTAAAATCGGAGTGGCGGGACAGGATTTCAGCGGTGGTGCATGTTGACGGCACGGCACGTCCGCAAATCTTAAGGCGGGCAGATAACCCCGTTTATTACGGAATTCTGGAAGCCTACGAGCGGACAACGGGAATTCCCGTTGTGATCAATACATCATTCAACGTACACGAAGAGCCAATCGTCAATCATCCACGCGAGGCATTGAAGGCACTTACTACTGAGCGCGTGGACTTTGTCGTTACCGAAAACTCTGTTTGGGCAGTTCCGAAATGAGCGATGTGGTACTCTAGGGCGTTGCGCGCACTCCTGAGGTGAGCTCCCCGCACACTGCAAAAAAAGCTGCTCGCCGAGCGTCTCCATATAGCTAGGGCTGACTCAGAAACGAGGGCAGAAGCGGTAAAGACTTGCAGTGTAGCAACCCCGGTTCCGCCCCGATAATGCGAGAACTTAACTACAGCAATCGTCTGCTTTTTGGGGAATGCGGGCTAGAATAAGAGTTCATCCACAGAAGGCCTTGGATGCGACAGCCAAACGCCATAATCCCGCAGCAAACCGTCAGGCGATGAATGCGGAGGACCCGAGGCTGGACTAATCAGGACCTAGATGAACCGCCCAATCGCACCCGCTACGTGGACAGCGACGCTCGCTGTTGCGACCCCTCAGCATGCAACCGGTTTTCGTTCGGACATTGAGGGGCTGCGCGCCGTCTCGGTTGCGGCCGTCGTACTCTTTCATGCGTATCCCGATACGCTTCCCGGCGGCTTCATCGGTGTCGACGTCTTCTTCGTCATCTCCGGTTTTCTCATCACGCGGCTTCTCATTCGCGAGCTTGCAGCGACTGGCCGGATCGAACTCGCAGACTTCTGGGCCCGCCGCATCCGGCGTATTCTTCCTGCGGCCACGTTCGTGCTATGCGCAACTGCGCTTATTGCTCTGATGCTACCGTCAGTCGACGCGCGGCTGCTCGGCCGCCACATCATCGCGGGGTCCCTGTTCTATTACAACTGGCGTCAAGCGGGCAATGCGGTCGACTATCTCGGGCAGGAGGATCGGGGCAACCCACTGCTGCACTACTGGTCACTGGCCGTTGAGGAGCAATTCTATCTCGTCTGGCCGCTGCTTTTGACGTTGGTCGCGCTCTTCATGCGGGAGCGAGCAGCACGAAACCTAAGGGGGCCGCTCGTTGCACTTATCGCCGTTCTGGCGGTAGCATCGTTTACTTACTGCGTTTGTTTGACGGCTACGGACGGCCCGCTGGCATTCTTTAGTACGTTGACGAGATCGTGGCAGTTCCTGGCCGGCGCGATGGTCGCTGTCATCTCGCTGCGCGCCAGACCAGAGGGGCAGCCGCTCGCTGGCGCAATCGGCGTAGCCTGCATGCTTGTGCTGCTCGCAAGCTTTGTGTGGATTTCGGAAAGTATTCCCTATCCAGGAGTTGCAGCGGCGGTACCAACGCTCGCCACCGCTCTGCTCCTTCACTACGGAGCGTCAAGCGATTCCTGGTCCTCCGCAGCGCTGTCGGCGGCGCCGCTTAGGTACGTCGGTAGGATCTCGTTTTCCTGGTACCTCTGGCACTGGCCTTTGATCGTGTTCTTAGGGCTGGCGTCTGTGGAGGGCGGCATGTTGGCGGGCAGTACCGTGCCTGCGTCGCTTGCGATCGTTTTGTCATTCTGCCTGGCGGCGGCCACTTATCACCATATTGAACAACCCGTGCGCTACAGTGCATCGCTTATGGCGTCGCGGCGCACGACATTCGTTTTCGGCGCGTGTCTCATTGCCACGGGCGTCTTGACGGGCCTTGCGATGAAGTGGTTCGCGCCAGACGCCGTGCATGTTGGTCATGATGTCTTCATCAGCCGCGCGGCTATCAAAGATGATCGTCCGGTCATCTACAGCGACCGTTGTCTCCTGCGGCACAAGGACGTCAATTACGCGGAGTGCGTCTACGGTGCCGCCTTCGGGAAGAAGACCGTCGTTCTGTTCGGCGACTCGCATGCCGGCAACTGGTTCTCCGCCCTCGACATTGCCGCAAAAAAGCAGGGCTGGCGCCTGCTCGTCAGGATCAAGGCATCCTGTCGCCCAATCGAAGCACCGCAGGTGCACGCCGACGGCCGGGACTACCCCGAGTGCGGCAAATGGCGGAGCATCGTGCTTGAAGAGCTGGAATCAGCCAGCACCCAACTTATTGTCGTTGCTGGAATGAGCAGCAGGCATTTGGCCGTCGACGAGCAAAAAATCTTCCAACGCCTCGCTAACGTGGCGCCGACCGTCGCCATGCGCGACACGCCGGTGCTGCCAGAGTCTCCCAGTAACTGCCTAAGCAGAGCCGAACATCCAGGAGACTGCGTGTGGCACCTGAAGGACTTTCCCTCGAAGAATAGCTATCCGAAGACGGCAGAATCGAAATTGCCCATGGGTGTAGAAATTCTCGACTTGAATGAACGTGTCTGTCCGCAAAGTGAATGCCGAGCCGTAACCGTAGGGCGTGTCTTGATGACCGATGAGCACCACCTCACCGACAGCTTTTCCGCAACCCTTTCGGATGAATTCGGAAAGCTACTGATTCAGCACACAAAGTAACTTGGAGGCGAGAAACGCGTCCTGGACCACCTCGCAGAGAATGTTGGACCCGAGCAGCAGAAGCAGCGCTTGCGCAACCGCAGTATCATTCGCTGACGACTGCCAAGGATTTGCTAAACGACTGGACCGGGCCTGGAGCCGCAGGATCCCGCGATCGTAACCCCAACCTCCGATGGCAAAGAGAGTTCATTACTGTGACTCAGGAGAATGTCCGCTTATTGATCATTGCGGACATAGGCGCGCTCTGATGATCGCTGCTCAGGCATGTTCGGCTTTGGCTCCTAAAGCGGACATCGCCAGACCGCTGGCCGCGCAGGCTATTGCCCCTCTACGCAAACCCCACTACGTCATTCGATATCGATTGGTAAGTGGACGGAAATCGCCCATGACACTGCTTACAAAAAGGCAGGAAGCTTTCGCTCAAGCGTATGCTGAGCTCGGAAACGCTCGGCAGGCCTTTGCCATGGCCGGCTATTCGCAGAACAACTCACTGCCGACGCAACAGAAGGAAGCACACAGGCTGCTTAATCACCCCAAGGTCGCCCCGAGGATAGCCGAACTGCAGGCTAATGCCCGACGGCGTGCGGAGGCGGAACACGGCGTTACCGTCGACAGACTGACGGACATGTACATGGCGGTTTACGAGAGCAGTGACACACGGCCTGCGGGGAAGATGCAGGCAGTGGCGGGCCTTGCGAGGCTGCACGGCTTTATTTGATCGAAGCAATCGCGGCGATGCCTCAACACCCTCTGAAACCGGGCAGACTTTTTTGGCCAAGTGCTGACATAGTGCTGACACGGACGCGCATCAGCAATCCGGCCATCTCCTTAACTTATTGATTTTATTGGTGCCCCCGGAGAGACTTGAACTCCCGACCCCCTGATTACAAATCTTAGGGTTCCATGTTTCGTGTAGCACCACGTCATTTCGCAGTTTCGCATAAGTCTCTGCTTTATAAACATAATCCCTCCCATCTTTCGACATGATGTTTCGCCTAGTTTCGCTTCTCGTGGAAGATGGGTGGAAGATGGATGGCGAGCGAAAGACGGAAGATCACCAAACGGATTGTTGACGGAGCAGCACCAAGGGACGGGCGCTACGCTGTTATAGATACGGAGCTGCCGGGCTTTCGCCTTTACGTTCTGCCAAGCGGCAAGAAATCTTTTTACTTCAGGTATCGTGTTGGCGGTGGGCGCGGCGGCACGGTCCGCG
>JARFQY010000130.1 GCA_029287535.1 Filomicrobium sp.
ACCATCAGTGGTGGCACGAACGACCAGCGAAGCTGTCGCGCGAGATCGAGGAAGGTAGTGTCATACCAACGGGCAAGTCGGTCTTTGAAGTTCATAGCGCTTCGCGGCAGCAACAGCTCACCTCCGGGGCTACCAGCCGGGGATTATCGACACGCGAAAAATATCAGGGAATGCCACATTGCATGCTATTGAAACGCTGAACTGCTACAAATGCACCATTAGATCTTGCCAAAGAACCAATCCGAAGGCGCTTTCGGCCTGTCCCCTGAAACGGCGCCGGAGCACCGAGCAAGTCGGTTTACCTCGCTTCGTGAACATCGCCAGATGCTATGACACGGTTCACCTGGAACCTTCAGCAGACCTCATGCGACCATCCTATAGCATATCCATATTTCTCGCAGGTCCGTTTCCGGAGGCCTAGTTGACACCTATCATAGTTGCTCAAGTTGAATTGCTCTTTTTCTATAACCATGAAACATCCAGCGCTTTGCCTCATTCTAGTCACTGCGTCGCTCTGCCTCGTGTTGATCACCGGAGTCTCGGCAGAGAGCCAGCAGACATCCCCCCGCAACAACAAGCTATCAGGTACGTTACCTTCGATCTCAGCGATTAACGTCATCGGTGCCTCCTCGGAGGAGCTGCACGAAATCCGTAAAGGAGCTGAACATGCCATAGAACTCTTTGCGCAATGCGGATTGAAAGCGCTTGCTCCTATCCGAATTCGGCTTGAAAAGAAAGCGATCGATGGCTGCGGTGTTGATGCGTTTGGGGCCTTTGACACGGCACGCTGGACGATACGGTTGGTTGCTCCAAATGCTGGCCGAGGGACGGCGAAAAGCAACCCGGCATATGCCTCCTTGCCTCTTCTGAATTCTTACGAAAGCTTGGTCCTCCACCAAGTTGCGCACCAGACTTTTCGGAGCCACCTGGGAGGAAGGACGGTAGCGCTTGTAACTCACGAATACGTGGCCCACGCCTTGCAAATCGCTTCCATGCCTCTGGATGTTCGCAAGGCATTTCTGAAACTGCTGAACAGCAAGGTGCCAACAATAGGGAGCCGATTGTCGAGATGATTTTTTTCATGTCTCCAGAGGCTTATGGTATTTTAGCTTACGCCCATGTTTCCAGGCCCGGCAATGGCTGCCGGATTCTGAGGGAAGTTATCGAAGGCAAGATAAGCTTCCCGAGTTCGGACGAGTTCGATTGATGTCTCCATCCCAATACAGCGTTCGCACGTAGTTCGACGAAAAAACAGACTAGCGAACCTTTATCGAGGTACCTTACTCCTGGAAATTTGAGCTGGTGTGCCTTATGCGAAAATAGCGTCCATCAGAGGCGCGTCGCAGTACCGGAGACACGTTAAACACGTAGTGCTAAGCGCTAAGCGAAGTCTTAACGCTAAACGAGCAATTTGTAGTAGGCAGTTTGGAGTGCCGTGCTGAAGGACCCGCAATATTCCAATCATAACGAGCCAGGTGCAGGGCCTTATTGGCGTATGGCTGCTCTCTGGCTGGTCGTCATGAGTGCCTTGTTTGCACTTGGCATCCTACTTACGGGCGTTGAGCCCCAACGAATTACTCAAATTGCCTATAGCGAGATCAAGCCACTGATCCGCAGCGGGGAAGTCACTGAGGCGGTCCTCGAACCGCATTCGATTGCGGTCACGACTGGCGCGGTCCGCTATCGTGCCGTGATCCCGGCTCAGGGTGATCCGGAACTGCTCTCTCTACTCGAGAAGCACGGCGTTGTGATTACTGCTCGCGCGCCAGAACAGGTGCCCATCATTACCTACTTGCTCCCGTGGTTCGCCCTTTTAGCCGTGTTCCTATTTCTGCAGAGACGTACTGGCGGGTCTGTGCCGCGTGATTTAGGAGGCCTCTTCTCGGGCCGGTTTGCCAGGCCCAGGGAGCAGACGACGCGGATCAGGTTTGACGACGTTGCAGGGCAGGATGAGGCGAAGAAAGAGGTGGCTGAACTGGTCGAATTTCTTCGCGACCCAGACCGCTTTAGTAGCGTAGGCGCCGAAGTCCCGCACGGTGTCCTACTGATGGGGCCGCCCGGGACCGGCAAGACGCTCCTGGCAAAGGCCCTAGCAGGCGAGGCTAATGTCCCGTTTTTCTCAACGTCAGGTTCCGAATTCATCGAGGTTTTTGTCGGTGTTGGGGCGGGGCGTGTGCGCAAGATGTTTGAAGTCGCACGCAAGAAGGCGCCGTCAGTGATCTTCATCGATGAACTCGATAGTATCGGGCGGATGCGGGGTACAGGGCTGGGCGGTGGGCATGATGAACGCGAACAGACTCTGAACCAAATTCTCGCGGAGCTTGACGGGTTTGAAGAGAAAGAAGCAGTTGTTGTGCTCGCGGCCACTAACCGGCCAGATGTGCTGGATCCTGCGCTGCTGCGACCGGGGCGGTTCGATCGCCACGTAGTACTTACTTTACCCGACAAGGCCGCCCGACGAGCGATCCTTTCGATCCACGCGGAGAAACTACCTCTGGTTGACCATAGTGATCTTGATCAAATCGCTGCAGGAACGCCTGGTTTCTCGGGTGCCGATCTCAAGAATCTTCTGAACGAGGCGGCAATAGGTGCGGCACGTCGCCGGGCCCACCAAATTACAAGAAATGACCTACAAGAAGCTCGTGACAAGGTGATGATGGGAACGGTGCGCACCCTGGCCATCCAGCCTGAAGAACGCCATCGCTTGGCCGTGCACGAAGCCGGTCATACCGCCGCGGCATACTTCACGCCTGACGCAAACCCAATTTACAAGGTTACGATCATCCCGCGCGGTCGAAGTCTCGGCGGCACGCACACGCTGAGCGAGAAGGAGCGCCACACCTTTCCCGAAAGTTATCTGCGCGCTCAACTTATTACGCTGCTGGCTGGCCGCGCGGCGGAGAAGTTGCTGCTCGGGAGCGTCAGTTCCGGCGCCGATGACGATATCAAGCGCGCGACGGAGATAGCTAGGTCGATGGTTGCACGCTGGGGGATGAGCGAGGAGATCGGTGCAATTGACCTGCGGCAGCGCGAAGACCACCCTTTCCTCGGTCAAACAATGGCGCAACCTCGCCAGTATGCTGAGGAGACCGCCGCGCAGGTCGATCGCGCTGTGATGAAATTGCTCAGGCAGACGGAAGAGACAGCAAAGCAGATCATCACTGACCACCAGGATGGAGTCGCGCGGTTAATTCAGAAACTGGAGACAGAAGAGGTGCTCGACCTTCCGCAAATCCAGGCTTGTCTCGAAGCCGAGAAGGCAGCGACAAACGGGGAGGCGCTGGATCATCGCAGCGGGCTTAAGGCTTAGGGCAACGGCCTGGTCGTCGTCTGCATTTACTTATAGCGCGCTACAAGACTAAACCATAGCTTGTGTGAAATTTTAATGCTGGAAGGTTGTCGCGGGTGGTATGCCCCTGATGCCATTCCGATCGTCTTTGAAAAGCGCAAATGGTGGTGGGTAGAAGGTCAGTGTCGAGTAGGCTGCGATCTGGCAAAGAAGTAGTCCCACGCCAATAATGCAGGCGCGACTGTCAAGGCTTTTGGCGGCCATCAATTTGGCCGATACGAGCTGACCAGCCGCGATCGCAAGGATAAACGTGGCGATGTCGAGAATAAGAAAATTTCTGCCAAGTAAAGCCGTGTAGCTATAGAAGATGATAATGATCAAGATTGGTGCAACCGGAAGCGCATAGCCTTTCGCCGACCAGAACGCCCACGCGTTAGGCTTGAAAATTACATATCCGATTAGTGCCCAGAGCAAACTGGGCCAAAAAGCGAGCTTCAAGTGCTCCCAAACAGACTCGTTGACGGCCGCTATGATTGCGAGCGGTCTCCAATGCCCACACCATTCGAACGCAAAATGAAGGGCCGATCCAACAAGAACGACCACAGGGATGCCCATCAGCTCCCATTTTGCGAATGGTGGCTGCCTAAACATCCCTCCAATACCCTATCAATATGATCTGAACGACCACCAAGATCCCTGCTGCCAACGCCGCGACTCTCAATTGATCTGGTTCAACCTGTTCGGGCCAGATCGGTGTAGCGGCACTTCGGGCCGCAGGCTTCGAGGAAAGTACGATACGGCAAGCGCGATTTACAGGTCTCAGCATTCACAAGGGCGATCGACAAATATGCCCTATTGTGCGAAGGCGCCAGATCAAAAATGTGCGGCAACAACTGCACCATACCTCTTAGCGCTTTAGATGGCCATTTAGATGGCCATGTCGATCGCATCCTTCAACGCTCTTTCAACGGCGTTGGAGCGGCGAGCCCCAGCTCCAGAATTGCTTCCCAACCTTCTTTGGCGCTATCTACGATTTTGAATAGCTCCAAATCCTGCGGTTCGACCATGCCGAATTCCAGCAAGGCGTTGAAGTCGATAAGCCGCTCCCAATAGCTGCGGCAGAACAAGATGACCGGCATACCTCCCGCCTTGCGGGTTTGCTTCAAGGTAAGAATTTCAAATAACTCGTCCAGCGTTCCAAACCCACCTGGAAAAACAACCAACGCATTCGCGCGCATCGCAAAATGCATCTTACGAACAGCGAAGTAGCGGAAGTGGAAGCTTAGTCCGGGTGTAATGTATTTGTTGGGTTCCTGCTTGCACGGCAGATCGATGTTAAGGCCGATCGTGGGCGCCCCGGCCTCGGCTGCTCCCCGGTTCGCGGCCTCCATGATGCCGGGCCCGCCACCGGTCATAATAACGTTCTCGTGTTTCCCATTCTTCGGTGAAAGTGCGCCGCCTAATTCTGAGACGATTCGGCCAAAGTCGTGAGCCATCTGATAGCATTTGCGAGGTTTAAAGTGTGTAGTATTTGCGTTGCGACGCAGGTGCTTGTTCTGAGCGGGCTGGCTTGGCTTATCAGACATGCGCGAACTCCCGAAAACGACGATGGTCGATTCGATGCCCCGATCGATTAGACCGAGCTCTGCTCGCTCGAATTCGAGAGCGATGCGGTGGCTACGCATCTCCTCGCGCATGAGGAAATCTAGATCTTCGGTTGAAGGAAGATCACCAAATATTGTGCTTTTCCGTGTGAGCGATTGCAATAACTTCCTCCCTGTTAATCAACGCTGGATGCCTCGCATGCCGCCAAGCGCGGGCTTTTCGCGCACAGGGTGTGAGGCGATGCGACGTTCCTCGTCCGTGGTCTTAGGAAATCGTATTTCTTTTTCGTGGCGTGCGCCGAAGGCACAAGCATGATCAGTATTTCTCTATAGAATAGAGCACACAAAACGCAGCATCTCGAAACACTGAGGCCGAAGCCGCAAAGTTCGGCGCAGGCAGTTTAACTTACCATACACCCGACTCGATATGTGCACCTGCTGCGAACAAATTTGCGCACTAATTAGCTAGGCTTCCTGATTTCTATCCTCCTCCTTTTCTCAGCGACCTCGGGCGGCTTTGGTATCGTCACGGTCAGGACCCCTTTCTTAAACTCGGCCTCAACGGCGTCCGGATCGATATCAAATGGTAGGTTCATGGATCGCTCGAACGAGCCAGATGAGCGCTCAAGCCGAAGAAATTGCGACCTTCCTGTTCTTTCTTTTCTTCCGTTTCCGATTTTTTTTTAACTTTAATCGTGATGCGGTTCGCGGAAACGGAAACGTCGATATCCTTCTCACTCACGTTTGAGCTTACAGAGAAGCCCTTTGCCCTTGCAGGCGACCCTCTTTCAAAGTCGTGGAATACGGTCTCGATCTGCTTACGAAGAGCGGACAATGGGTCCTGAGCTTCTCCCCTCGCTTCCTCCCAAAGCGAGGGCAGCCATTCTCGGTAT
>JARFQY010000149.1 GCA_029287535.1 Filomicrobium sp.
CCTTCCCGTCAATATCAAGCTCGAAAGGACGCGGCCGGCGCATGAGCGCCTTGAGTGTCGGCCAGACATAGGCAGCTTTGCCGATGCGCCGCTTCAGTTCCAGATTGAGCATGGCAACGATTTCGCCGTCGAAGCCAATGCACGCCATCAAGAAGAATGGCTCGTCACCGGCGAGCGCGCCGGGAATCTCTGCTACCGGGCCATCGAGCAGCATGATGGCGACCGTCGTCGCCGTCGTTGGCAGCGGCAGTTCGCGTGCCAGTACGTTTCCCGTCCCCGCCGGAATAACCCCGATGGGTACGCTGGCGTCGTCGCCAACGGCCTTGGCCAGCGCCCTCACGGTGCCATCGCCACCAGCAGCAATTACGGCGTCGAAGCCGTCGAAATGGACGATTTTGGCGAGCGCTTCCCGAGAAAGGTTGGCGCCAAGGTTCCACAGCCGCAGCATCACGACCTCGGCACCGCGGCTTTCCAGCTCATGCACGACGCGGCGAACCAGTCGATGACGGCGCATGCCGGCGACAGGGTTGTGTAAAAGCAGGAATCTTTTGCGCATGGGAGTTTATGCCCGGCCAAGATGCATTTAATGCGGGCGTGATCGCCGCGGGTCGGCAATTTCACTTGATAATCGAGGAGTTACAAGGACGTGACAATGATGATCAGTAATATGGGCTCATTTGGCGAGCAATTAAGCGCCTGGGCAGCCTCCGCCCTACCCAACATCATCGCGGCTCTTCTCATTTTGGTCGTAGGCTGGTGGCTTGCAGGGCGCGTTGAACACGCCATCGTCAAGTTGCTCGGTCAGCGCAAAGAAGTGGACCGCACCTTGAGCACGGTCCTCTCGAAAGTCTGTCGCTACGCCATACTGGTTATGGTGCTGGTCATTGCGCTCAGTCAGCTCGGCATTAAAACCACGACCATTCTTGCGGCGCTGGGTGCAATCGGCCTGGCCGTCGGTCTGGCCCTCCAAGGCACGCTGTCCAACATCGCCGCCGGCATTATGCTGCTATGGCTGAGGCCCTTCAGTCTCGGAGAGTTCATTGAGTGCAACGGACAGTCCGGCACTGTCGACGACGTAGGCCTGTTCGCAACGACGCTGGTGACCTTTGATGGCATCTACGTCTTCGTGCCGAATTCGCAGCTTTGGAACAACAAGATCGTCAACTACTCCAAGAAGCCGAAGCGCATGGTGCGTGAAATTTTCACCATCTCGTATGACGATGATATCCAGAAGGCGCGGCAAATCCTGCTCGATCTTGTCCGCTCCGACGATCGCGTCGACGCGACACCCGAGCCGATCGTCAAGGTCAAGGAGCTTGGCGACAATGCGGTTGCCTTGGATCTGCGGGCATGGACCAACACGTCTGACTTCTGGCCGACTCGATGGGACATTGTCGAGCACGGCAAGGTGGCGCTCGAGGCAGGCGGCTTGACGATCCCTTATCCGCAGCAGGACGTCCATATTCGCAACTACGATCAATCTGGCAACGGTATGGGCAACGTGATACCCGCCACATCCCCGTCGGGGAATGCCTGAGGTCGGGGCGGCTCTGTCTTGCGTAAGTGTATTTGCAAAGCAAGGGAGAGCTGCCATTCATACGCGCCCCAGCAATTTCGATGTCATCTTGAATGTCATTGCTTTTCAAGCGGCCTGGCTCGCGCTCGTCGTCGGAGCAGCCAATGGTTTTGCGCTGGTCGGTCTGGCGGTGACTTTCGGCGCCATAGCGCTGCACCTTGTGCGCTCGCCGCGTGCGGGACCGGAGGCCACACTGCTGTTGGCGGCGACCGCGGTGGGGTTGCTGATTGAGAGCGCGATTCTTGCGACGGGACTGGTCAGCTACGCCGCGCCGGCCCCGGTCTCGTGGTTGCCACCGGCCTGGCTTGTCATGCTTTGGCCCGCCTTTGCCACGCTGCTCAACGTCACCTTCAGGCCATTTCGCGATTGGACCCTTATGGCCGTGGCATTTGGCTTCGTACTTGTACCGTTCGCTTATTACGCCGGAGCTATGCTCGGTGCCATGTCAATGCCGGAGCCCGCACTTCGCACGCTGTTGCTGATTGGGATTGCATGGGCGGCGGCCCTGCCGCTGCTGCTGGCGTTGGCCCGTCGCTGGGATGGATGGCGTGTCGCCTAGTCGTGTTTGATGCCTAGGCGCCCGCCATCTGCCTCTGTTCCGCGCGCAGTCCCACATAAGTGCTGTAACACATCGCCAGTAGCACCAGCGTGAACGGGAAGCCGGTTGCAATGGCAGCCGCTTGCAGCGAAGCCAAACCACCGCCAAGCATCAGCGTCATGGCCACCAGCCCTTCAAACACCGCCCAGAAGACCCGCTGCCCGACCGGCGGATTCATCTTGCCGCCGGCGGTAATCGTGTCGATCACCAACGATCCAGAGTCCGAGGAGGTGACAAAGAAAACCACGACCAGAACGATCCCGACGAACGACAACACGCTCGCCATCGGCAACTGCTCCAGCATCTTGAACAACGCGAGTTCCGGTTGCCAGTTTGTGACGGTGTCCGCCACACCCGTATAGCCACCCTGAATGAGCTGCACGAGCGCCGTACCGCCGAATGTCGTCATCCACAAAACGGAGACCAATGTCGGAACGATCAGGACGCAAACGACGAACTCACGCACCGTCCGTCCGCGAGAAACACGCGCGATGAACATGCCGACGAAAGGTGACCAGGAAATCCACCACGCCCAGTAGAATGTCGTCCACCCGTGCAGAAATACTTCGTCGCGACCAAACGGGCTCGATAATGGGACGATGTTCCAGATGTAGTTTGCAAGGTTGGAAAAAAAGCCGGTGGCGATGGCAACCGTTGGTCCGGCGATTATGACGAACAACAGCAACGCGAACGCAAGCGACATGTTGATCTCCGAGAGCCGCTTCACGCCCGCATCGAGCCCGGCAACCACCGACAGCGTCGCCATGCCCGTGATCACCGCGATGAGGATCACCTTGTTCGTGTCGGTCGCCGGAATGCCGAAGAGATAGTTCATTCCCGCCATGGCTTGTTCGGCGCCGAACCCAAGCGACGTCGCCAGCCCGAACAGCGTTGCGAACACCGCCAGGATGTCGATGATGTGCCCCGGCCAGCCCCACACTGCGTCACCAAAAACCGGATAAAAGACCGAGCGGATGGTCAGCGGCAGCCCGCGGTTGTACGAGAAGAACGCCAGCGACAGCCCGACCACGGCATAGATGGCCCAAGGGTGCAGACCCCAATGGAAGATGGTCGCGGCCATCGCGACATCGCGGGCCTCCTCAACGTTCGCGGTCGAAACGAACAGTGGCGGTTTCTGGAAATGCGCGACAGGCTCCAGTACGCCAAAGAACATCAGCCCGATGCCCATGCCGGCCGCGAAAAGCATGGCAAGCCAGCCCGTAAACGAGAATTCCGGTTTCGCATTGGGCCCGCCAAGGCGGATTTCTCCGAAGGGCGATACAATGAGATAGAGCGCGAACAATACGAACACGTTGCCGGCAAGAATGAAAAGCCAGTCCAGACTGGACGTCAGCCCGTTACGCAGGCCTTCGAAGAAGATCTTGGTCTCGCCGGGCAGCGCCAGTGAAACGCTGACAAAGGCGATGATGACGAGGCCGGAGACCACAAATACCGGGTTGTGAACGTCAAAGCCCCAGAACTCTACATTGTCCTGCCCAACGACGTACTTGGTGTCGTAGCCCGCTGGTGTAGCGTCGCTTCGTGATTGTATTTCATCGCTCATGCCGCCGTTGGCCTCCAGGGGCTTTTTTGATTTGGGGGCGCAGCGTCAACTATCCCCGCGGCTTGTGCAAGAGCCGGCGCACAGGAAAACAGTGTTGCTAGCCTTGAGATGAAACGCGGCAGCCGCGGCCGGCCGAACGGTAGCGCGCCACCACGGCGCGCTGATCGGGCACTGTGAAGATTGGGTACGGCGGCCTCAAGCGACGTAGTTTAGCGCCTGTTGGACGACCGCCGCGATATCGACCCCGGTCTTCTGCATCATGAGCGTTAGCCCACTGGCAACCGCCACACCGATGGATACGCCGATGCTGGCCCCGATAGCTACCGCCTTGAGTTCTCGCCCGGGCATTCGCGGCGCAACATTTGTGGTGCTTGGCGCCTGCTCCGGTTGGACAGCGGCCTTCGCTGACTCCTGCTCGGGTTCCGAGGACAACACCGGGATGATCAGGCAATGCCTGCCGCTCCCCGCCAGCTGTGCGAGTTCTTCGTTGGTAATAAAGATGGTGCCGCGTTGATCCTTGAGGCACCTAAGGTCGCCGAGCTTGTAACCAGCGTCATGGTCGGCGGACAGATAATGCTCCGACATGCGATCTACTCCAGCGGAGACGGGCAACGAACGCGCACCAACAAGTCTCCGCGTACGGCATATTATCAGACAATGCGACATTGAAAAGACAAGGTCACGTTTGATTTGAACTTTTTGCAATAATGCTCTGCCCAACAGAGGAAAATCGGTGTTCAAGGTGCGCAAGGGGACAGAACTCCCCGGTCCGGCCTCTGCGTCTACAACTTGGGCGGGCACGTCCGCCACGGCGCCCCCAACCAAAAAAGGCCGGGCAATTGCCCGGCCTTGCTCAACGCGCTGGGGCCTCAGCCCTCATCCGAAGATGTCGGTCGTGATGCCATCGTACCAGCCAAACGACTCATCGAAGGTTTCCTTGCGCACTTCGGCGCTT
Source organism: Filomicrobium sp. (assembly GCA_029287535.1). Taxonomy (GTDB): domain Bacteria; phylum Pseudomonadota; class Alphaproteobacteria; order Rhizobiales; family Hyphomicrobiaceae; genus Filomicrobium. Next base: position 4,694 of record JARFQY010000149.1, read on the forward strand.
TCGCCGGTTTTGGAGATGAACTTCTCGGTCGGCGCGATCTTGCCGTCGCCGGGTTTGTAGCGAGCGCCGACCTTGACGCCGTCGCCAGGTGCGATCGTACTCCAGCAGGTGTTGGCAAATCGCGCCGGGAAGACCTTGGAGCCGGTCAGCGCCCCGCGCACGGCGTTAGCGCACACTTTGGCCTGGCTGTTGGCCGAGAATCCTGACTTCGGCATCGCCGAGGCGATCGAGGCGTCACCCAGAACGTAGACATTGTCATCAAGCGTCGACTGCATCGACTCCGGCTTGATCGGGCACCAGCCGGTATCGTTGGTGAGCCCGGCGGCGGCTGCGATGGCGCCCGCCTTTTGCGCCGGCACCACGCTGGCGGCATCCGCCTTGAAGGTATCGAGATCAGTTTCGATCTCCAGCGTGTCGACATTGATGTTCTTCACCCCGCCGGAAACCGACGTCGGGATCCATTCCACCATTCCTGGATAATGGTTTTCCCATCCTTCCATGAACAGGGCCTGCTTGGAGAACTTCTCCTTCGGATCGAGCACGATGATCTTCGCCGTCGGGTTCTTCTGCTTGAGAATGTGGGCGATCATCGAAATGCGTTCATAGGGACCGGGCGGGCAGCGGAATGGGTTGGGCGGAGGCACCATTACGAACGTACCGCCTTCGGGCATACCTTCGACCTGCGCCTTGAGAAGCTGCACCTGCGTGCCGCTCTTCCAGGCATGGGGCATGCGTCCGGAGGCTGCCGCCGAATACCCCGGGACCGACTCATATTTGAAATCGATACCGGGCGCGACGATCAGCTTGTCATAGGGGACGCGCGCGCCCGAGCCCAAAACGACCTCGCGCTTGTCGCGGTCGACACCGCTTGCCCACTCGTGGATGAAGCTCACGCCGTACTCGGAGGCAAGCTTGTCGTAGCTGTGACCGATCGAGGCGTAGTCGCGCAGGCCGCCGAGGTAGAGGTTGGAAAAAAAGCAGGTGTAATAGCGCTTGGCGGGTTCGATCAACGTAACGTCGATCGCTCCCTTTGAGCCCTTGGCGATATAGCGGGCCGCTGTTCCTCCGCCCGAGCCGCCGCCGATAACGACGACGCGCGGCTTGGCCGCGCGGGCGATGTTGGGCAATGCCAACGTGGTCGCCGCCGTGCTGGCGCCGAGCAGAACGTTGAAGCGCCGCCTTGTGACTGTCATTGCTCGTTTCTCCCAATATCTGTTTGGTTGGTGTTGAAGTGGTGATGACGCTTAGTTGGCGCCGGCGGGTTTGAGGTTTGCGAAATAGGCCGCCAAAGCCTCCATGTCCTCATCCGACAGACCGCTCGTGATCGTCTGCATCACCTTGTTTCGGCGTTCTCTGGCTTTGTAAGCCCGCAGCACGGCGACGAAGCTCTTGATATCCCAACCGGTGATATCGGGAATGTTCGACTGTGCTCCATCGATGCGGTGACAGGTCACGCACTCGCTCGACAGGTACTCGCCGTACTCGGCGTCTGCGGCGTGAGCCGAATAGCTGGTCGTGGCCACAATAACTGCCGCCGCGCCCGCAACTGCTCTGCGGATAGGGACTTTCATAGACCCATATCAGGTCTAACTCGGGCGCTTTTTCAAGGCGAAATTGGTCGGAGCGACGAATTCTGATCGGTGTCAAGAAAACCGCTCTTCATAGCGTCTCGCTGCACTACAGCGAAAGGGGTGACGTGGTTCGCCTCATGGTTGCGGACCCGCCGGTACGATCAGTTCAGCGGTCTCCGGCTCCAGGCAAAGCTTGTCGGAGCAGGCCTGCAGACTGAGCCGCACGCGCTGCGCCGCAAATGGAGCTTCGCTGCGCTGCGAAACTGGAAACTCAAGTCTGACCTGGCCCTCGTAGAGCTGCAAGGGAGCATCGTGGAAACTCAACTTGCGCTCAGTCGCTTCGGGATAGGTTACGCCATCTGACCCCACACCCCCGGTGTCCAGGACGGTTGGGATCAAGAAATCCTCGGTTGGCTTGTTGGCATTGATATGCCAGCCCGGGGCAAGTTCCAGGACCAGCTCGGCCGTTTTGCCGCCGGCATTGCGCACAGCGGCCACTCTGACGGCGCCCTTACCCATGTATTGCCGCGGGCCGACAGCACCCCTTGTGTGGCGGTCGATCGCAACGAGTGTCCCGGCCATTGCCATCGGTGATCGTTGCGCCAGCCCGGATAGCGTATCGGTGAGGCCGTCAGCGGCGTGTCGCCAGCGCGGATCCTGATCACGGCGCGTCAGCTCCGAGAAGAGTTCCAGGGCGGTGGCGTTGCCGGCGGGCAGGTCTCCGTCATCATATTGCTTGGTGCGCACGAAACCTGTTGCGTCAGCTGTGAGGTAATAATCGCCGGCATCGTCATCGCCGAACGTCTCGATCAGGACATCCGCGGAGCGTTTGGCGAGCTCACGCCACTTGTCGTCCTTGGTCACATCGAACAATTGGATTGCCGCAAGACCCACCAGGGCGTGATCAAGCTGGCTTGCCTGCAGGCCTGTGCTTCCTTCAAAATAGGCGCGCTGCATGTTTTTTGTGCCGGCGCCCAGTTTCTCAACCAGCAGGGTCATGGCCCGTTTTGCGGCGGTAAGGTAGCGCGGCTCATCCAGCACGACCGAGGCTTCCGCAAGGGTTCTGATCATCGCCGCGTTCCAGTCAGCGATGACCTTGTCGTCGCGTCTCAGCGCCGGGCGCTTTGCGCGTGCTTCGCCGAGTTTGACAAGAACCGACTTGAGCTTCTCGTTGAATGCTTCAACCGGCAAGCCGGCGTCGGCGGCGAGCTCGTGAATGGGCTCCCCGAGCCGCAACGTGTTGAGCCCCTCATGATTGCCCTCTTCGGTGACACCGAAGGCCTGAACAGCAAACTCGGCATCCGCTGCCGTCGCTGCCTCGACATCAGCCTTGGACCAAAGATAAAAGAGGCCCTCCTTGCCATTCGTCTCGGCGTCAAAGGCCGAAGCAAAGCCCCCCTCCGCGGTCGTCATGTCCCGCAAAACGAAATCAAACGTTTTGCGCGCCGCCTGCGCATACTTCTGGCGCCCGGTGAGCAGATAGGCATGGACTAGAACGCGCCCGATCTGAGCCTGATTGTAGAGCATCTTTTCGAAGTGGGGCACGGCCCACTCGTTGTCCGTCGCATAGCGGTGAAAACCACCGGCGATATGGTCATGAATCCCGCCCCGAATAATGTTGTCGAGCGTCAACTCCAGTGCCTCCAGGGCCACCGCATCACCGTCCCGCGCGGCGCGATGGAACTGGAATGCAAGAACCTGCTCACGAGGGAATTTCGGCGCGGTCCCGATGCCGCCATTGAACGCGTCAAAGCCCGATAGCACCGCGAGGCTGGCACGGGTGAGTCGTTGCGGCGTCAGCTCGACCGCCGCCTGCTTCCTCTTCGTAAGCTGCTCGATAATCCCGGCCACCCGCTGGGCATCCTCACGCAGCGGTTTTTCCTCGTTCTTCCACGTGGTGGCGACCTGATCGACGAGCTGCTTGAATTCGGCCGGCGGCGCGTATGTGAGCGCGAAGAACGGCTTCAGGTCCGGTGTCAAAAACACCGAGTTTGGCCAGCCACCGCGCTGGGAGATCAATTCCGTCGCGATCATGTAGGTGGCGTCGACATCGGGGCGGCGTTCACGGTCGACTTTGATCGAGATGAAGTTGTCGTTCAGGAGTTTGGCGATGTCCCCGTCATTGAAACTCTCACGCTCCATGACGTGGCACCAATAACAGGTCGAGTAACCGACCGACAGAAACACAGGCTTGTTTTCCTTGCGCGCGCGCTCGAAGGCTTCGTCGTCCCAGGGGTACCATTCGACGGGATTGTCGGCGTGCTGGCGAAGATAGGGTGAGGCTTCATTGGCCAGCCGGTGGCCCTTCGCCGCGGGGCTTTGCGAATCGCCGGGAGGCGTCGCCTCCTCTGCGAAGCCCGCGGTGGTCAGGGCGAAGAGGGTCGCGATCGCGATGAAGGAAAGCCGCATGCTGTGTTCCGATCAGTGCTTTCAGGTGATCGGCACCCTAGACGCGTTCGCTAAGTAAGCCCGGTGAAATCGACACCGGCTCAACGCATTTTGATTGGATGTGATGGCAGGCCGAGACGGGCGACCGGGCTTCAGAACTCGACCTCAATACTCCATTTCAACGTTTGGTCGGGTGTGTTTTGATTCAGCCCGAAGAGCATGCCGACGCCAAGCGTCACCTCCAGCTCATCGGCTTCGTCGTCGTCACCCGCCGCATCGTCATCGTCGCCGCCGACCTCAGCCAGGCCGGCTGTCCGCCGTGGTTCGAAGGCGTAGTACACAACCGGACCGGCACGATGCTGGTCTTGATCTCCAAACAACAGCGACTCTTCCCCGGGGGTACCGCTGTTGCCGAGCCGGTCGAACGTGCCGTACGCTTCAAGTGTGTACGTCCACCTTTCCGACGCCTCGTAAGAGAGCTGTGCCGCGTAGCCCAGATCCCATTTCCTGTCGCGCTCCGGCTGGGGCTCGCCGCGCTCACCATTGCCGAAGTAATGAATGAAGATCAGGTTGCCGATAGCGCCCCAGGGTCCCTGCTTCGCCTGCACGATCGGCCCGAAGTTAATGGTGTTGAGGTCATCGTCACCGAGCGGGTGTTCGAATTCCGCCAATGCACCAAATCCGACCCCGCCGGACTTCGGCACCGGTTTCAGGATGGTCACGATTTCCAACGCGATCTCGTCGAGCTTGAGGTCTTCGAATGCGTTTGCGTTCGCAAGATTGTCGGGTTCTTCAACCCGTTCCCGCTCGAATTCAATGCCAAGGCGCATGCGCAGATAGCGTGTCAGCGTACCTTCCATTTCCAAGGCGTGCCGCTGCTCAATGACCGAGTTGTCGTCCAGGACCGCGTCGTCGCCCTCGCCAACGATCTTGCGTGACGGCTGCCCCCACGAATGAGCGTTCTGACTTTGCAGTTCCATCCTGCCAGGCTCGTTATCGAGGTCCTTGAGCTCGAATTGCCCGACGGCCGGTCCGGCGCCGGCATAATCGATCGGCGCAAGGAGTATCGCGCCTATTAGGCCAACGGCGACGCGCTGAGTGGTCGTGAATGCTGTTCTAGCCAGCGCGAGCCCCATGTTCCCCCTCACCATGCCGGTTCCGCTGATCCCCGTAAGTTGTTCCGGTTATTCGTTTTTCGTTAGAGAACAACTATGCACGTGGAGACTTCTGCGGGGAATATCCACACGCCTCGTCGGGAGCTTTTCCCGGCCAAGCGATGACTTGATGACACAGCGGCCACTCTTGGGCGGGCTCGAATTCAGGCGGAAGGAAGGCGGCAACGAGGCCGAAGAAAGGCGCTGAAGTGCCTGTAAACAATCAGCTTAGCGGCGGTTCGCAAAGTCGTGACAAGTGCCTTTTTCGCGTGTAGGAAAAAGGAAGGGGAGGGTTGGACAAGAAAGGGGACCCCATGTTTTCACGTCAAGCGAGCCACCCAAAGTCAGGACCGCAGCCACCGCCCGCGGACCCGAAGCTCGATACGCCTCCGCCGCCGATTCCCGAGAATGCGCAGCCTGAAATCGAGGTCACGGTGGAAACGACGCCCCATTCGGTGATTGGTCAGGACTTGAAGATTCTTGGCGGCGGCCTGCGTCTCATTTCCGAGGGCAATCTCACCGTTGACGGCATCGTCGAGGGTGATGTCATGGGTGCCAACGTCGTCATCGGGCGGCATGGTCACGTCAGCGGCCTCGTTCATGGCGAAACAGTTTCTATTCAAGGCTACGTTTCGGGCACCGTTCGCGCGGTCGATGTGACGCTGAAAAGTGGCGCAAGCGTCGAAGCCGAGGTGCACCACAACACTCTGAGCCTCGAATTGGGCGCTCACTTCGAGGGCCGTTCTCGCCGTTACACGGAACGTGGTGAGCTGGTGCCCGACTTGGTGCGCGCGGCCCAGGAGGCATCCACGGAAAATGGTTCGAACCAGCCCACCGGACCGAGTCCACTCACCTCGTAAGTCGCGCTTCGGATAATCCGCGTAGGGCGTGAATTGCATTTCCGTCTGCCGACAGACGGATGAATGAACGATCGCTCACGTGCTCGAGTTTTGCGTTTTTTACGAGTGGGTGCGATGGATGAGAATTCACCGTTAGAGGACGGGATTCCACTTCCGGGGCCGACAACGACCGTCTTTGGTCCGGATGTCGAAATCGATGGCGACGTCTCTGTTGACGGCGACGTCATGCTGACCGGCCGCATCAGCGGATCATTGAGATGCAAGCGGCTGATTTTGGATCGCGAGGGCGAGTTGGAGGGCATGCTGGTCGCCGACTCTGCCGCGATCTGGGGCAACGTCAACGCGGACCTCTATTGCAGTGTAATCAAGCTTCATGCCGGCTGTGCCGTCGAGGGGGCCGCTTACCATGAGCAATTGATACTCCACAGGGAGGCCTATTTCGAGGGTAAGTCGCGCCGTTTTCCCAACCCACAAGCAATGGCTCCCGCGTAGTCGGCGGAATGCGCCAATCGTAAGCGGTTCACAGAGAATCCGGCAAGCCGTGCGACGGCACGGATCGCTGCGGGGCGTGACGCCAGCTAGCCTTTGACCGACCGTGCCACCTTCCACATTTCCTCTTCAACGCGGATGGAAGCAAGAATCCGGTCAATGAGCAGGCACGTGCGGCGGAAAAGGTCGGAGCCGCGGCGATAGTCAGCTGGTGCGAAGAAGTCGATGCGCCCAGCATTGAACAAATCAACGCACTTCTTGCGCCGGCCGCCAGGTGGATAGACCGCGATCGCGTGACCACCATTCTTGCGGGTTACGGCCATCGAAGGCACGTCGGTGTCACCGTCGCCGAAATAGATCATATTGGAGAACGGGATCGGTCGGGAATCTTCATCCATGTGCTCGTTGATCGTCTCACCGAGGTCTTCCACGCCTTTGTTGATCCTGAACAGATACTGCGTCTTGCCGGTATCCGTGATGACCCGCTTCGGATACGGCAGATCATAGGCGTCAAACCAGTATTCGGAGGCGAAGACATTATGGAAGCAGTCATAAATCGGCGTGCCTTCGACGATCTCGGTCAGGCCTGACGAAATGAGGTAGTGACGCAGAGAAATACCGTGGCTCTCGGCACGGAGCTTCACATAGTCTTCAATCTCCCTGAACCAGTCCAAAACGCCCTCGAACAGCTCGACCTGGCGGCCTTGCGCGACAAGGTCTTCGCGGTCGATACGAACGTTGGCCTCTTTCGCCTTCTTGTAGAGAAGATGCATGTAGGTGATCAGAGGATCCGCCTTGTGCTCCTTGGCCATGCGGTTGGACTCTGCCCAGAATTCGGCCGGGTCGATTCCGATCTGCGGCAGGAAGGCATACTCTTGCATGGGGCGCGGCGACAGCGTGCCATCGAAATCATAGATGAGAGCAATCGTCTTCTTGGCGAATTGCGCCTTGCGTGCGGGCGTCTTCGCCGAGCTTTTCTTTTTTGCACCGCCTTTGGAAGCGGGTTCACCTAGGCCACGGGTTTCGCGTTCTGCCATGATTTCACTCTTTGGGGTTACACGGGTTATGCCTTGCACAAGAACCCTTGCCTGATTCGGCCGCGATGAATATGGCGTTGCGCCTCGGGGTTGACAGGATCTGTTGAAGCAGCCAAACGCGAGCACTGGACTTGCTGCCAAGACCAAAAAGGACCTGCCATGTCACCCTTGCCGCCCTTCCCCAATACCGCACAGGCCCGCGACGAGCTTATGGGGATCGTGACCGCGCTGTCCTATCTTACTGGGCCGGAGATGAAGTTGGCCTCCGGAAAGACATCGACAGTCTATTTCAACATGAAGCCTACGATGTTGGATGCCCGCGGAGCGTTTCTCATCGGTTTGCTGATCCTTGATCGGATCGAGCCGCTGCAAGTCAGCATGGTCGGCGGGCTGGAGATGGGCGCGGTGCCTCTGGCCACGGCCGTAGCGGCGGTTAGCGCCGCCAAAGGCGAACCGGTATCAGCCTTTTTCGTGCGAAAACAGGCCAAGGACCACGGCACGCAAAGTTTGATTGAAGGCCTTGCAAAGGACGAGACCCTGACCGGCCGCCGGGTCGTGATTCTGGAAGACGTGACGACCACGGGCGGCTCGGCTCTGAAAGCGGTTGAAACCGTACGCGCCGACGGTGGCGAAGTCGCTGCCGTCATCACCGTGCTCGACCGTCAGGAAGGAGCTGATGCAACTTTTGCGAAGGCCGGCGTCCCCTTTCAGTCGCTACTTACCAAGGCGGACATCGTCGGGGCCGGATAACCGCCGCCCTCTTCCTATGAACAGCTGCCGCCGCCCAGGACGCAGAACTTCGAGCAGTGCGAGTGGCACAGCTTCACCGCCCCACGTTCGAACATTCCACCATCAGCGCGCGCCGCATCCTCGAGCGTAGCGCCCATCTCGAAAGCTTCGTCGAAGGGGAGCAGTGTGCACGGCAGAACGACGGGCGCGTCGGCACCCTTGCGTTTGACGATCATGCGCGACGTGGCGCACATCATCTCGCTCGGCTTGATCTTCAAGATATCCCAGCATGCCGTGGTGATTTCCGGCGTGTCATCGGCGCCATCCATCTCCGGGAACAAGACGAGCTGCTTGGGGTCGTCAGCATCGATCGGCCAGCCGTTCTCATCGATCAGGCTCCGGTAGGCTTCCCGGCCTTCCACCTCGCTCTCATACAGGCTGACCCGCCCGGCGATGGCCACATTGAAGCCGTTCTCGGCCAGCCAGGAGATTCCCTCGAGCGCCTTGGCGAACGCGCCCGCGCCGCGCTCCTCATCATGCAACGCGACCGAATGGTGATCGAGGCTGACGCGCATCGTCAACTTCGTGCCAAGCCGTGACTGCAAGTCCAGAAGCCTTCGCTTGATGGGCTCCCGCTGCATCGGCTGCATCGCGTTTGTCAGCACAAGCACCTCGAAGCCACGTCGCAGCGCATCTTCCAGCATATCGAGAAAGTCGGGGTTGAGGAACGGCTCGCCGCCCGTGAATCCGATCTCGCGAGTTCTGAGCGCCTCCGCCTCTTCAAGAAAGCCTGTCGCCTCCGCGCCGGAGATGTAGACCAGAGCATCGTTCGTCGGACTCGATAGGATGTAGCAGTTCTTGCACTCGATATTGCAGAGCGTTCCGGTGTTGATCCACAAGGTGTCAAGCTTTTTGAGCCAGACCCGCGCGCGTCGTTCACCCTTCGCCGTCCAGTCCGGATCGGCAAATTTCTCAAGTGGTCTACGTTGAGGCGCGATGGTGCTCAGTGAGTTCAAGTGGTCGTCCCTTCCCTCGGTCTCATGGAGTCCTGGCGTCCTGCGCCACGAAACGCGCGCACGTCAGGTCAGCCAGTGGTAGCACGGTCTCCCTGTCCTCCCGATTCAAAAGGCTTCACGAGCCGGTGAGCGTGAGGATTGAGACGGCTTTGATGGTACCACCGCACCATGGTATAGATACGAGCTCCAGCGGGTGTAGTTCAGTGGTAGAACGCGACCTTCCCAAGGTCGATGTCGTCGGTTCGATCCCGATCACCCGCTCCAAACCATATGCATCATAGTGACATCCCAAAGCCGTTGGCGGAGCCGTCATTCGCGCGACATTAGGGTCACGAGAATTCGTGGCAGAAGCAAGTCATCTGCTCATTCGCTTCCGCTGGCGTACCGGACAAAACTGCTAAGGCACCTTTCAACTTCTCGCGAACTCAAACCTGAAGGTTGCGCGAAACAAGCCATTTTCAGGCGCCGGGCCTGTGAAGGCAGTCTTTGAGCAGCGGACCAGACCCCTCCGTGCGAGAAGACCGGCACGTCCACCGACGATCCGGTCTTCATTGAGTAGAAAACAACAGACCAAAAGTTCTTCGCGGGCACGTCCTTTGGAACACGCAGGCGGTTTGTCGACCTGCCATCACACAGTCGCCACCTGCACGACCAAGACGTTTGCTCATAGCAAAGGACGCGCTTTCGGCTTACCCTCGCTCGCTTTAGTTTTGCTAACGTGGCTTGGCCGCCAAAAGCGAGAACCGAACATGTCATTGTCGCGCCGAACTTTCCTAGCCATGACGGGCTCAATTGCTGCGGTAGGGGCGGTAGCGCCCCAGCATGCGGCCAGTGCGGATCAAGCCAGGCGCCTGCGGCTTACGGCCCGGTTAAGCCGTGCTCACTTGCTGGAGGCTGGGCAACCCGAAACGGCGGTCTGGGCATATGACGGAAGTGTTCCAGGTCCAACGTTGCACTTGCGGCAGGGTGAGAGCATTGAGGCTCAACTTATCAACCAGCTCCCGCAACCGACAACCATCCACTGGCACGGCCTTCGGATTGATAACTCGATGGATGGCGTCGCCGGCCTCACTCAGCCAGCTGTCCAGCCTGGCAAGACATACTTCTATCGCTTCGCGCCACCGGACGCCGGGACCTTCTGGTATCATCCGCATTACCGCACGTGGGAGCAGCTCGCGCGGGGGCTTTATGGCGTCTTGATCGTACAGGAGGCATCACCGCCAGCCGTCGACCAGGATCTCATCGTGGGCTTCGACGACTGGCGTATTGGTGAAAACGGACAGATTGACGAGGCCAGCTTTGACAGCATGCATGACATTTCGCATGCCGGCCGCCTTGGCAATATCCTCACGCTCAATGGCAAATTCTCGCAAGACTTCGAGGTGCTGTCGGGGCAGCGGCTGCGGCTGCGACTGCTCAATGCGGCCACCGCTCGCGTTGTGAGTGTCAGATTCGCCGATCACGCTCCGCTCGTCATTGCACTCGACGGCCAACCCGTCTCGAGGCCTTTTGCCCCCAGAGGTAACACCATTTTGTTGGCGCCGGCACAGCGCGCGGACCTTATTCTAGATTGCGATGGCGAACCCGGTCAGACGAGTTCCATTGAAGTCGACGTCGGGCGCGAAACGCTTGTCGCGGGTCGCCTCGTTTATGGAACGCAGCGCCGTCAGCGCGCCAATACCTTGTCTGAGTTTCCAGTGTTACCAGCGAACCCGATGCCGACCGACATCAATCCCGACGATGCCAGTCCGGTTGACCTCGTCATGACCGGTGGGGCTCGCGCTCCGTTTCCGTCTGCAGTCTACCAAGGTGAGAACCTGAGCATTCGGGAACTCGTTCGACGTCACAAGAAGGCCTGGGCGTTCAATGGAGTCGTTGGATTTCCAGATAAACCGCTCGCTGTCTTTGCTAACGGGAAGACCGCTGTAATCAAGATGGTCAATCGGACGGCATGGCCTCACGCGATGCATTTTCATGGACACCATGTTCGCGAGATTCAGCACTCCGCCCGTGAGCCCAGTCCGCATTGGCGCGACACGATTTTCATGCGCCCCGATGAAACCGTTACGGTCGCCTTCAACGCCCACAACCCGGGTCGCTGGATGCTTCACTGCCATATGCTCGGCCATCAACGCGGTGGCATGAGCACGTGGTACGAAGTGGGTTAGGCGAATTCGGAAACCGGTCTTCGCGCGATTTGGGGGAGAGAAAAGAAAAAAGAGCTGGTACGGACCAGCCCTTGAGTTTTTGTCATGACCCCAGGAGTAGGAAAGGTCACCCCCAAACTAGCCGCTGATGCAGTAACCGTTGGTTGTGATCGGGCAACACCGCGACCCGTTCTGCTCCGACGCTGGATATGGCGCGGGTTTGCGAGGGTTGAACAGCGTGGAAAACCGGTGAGCAATCCAGAAAGCGATCCCCGACGCGTAGCTTCGCTTTCTTTGGCACCACCGAGATTACGAGTTTAGCGACGCGGTCTCCGGTTCTACCGGCGCTCCAAACGAGCATCTCTGGTCCATGCGGTTGTGCGCAGAATTGCTGGCCTGACTCCGGTCTACAACAGACACCTCAGCCGCCCGCTCAGGGTTGCAATGCTCATGGCCAGGAAGACGGTCATTCCTGACGCCCTAGGCTACTGACAGAGAAGCTCAAGGCACGATCGCAAACCACATCGGGCCGATTGTCGATCACGCTCGCGTCACGCAGGTGTCATTGCGCAGCCCAGTCTCGTTACCCCATTTGATCAGCTGATCTGTCTAATTAGGCGCGCTGATGGACGACCATTTTTGTTGAGTCACACTTATACTGGAGCACGATAATGACGATCGCTCAGAACCTCACTTTCGAAGCTCTTAAACAGAAGCAACAAGGCGCTTGGGCGTCGGGAGATTACGCCGTCGTCGGCACGACCTTGCAGATCGTCGGCGAACAACTTTGCGAGACCATCGATCTCAGTTCCGACAGCAAGGTTCTCGATATCGCCGCCGGAAACGGCAATGCCACTCTGGCGGCGGCCCGCCGCTTCTGCGATGTCACCTCGACCGACTACGTACCAGCTTTGTTGGACAAGGCACGCCTTCGCGCGGATGCCGATGGCCTTGCCGTCAACTTCCAGACCGCCGATGCTGAAAACCTGCCTTTCGAAGACAACAGCTTTGACGTTGTCATGTCGACATTCGGCGTCATGTTCACGCCTGACCAGGCGAAGGCTGCCTCCGAAATGATGCGTGTCGTACGTCCAGGCGGTTCCATTGCATTGGCCAACTGGACGCCGGAAAGCTTCATCGGTCGGATTTTCAAGACGCTCGGCAAATACTTGCCGCCTCCGCGTGGCGTCAGTTCACCTGCGCTTTGGGGAACGCAAGCGCGCCTGACGGAGTTTTACGGAGATACCGCTAGTGACATTGCGCTTCACCCGCGCAGCTTCGTATTCCGTTACCGCTCGCCAGACCATTTCATGGATATCTTCCAAACGTACTACGGGCCGATACACAAAGCCTTCCTCGCTCTCGACGAGGACGGCCAAGCGAGCCTCGACGCCGATTTGCGAGCACTGATCGCTGAGATGAATACGGCAACCGACGGCACCATGGCCGTTCCGGCAGCTTACGTCGACGCCGTCGTACGGAAGGCTTGAGCCGGGACAGGCCATTGCCATTGCAGGCACTGTAGGCGGACGCCGCGAGACGCGGCTCCGCTGTCGTCGGCATAGAAGAGGAGGTCCGGTGTGTCGCATTGGGCCTCTGCCGGGTACATGCGGCCTCGGCAAGACACGCCTTCTCCATCCGTGCCAGGCGAAGCCCTTGGCGAATCCAAAGTAGAATCGGATCTCGTGACGCCCGAGGAGCAACACGAGCGGGTGGACCGAAGTCGGCCAGCAACGCGTCATGCGGCTTGGTCGCTTCGTAAAGGCCACCTTACAAACCAGCAGACTTTGGGCTAATCTTCGTTCAGACAGATGTTTTTTAGGGTTGAAGCCGATTGCGGGCCGTTCGGCAAATCAACCGCGCAAGAATGGTCTTTGCTGTATTTTCACACGCCAAAACGCTTGGTTGGCCGCACGTTTGAGGAAGTTATACGTAGCTGGTGTTTCGCTTTGAAAGCGAGCGTTGCTCGACCTGCGGATTTGATCCGGCCATTGCCGCAGAATTAGAGACTTACGTATGTATGTTAGCAATCGAATTCAGTATCGGCATCTCATCTGGGAAGCGCTGGTCCCAATTGTCATCGCAACGCTTTGGTCTCTAACCGTCGTCTACCTTCACGTATTCGCTGGCCTGAATTGGGTCGTCTTGCCGGTGCTCCCCGTGACATTGGTTGGGATTGCGGTTTCGCTGTACGTCGCCTTCAAGAGTGCTTCAGCTTACAATCGCTGGTGGGAGGCGCGAACCGCTGTTGGTTTGATGGTGGCTCAGAGTCGGGAACTCGTCGCGCACTCGCAAAGCTTCATACAACCGGACATGGAACGGCCCGACAAAAAGGTCGTCAAAAGGATTCTATATCGGCATTTGGGTTGGATTTTTTTGGTCGCACATATGCTGCGGCGAGATTCGCGTCTTAAAGACAGGCCGCACAGAAGAATGTTCAGCCATCGCTGCACCGATGTTGAGCACATGCGTGTCAGTCAGCATGACAAATCCTATCAGGAGTTTCTGGCCCCAGAGGAGTGTGCGGCGGCGGAGGCATTCAACAATCCGCCTTACTACGTCATGCTTCAGCAGGCACACGAGCTGCGCGGCCTAGCAGGAGCCGGCGCGCTGGATCCGAACCGCCATGTTGCAATGGTGGAACTCCTGGGGCGGCTCACCATAGCCTACGGCGTCTGCGAGCGGATCAAGAACACACCATTCCCAAGGCTGATGACTCACTTCGGACGACTGTTCACATGGGCTTTGGTTTTCATGCTCCCGCTTGCGTTTCTGGATGTTTTCGAACAAGAGGCGAAGAAGCACGACTTCTCGGTGCTTTTGACTCACGAGTACGTTTTTTCGCTTGTCCCCTTCTCAGTGTTGATCTCCTGGATCTTCTTGATGATGGAGAAAGTCAGCGAAAGCCATGAGGACCCCTTCGAGGGTGGCACCAATGACGTGCCGCTATCGGCGATCTTCCGATTAATCGAGATCGACGTGAAACAGGCATTGAATGAAAAAGACATGCCGGCACCGGTGCGGCCGGTGGACGACACCTTGTACTAGGTGCCTCGCAAATCCGGAGCAGAAGGGTTATTCCGCGGCGGTCAGAAATAATGCGTGCGGTTGCTTGCTACGGGCGTGGGACGGCTGGTGATCCCAAGCCGCCTTTGTCAGGTTCGCGTCGGACGGCATCGGCGTCGCAGTTCAGTTTCGAACCGAAACTTGGACGTGTTGCACCTTGCCGGATGTTGCGCCCTTGGCATCTGAAACGATCGTGTCGAAACCCGCGGTCGTCGCGCTTGTGCCGTCATGCACGAAGACAATGCGGCCGCCTTCCAGGTCGGCCTGGGTGAATTCGCTGATCGGCGCCGAACGGGCCGCTGCCATTGCGACAAAACCATTGGTTGGATTGGTGACCGTGTAAGTGAGGTCCTCGGCTGCATCATCAGGATCGAATGCCGTGAGATCGACTGTCGTGATCCGCGCCGCACCACCGCGGTCGACGGTCAAGTGAAGATCACCTGCCAGATGCGGCGGCACGTTACGCAAAGTTGCGCTGAGCGTTCCACCTTGCTCCATTGCGATCTTGCCGTACTCGACCTTTCCATTGACCGATCCCGTCTCGCCAATGCGAATGAGTCCTATGACAGACACATCGCCTTGCACATCGCCATGCACTTCCGCGCTCTGCGCCCTGAGTGAGCCGTAGATGCCGCCAGTCTGACTGATCTCGACCGACTGAGCTGAAAGGTTGCCTTGCACCCGGCCGTTGACGGTGACTTGCCCCTTCCCGACCACGTCACCCTCGATCACCGTGTCGGCCATTATGATGCTCTTCATCGTTGAATCGCTCAATGGATTGCTCCTCACGAATGCTGGCGCCGGCTTCACCCGAACGGTTTGCATGCTTACTGGCACTTCCTGGACGGCGGCTCCGCGGCACGATCGCTCATTGGCAATGCCACCGATCTGCGGTCGGCCTTGCGAATGGGCGCCCTTAGGGCCGGCCAGCCGCCTTGGATTTGCTACGGATGCAACTAGCCCAAGGCGGAACTCAACACTATGCTTCCGATATGTCCACTTCTTGATCGGGCAGACCGCCCCTCCGCACGCGAATTCCTGTGGGGGAGGTTCCGCTGGATCCATAGATACGGACCAGGTAACGCGCTTTAAGGATGCCAGCAGACGTGCCAAGCCTTGATAGGAGCCACATTGCTCTGCCGCGTCCGTCGGATCGCGGCCGCCAAGTCTTTGCGGTTGCTAACTTATGCTCGCGTCGTGTAAATCTTGTATGCAAGTTTGAGGTCGCGCTCCCAGATGATGCGCTGCCTCATCGGCCCCGTGCTGTGCACCCCCAATACACCCACAGCATTGCGGTCGCGGGCCAGGACTAGTTTCCCTCCTAGTTTGCTAGTCCTGGTCCTGTCATTGCCGTCCAAGGAAGAGCTTCGGCCCAAAAACCATCTTGATTACCGGCTCGACCGACGGCATCGGGCTGGAAACGGCACAGACGCAACCCTGCAAAAACTGGCCCGGCCTCAAAAAAGGCTCGCATCAGAACGGCTTATTGTAGCAATCATAAAATTATAGGTTTCCTGATGTTCCGCATCGGGGAGTCGAATTGTAAATAAATAGGGTCGCCGACGTCGCATACGCTTCCGCGAGCACTGCTGTCAGCGACCTACATGGCTCGAATTCGTTCAACCCCGCGAGTAATTCGCAGCAAACCGAACACTCTGCGTGAAGAAGAGAGTTGCTGCTTGAACCGCAACCTATGATTGGAGAAATCATGGCCGGAGCAAACGCCGATCCCGCAAGCAAATGCCCAGGAATGGGTACAGCTCCAAAACATGGAGCCGGTGAAGGCACATCGAACCGTGATTGGTGGCCGAACCAGCTGAACCTGGACATTCTTCGCCAGCACTCATCTTTGTCCGACCCCATGGGCAAGGCGTTCAATTACGCCGAAGAGTTCAAGAAGCTCGACCTCGACGCCGTCAAGCAGGATATCTTCGCTTTGATGAAGACGTCGCAGGACTGGTGGCCGGCCGACTACGGTCACTATGGTCCGTTGTTTATCCGCATGGCCTGGCATAGCGCCGGCACCTATCGCACGGCGGACGGGCGTGGCGGTGCCTCCACCGGTACACAACGTTTTGCACCGCTGAACAGCTGGCCCGACAACGCCAACCTCGATAAGGCGCGCACGCTGCTGTGGCCCATCAAGCAGAAGTATGGCCGCAAGCTCTCCTGGGCTGACCTTATGGTCCTGGCAGGCAACTGTGCGCTTGAAGACATGGGTTTGAAGACGTTCGGTTTCGCTGGCGGCCGTGAGGATGTTTGGGAGCCCGAAAAAGATATCTATTGGGGCGCCGAAGCCGAGTGGCTCGGTGACAAGCGCTATAGCGGTGACCGTGAACTCGAGCGCCCGCTTGCGGCCGTCCAAATGGGCCTGATCTACGTGAACCCGGAAGGCCCCAACGGCAAGCCGGACCCGGCCGGCTCGGGCCGCGACATACGCGAGACCTTCGCCCGCATGGCGATGAACGATGAAGAGACCGTCGCACTCACCGCCGGCGGTCACACGTTCGGCAAGGCTCACGGAGCAGCCCCGGACTCCCATTGCGGCCGTGAACCCGAGGGCGCAGGCATCGAACAGCAGGGTCTCGGTTGGAAGAGCGACTACAAATCCGGCAAGGGCGTCGATGCCATTACCAGCGGTATCGAAGGTCCTTGGACACCCACTCCGACAACGTGGGACATGAGCTACTTCGATGTCCTGTTCGGCTATGACTGGGAAGTGGTGAAGGGCCCTGGCGGGGCCTGGCAGTGGCAGGCGAAGGATCTGGCCGATAAGGATCATGCGCCTCAGGTCGATGGTTCCGGAACCGTCTCGCTCATGATGACGACGGCCGACATGGCCATGCGCACGGATCCCGCCTACGAGAAGATTTCGCGTCGTTACCACAAGAATCCCGACGAGTTCGCCGACGCATTCGCCCGTGCCTGGTTCAAACTCACGCACCGCGACATGGGGCCCCGTGCGCGGTTCCTCGGCAAGGAAGTTCCCACCGAAGAGCTGATCTGGATGGACCCCGTCCCAGCAGTCGACCATGAGCTGATCGACGAGAAGGACATTGCCAGCCTGAAGCAGAAGCTTCTCGCATCAGGGCTGTCTGTTCCCCAGCTGGTGTCGACCGCGTGGGCCTCGGCCTCGACCTTCCGCGGCTCTGACAAGCGCGGTGGTGCGAATGGCGCGCGCGTCCGTCTCGCGCCGCAGAAAGACTGGGAGGCAAACGAGCCTGCCGCTCTCGCCGCGGCGCTGGAAACCATCGAGGCTGTTCAGACCGAGTTCAACAAGGCCCAGTCCGGTGGCAAGACGGTCTCGCTTGCCGATCTCATTGTTCTGGGTGGTTGTGCAGCGATCGAAAAGGCCGCCAAAGACGGTGGGCATGACGTAACGGTCCCATTCAAGCCGGGTCGCACCGACGCCACCCAAGAGCAGACCGATATCGGTTCGTTCGATGTGATGGAGCCAGAGGCTGACGGCTTCCGTAACTTCGAAAAGGGCAAGTACACCGTTTCGGCCGAAGAGTTTCTCATCGATCGAGCCCAACTCCTGACACTGACAGCGCCCGAGATGACTGTTCTACTAGGTGGCCTGCGTGTCCTTGGTGCCAACCACGGCCAATCCAAACACGGCGTGTTCACCAGCCAACCGGGCGCTCTCACCAACGATTTCTTCGTCAACCTGCTCGACATGGGCACGACCTGGAAGGCGGCCTCGGGTGCAGAGGACGTCTTCGAAGGTTATGACCGTGCAACTGGAAAGCTGAAATGGACGGGCACGCGTGTCGACCTCATCTTCGGTTCGAATTCCGAACTGCGGGCCCTCGCGGAAGTCTATGGATGCGAGGACGCGAAGTCGTCGTTCGTTGCCGACTTTGTGGCAGCTTGGGACAAGGTCATGAGCCTTGACCGTTTTGACCTCGCCTGACCGCACAGCGAGTGGTCGGAGACGTGATAGACAAATCCCTGACCGGTCATTGGTTGCCGAAGACCGCAGCCGTGACCGGTCGTGGGTTGCCCAGTCCTAAGAGGGCGCAGAAGAACCGCCTGACGTCTGATATCAAAGCGGGCCAAGCCTACGCCGCGTTTCGAAAACGTGAACGTCGTCGCGCTGGACAGACCCACCGATAAGATCTAATTGTCCACCTAAAAGAAAGCGATCAGGTGGACTGATGATCAATATCACCTTGAAACAGCTGCGCTACTTCGATGCCCTGGCTCGAGAACTCCATTTTGGGCGCGCGGCTGAGGCTTGCTCGGTGACCCAGCCGGCCTTGTCGATGCAGATCCAGGAATTCGAGCAGAACCTTCAACTCAACCTTATTGAAAGAACGCGTTCGGGCGTTCAAATGACGCCGCAAGGCGAAGAAGTGGCCCGCCGTGCGGCCAAAATACTGAGCGAAACGCGCGATCTTATTGATCTTGCGCGCAGTGGTGACTCACTGTTGACCGGCGCGCTGCGGCTCGGTGTCATTCCTTCAGTCGCCCCTTATGTTCTTCCGCCGCTATTGCCACTCCTCCGCCAGCAGCACCCGGAGCTGGAGCTGTCGCTGCGGGAAACTCAGACCCACGCTCTCGTTCAGGAATTGGCCGACGGCAAGCTGGATGTTTTGTTGCTCGCCCTGCCGATCAAGCATTCCGATATCGAGGTGGAACCGCTGTTTGAGGACCGCTTCGTGCTGGCGATTACCGGCGAACGCGAACTCAGCGAGGATGTCAGGGCAACCCAGGACTTCGTTGAACACGAACGCCTGTTGCTGCTCGAGGAGGGGCACTGCCTGCGTGATCAAGCCCTCTCGTACTGCGACCTCCAACAGGTCAAGAACCTCAATACCTACGGAGCCTCGAGCCTTTCAACGATCGTGGAATTGGTTTCGGCTGGGCATGGCATCACCTTGTTGCCGGAGATCTCACTGGGCGTTGAAGCGCGTGGGCGGGAATTGAAGCTGATGCGGTTCGCCGAGCCAGAGCCGCGACGCACGCTTGGACTTGTTTGGCGTGCCACCTCGCCGCGACGGTCGGACTTCCAGGAATTGGCCCGCCTCGTCCGTGACGCGGCGGAGCCGCTCGTGCTGGCAGCGCGGGAAAGCGTCGCTCCCGACGGTGGCGAAACATCGCCAAAGGCGACCAAACGCAAGAAAGCAAGCTGATAAAGCCGGCACGCCAGGAGGACACGGCGCAGCATGGCGTGCTCGTGGATGGTGTCGCGGATGCTATTGGCGCATCGAGGTGCGAACGCTTCGGCGCGCAAGCCCGCTTCCGTCGTTGGATCGTCCACCTGAAAGGGCGTTTGGATTGATTGCGCGTCCGGTAAACTGGTGCGTCCACATTGCCTCGGCGACTTGCTGCGTCGCGGTGAAGCGCATCGGAAGCGTGACATCCTGCTCGTCGAGCAAATCAAGTGTTCTTGCCACGTCCGGATGCTCCATGCGGGCCAGGACCGGGTCGTCGGCCGAGGCCGAGGCCGTCAACAAGGGCGCCAACGCGAACGGCCTGTAATGAAGCTCTTCGGGATGTTCTTCGTCGAACGCCGGGGCTGCGACAAAGCCTGTCGACCAGCCGTCCGCATTGCGTTCCGCGAAAGGTCTCGATGGCCGCTGTTGCCGATCCGCGATTCCCAATCGTGTTGCCATTGAGGTCAGACGCGATTGGCGCGCTGCGGTTTGGCTGCGGCTTGGCTTGTTCGGGGCTGGCGCTGCCCTCGTTGAAGGCTCCGTCGCGGGGTCCGGTTTGGAACCCCAAGCCCCGCCAAGGGCGGCCAGCGCAAACAGACTCGACAGTTGGCGCCGATCGGCGTTAGAGGGCCCGCGTGGTTCCCGTGGAGCACGCGTAATGGGTTGTGGAGCCGGCGGAACCAGCGCGCCCAACGATGCGACCTTGAACTCAGTCTTCGGTGGATTAGCCGCGACGGGAGCAGGTGCGGCCGCGACTGGCAGACGCGGCTTGACGCGGGCGCCCCATCCACTCGCCAGCAGAGTTGGTTTCGGTGCCCGGGGGGCCTGGCGCAAGTCATGGAACGAGGCAATTTGCACGGCCAGTTTCGTGTACTTCGCCCGCGCCTTGCGCACGTCGGACTTGTTAATCCGGCGGCCATCGGATGGCACGTGTTTTGACTTCCCTTTCGGGAAAAGCAACGCCAACTCATAGCGCGGCATCCGCGGCCAGTGGCGGGTGCGCCCTGTATCGATATGCACGAATGGAATTGCTGAGGTGGGGTAATAGCCAACTCCGCCACGCTCACGGATCAGTGCCGAATATCGCAGTTGCTTGACTGAGATATCGGGAAAGTGGATGTCGATTGCCTTGCCCAGAATGTGGCGGCTTTTCCTGGCCTGTCCGCCGCGTGTCTTGCGCAGCATGTTGTTTGTTTTTGCGGAGCGGTAGCCGGAGATGATGTGGGTTGGTTCGCGCGTTCCCAGTTCTTCGCGGATCTCCCAAAGCAGATCGATGAGCGTGGGGTCCATCGTGGTCGCTTCGTTTTGCCGCCAGTCGCGAGCAATCCAGTTAATCTTCTTCATCGCCTCCGGCAAGCGCTTGCCGTTGCGCATGTAGACGATGTCGAGTGTTTCCTTGGTGTGAATGTTGTAGAGCGCGATGCGCCGTTCACCTTTAGGTGCGGCGGTGCAATGGTGCGAGCCCAGTCCAATCGAAAACAGCAACCCGACAAGGAAAATGCTCAGGCAGCCGGTGGCTGGGATTCTGAAGCCGTTGCGCAATTATCCGCCCCGTTCATCCATGCTGACAATACGGCGTTCCGGTCTCTTCTCCGGTCCGACGCTGTCACCCCGTCCTCCGATCCCCAGGTTAAAAAAAATTCCTTAAGGACCGGTGAGATTCTCAGTCTGTTGGAGCTATGGGGCGCGAGCATGGCAACGCCCTGCGATATGCTGCCGCGCGCCCTGAAGCAGGGCGCGCAACATCGCGGGGCGTTATGATCAAGCGGAGTGCTCTAGAAGCCGAAGGCTTGCTTGAACAGATCTGAGATGGGGTCGTTGTATTGCGGCCTAACGATCCGGCGGGGCCGAACCGGCGCCAGGTGATCTCGGCCCCTTTGAATCTCGTTCCAGCGACCAGCAAGCGCCAGACGGATGCGTTTCTCGTGGCCGTAGATGTCGCGGTAGGCTTGAACGTTGCCATCCGCATCGGCAACCGCCGTGAAGTAGGTGACGTGCACCGGCACCTTGTTTTCGAGCTTAACGTTGTTGTTCTCGGGCCCGCGGTCGACGGTGTTGTTCACCTGATCCATGGTCCAGCCCCGGTCGTGTTGAAGCACGGCCTTGGCCAGCCTCAGCGGATTTCTAATGCGCATGCAACCGTGCGAGAACGTGCGCTGGTTTTGCTTGAAGAGGTGCTTTTCCGGAGTGTCGTGCATGTACACCTGGTGCTTGTTTGGGAACATGAACTTCACCTTCCCGAGCACGTTGCCACCACCCGGTGGCTGGTAGACATGGAAGTTTCGAATGTCCGCCCGGCTCCAGTCGATGGAGTCGGGATGGACCGGACGGCCCCGGTACTGGAGGCGCAGGTTGTGTCGCCGCAAGACCTGTCCACCGCGCGCCAGACCGGGCAGGATCTCATTGACCTTGATGGAGTTGGGAACGCCCCAGAACGGGTGGAACACCACCGTCTCCATTACGTCCGAGAACACGGGGGTTTGTTTATTGATCTTGCCGACAATCATGCGCTCGTCGTGAACTTCGCGGCCGTCTTTCATGACCCGAACCCGGTATTCGGGGATGTTCGCGGTCACGTAGAAATCGCCGAGGTCCCGCGGCATCCAGCGCCATTGTTCCATGTTCGCAAGCAGCATTTGCTCCGACACGGACGCTTCTTCGACACCGCCAAACAGAGAGCGTGTCTTACGGCCGACAATACCGTCGACGTAAAGCCCATTCTCCCGTTGAAACGCCCTGACTGCTTCGTTGAGGTTGGCGTCGAACAACTCAGGGTCGGATTCCGCACCATCGCGACCTGGCGCGACGGGGGCATCAAGAAGATGTCTGAGAATGGCAACGTCCGGGTGACGCTTGCCAAGGCTGAGCTGCGGACCATAGGCCGGCAGGTGCAGCTTCCGAACGCCGTTCTCTTCGCTAACGCCGCGTTGCTTCAGGAGTGCCTGGCGCAAGGCCAGGAACTGCGGATGCTGCGGATTGAGCTCGCGCAAATAAGCCGCCGCATCTTCCGCATTGGCAATCTCGTTCAGCACGACGGAAGGCGGCAGCAACTGTGGCTTACGGTCGATATAGGTGGTGAGCTGCTTGGTGGGCTCGATGATCCGTCCGCCACGCGCGTGATTTGCGTATTTCAGGACTTCCAGGGACAAGGCGATTTCCGCCGCTGCCAGGTCCTGCCGGGAGGGACTACTTGTGAGGTTCGTTTGTCTGAGCCGGAATGCCGAAGCCTTCAGGCCCCAATCATCGGCGCGTCTGATTTCGTCCATCGTGGACTTGGCTTTGAGCGTGAGCTTGTCGCGCGCAATCCAGATCGGACGGCTTTCGCGGCCGGCATAGAAGCTGGTCAGCGCTGCCAGTCGTTCCTTATCGGCGTTTGCCGCGGGTCCACTGCGCTCCTCAACAAGGCGGCGAGCCTCAATGCCCACGGCCTCTTCCGGCGTAATCAGCCGTTCCGGCGCGTCAGGTTCGATCGCAGATGCATGTCCGAAGGGTAAGATCACGGCAAAACCGAGACCGACGAGAATTCCGCGCATGGCCACCTCCAAGAATCGCCAGCGTAAATTAGTGAAGCGCGCCACTGTTTGAAAGGCGCGCGCCTCACCAGACAACGCAAGAAGCTCCTTGTTCTGCATGGGTGTGGCGAAAATACATACAGCGGAGCCGGTTTTCCCGATTGTGATGGGAGAAAACCGGCGAAACACCTACCACAAGATGCCAGAAGAACCCGGCGTCGGGACGCCAGGTTCTTCCGGGGGACCGAAGGAGAAGGGCTTCCTCCGGCCGGGGGGACCTGCGGTGTTTAGTGAGGGCGCGGCTCGAGGCCGTACTCCTGCATTTTTCGGTAGAGCGTCGAGCGGCCGATCTTCAGGCGGCGCGCCACTTCGGTCATGTGTCCGCGGTAGCGGCCCAGCGCCAAGCGGATCATGTCGGCTTCGATCTCATCGAGCGGCCGGATGTCGCCCTCGCCGTCAATCGCGGGAATGCCAAGCGAACCGGATTTTACTTCGACCGTACGCGGAACCGTGGCTTCAGCGCCGAGCAAGGCGGGGCCGGTGTAGGCTGGCTGCTTTTGTACGTTGGCCGGTGCGACCGGCAGCTCGGCCTCGAAACCTTCGACATGCGCAGCAATTTGAGGGAACTCGTTGACGGTGAGTTCGGGACCATCGGCCAGAACGACGGCACGGAACACGGCGTTTTCGAGTTGCCGGACGTTTCCAGGCCAGGAATAGGCCATCAGCATCCGCGAGGCGTCTTGTGACATGCTCACCACCCGCTTGCCCTCTTCAGCTGCGAACCGGGCCAGGAAGTGCTTGGCCAGATCAGGGACGTCTTCGATGCGATCGCGCAGCGGCGGGACCCAGATCGGAAACACGTTGAGGCGGTAGTAGAGGTCTTCGCGGAACTTGCCTTCTTTGACGAGCGAGATCATGTCGCGGTTCGTCGCCGAGATCAGGCGGAAGTCGACCTTCGTCGGCTTTTTTGAGCCGACGGGGTCGACTTCGCCTTCTTGCAGTGCCCGCAAGAGTTTGACTTGGACATCGAGCGGAAGCTCACCGATTTCGTCCAGGAATAGGGTTCCGCCGTCGGCCTCTTGGAACTTGCCGATGCGTTTATCAACGGCGCCGGTAAATGATCCCTTCTCGTGACCGAACAGGATCGACTCGACGAGGTTTTCTGGAATGGCACCGCAGTTGACGGTAACGAACGGCCGGCCGGCACGCTCTGACTCGCCTTGAATGGCGCGCGCGATGAGCTCCTTGCCGACGCCGGATTCACCTTCGATGAGAACCGGGATGTTTGACGATGCGGTGCGCCGGCCAAGTTCGACGACGCGATGCATGGCGGTACCGCGCAAGATCAGGTCATCGAAGTTTAGCTTGCCTTGGGCTTGCTTCTTGATGCGCTTGATTTCACCGGAGAGCTCTTCAATACGAAGTGCGCTCTTGATCGTGATTTCCAGCCGTTCCGGGCTGACCGGCTTAATGACGAAGTCGGTGGCACCTTCGCGCATCGCGCCGATGGCCGAGTCGACCGAGCCGTGCGCCGTCTGCACGATGACAGGTGGGGCATCACTCATTTCTTTGAGTTTGGAAAGAACTTCCATCCCGCTGACGCCCGGCATGACAAGGTCAAGCAGAACGAGTGAAATCGACGGGCCGTCGCTTTGCAGAATGCTCAGGGCCTGCTCGCCCGAACCAGCGGATTTCGTTTCATAGCCGAACCGCTTGATCACCTCTTCGAGGATGCGGCGCTGGGCAGGATCATCATCAACAATAAGAACGCGTTGGGCCATTGGGGGGCACTCGTACTCAGACTCGAAACGGACACATGCTGACAAAACGGAAACAATTATGCTTAACGAAGCATCACGTCCCGGTCTGGGACCGGACATCCGTTGCACAGCAACTCAACTCGGGACAAAGAGTGCCCGACAAGGGTAAACAACTCGTTCCCAACAGACCCAGCGTGAGGACATTTGGCCCAATACGGCACTTGATGTCTGGCTCAAGCAACTGCACATAGGGTCGAAGCCATTTTCCCGGCAAGTTGATCCCACCGCCAACGGAGCTTTCGATGACGCAAACTGAGCGTGCGCTTTCCTCGTTTCGGCTTTCCAAATTGCTAGCGCCCGCTGATGTGGCGGAGACCGCATCCCAGAACTTGGGCGATCTGCCCGAATGGAACTTGGCGGACCTCTACCCGGCGCCGGATTCCGCGGAGGTCAAACGCGATCTCGAAGAGGGAGCCGCCGAAGCCAAGCGTTTGAAGGAAACCTATCAGGGCAAGCTGTCGGAAGCAGCCAAGGACGGCGCCGAGCTGGCGAGGGCCGTCAAGGCATATGAAGCTCTCGCGGATCGGGTTGGACGCCTTGGCTCCTATGCCGGCCTTCTTTATGCCGCCAATCAAGCCGACCCCGAGCGGGCCAAGTTCTACGGCGACGTCAACGAGAAGCTGACGGCCATGTGGACGGACCTTCTGTTCCTGGAACTTGAGCTGAACCAGATCGATGAAGCCGTTCTCGAAGCTGCCCTCGAACATCCTGAATTGAGCCGCTACAGACCGTGGTTTGAGGATCTACGCAAAGAGAAGCCCTACCAGCTGTCCGAGGAGATCGAGCGGCTCTTCACAGAGAAGTCGCAGACCGGCGCCGGCGCTCTCAATCGACTCTTCAACGAGACCATGTCGTCATTGAAGTTCGAGGTTGCGGGACATGCTGAACCGCTTGGCCTGGAAGCCACCCTCAATTTGATGTCCGAGCAGGACGGCAAGAAGCGTCAGGCCGGTGCGGAAGCGCTGGCCAAGGTGTTCAAGGATAACCTGCGGCTGTTCACGCTGATCACCAACACGCTCGCCAAGGACAAGGAGATCTCCGACCGCTGGCGTGGCTTCAAGGACGTCGCCGATAGCCGCCATCTGGCCAACCGCGTGGAAGCCCCCGTCGTTGATGCCCTCGTAAAGTCTGTCCACGCCGCGTACCCGCGCCTGTCGCATCGCTACTACAAGCTAAAGGCGAAGTGGCTCGGCATGGATAAACTCGCCCATTGGGACCGCAATGCGCCACTGCCTGAGAAGCCGGAGCGCATTATCGAGTGGCCCCAGGCTCGCGAGATGGTGCTGTCGGCCTATGGCGGCTTCGCGCCTGAAATGGCCGGCATTGCCGAGAAGTTCTTCGACAACCGCTGGATTGATGCCGGCGTCCGGCCCGGTAAGTCGCCCGGCGCCTTTTCGGCCGCCACGGTGCCTTCAGCGCACCCCTATGTGCTGATGAATTATCTCGGCAAGCCGCGTGACGTCATGACGTTGGCTCATGAGCTCGGCCACGGTGTTCACCAGTGGCTCGCCCGCGACCAGGGCGCACTGCTCGCCCCCACCCCGCTCACATTGGCGGAGACGGCCAGCGTTTTTGGCGAAATGCTGACCTTCCGCAAGCTGCTCGCCGAGACCACGGACGCCAGGGAAAAGAAGGCACTCTTGGCCGGCAAAACCGAGGACATGCTCAACACCGTGGTCCGTCAGATTGCGTTCTACACCTTTGAGCGCAAGGTCCATGAGGCCCGCCGGCAGGGCGAGCTGACCTCAGATCAGCTGAACGAGATGTGGCTTGAGGTGCAGGTCGAAAGCCTCGGGCCGGCGATTGAATTCCATGATGGCTACGAGGTCTTCTGGACCTATATCCCGCACTTCATCCACTCACCGTTCTACGTCTACGCCTATGCGTTTGGCGACTGTCTGGTGAATTCGCTGTATGGCCTTTATCAGGAGGCCCATCCCGGCTTTGTTGAAAAGTATTTCGACATGCTGAAGGCCGGTGGCTCCAAGCACCATTCCGAGATGCTCGCCCCGTTCGGCCTCGACGCCCGCGATCCCGAATTCTGGAACAAAGGCCTCAGGGTCATCGAAGGCATGATCGACGAGCTGGAGGGCATGGAAAAGACGGCTTAGGGCACACCCTCATGCCGCCATCCGGTGAGAAAACCGGATGGATTCATGGGGCCGTCGATAAGCCGAGGGCTCCGCCGTCGTGTCTATTCCGCCGCTTCGACGAAACTTCCGGCTGCGTCGTCGTCCACGAGCTCGCTAAGCATGCCGAGCGCGTGCAGGTAGACTTCAAGAACGCCTTCTTCTTCCTGGCGTTCGACGGCTGTTTTCTTGCGCAATTGGAGTATCTTACGCATCGCCTTAACGTCGAAGCCGACGCCTTTGGCTTCCGCGAACTTGTCCCGGATGTCCGCAGCGATTGCTTTCTTTTCTTCTTCAAGCCGTTCGATTTGCTCGACGAACTGCCGCAGCTGCGCCTGGGCTGAAGCCTGCAGAGTGCTCATGGCCGCCTCCGCTCCACTGAATGGTTTCAACGATGTCCGGGAACGCGAGACGATGGACTTGGCCGGACCGCTCGGTATCGACGGTCCGGCCAACACGCCGGAAGAATTTTGCCCTCTCTCCAGCGCATGGTGGCGGGAAGCTAGCTGCTACAAGGCGGACCTTCAAGCCGCCGTTTTGGTTCATCCAGATTTTTATTTTTGCCCACAAGCCAACAACGGTGTTGCGCGTTGCTTTGCAGTTGTGGCAGCCGGCAAAATGCTGTGCGGGCTAGTGGTCCTTGGGCCTGTTTTCCTCAAAACTGGAAAGCTGGTCGGCGCTGGCTTCTGTCTGGTGTTTCTCACGCCACTCAGCATAAGGCTCACCGTAAATGATCTCTCGCGACTGGTCCTTGCTGAGGTTCAGGCCCTTTTCCTCGGCCGCCTCGCGGTACCAGTTGGAAAGGCAGTTCCGGCAGAACCCGGAAAGGTTCATCAGGTCGATGTTTTGAACATCCGTGCGATTGCGCAAATGCTCGAGCAGGCGGCGAAACGCAGCCGCTTCGAGTTCGGTACGCGTCGCCGCATCGATTTCGGACAGAGTGTTGTCGTTCATGCGAGGCCTCCAGGCGGACTTGTTTGCTTATTGTTGGCCCGGCGCCGGCATCCTAGGCGCCGCCGCCAGCTCGATAAGTACATAGGTGCACAGACGTAGTCAGGCTAGTGCCATGGCCTGCTGAGTATCTACAACGGCTTGACGTGCCTAAATATTCGACGCAGATCAGTATTGAAACACTTCCGACCAAAGTACGAGGCGTGAATGAGCACGGCATTCGGTGACGCACAAGCAAAGCTGCTTGAGTTATTTGAGGCGGCCGTGTCGGCCGCACACCCCGCGACCTGCGTGCCGCCGAATCTGCCCGAGGTTCCCCCTGGGGGGCGCATTATCGTCGTAGGAGCCGGCAAGGCTGCCGCGGCCATGGCGCAGGCCGCCGAGAAGCATTACATCGAGAAAGGTCAGGGCGGCAGTATTTCGGGCTTCGTTACGACGCGCCACGGCTTCGGGCTCCCCACCGAGCTGATTGAGGTGGTGGAAGCCGGCCATCCCGTCCCTGATGAAAACTCCATCACCAGCGCCCGTCGCGCACTGGAGCTGGCGGCTTCCGCCGGCCCGGATGATACCGTTTTATGCTTGCTGTCGGGCGGCGCCTCGGCACTCTGGGCCGCTCCGGTGGATGGCGTCACGTTCGACATGAAGCAGGCACTGACCCGTCATCTGTTGAAGTCGGGAGCCCGAATTTCCGAGATCAACTGCGTCCGCAAGCACCTCTCACGGATCAAAGGCGGCAGGCTGGCGGCCGCGGCAAGCGGCAAGCAGCTGGTGACGCTTGCGATTTCGGACGTACCCCACGATTCACCCGACGCCATCGGGTCCGGTCCGACCGTAGGCGATCCCACAACGCTGGCGGATGCACGCGGAATTCTTGAGCTCTACAAGATCACGCCTCCAGCTGAGATTGCCAAAGCGCTGCAGGAACCGGCCAACGAAACTCCGCCCCCTGGCAGCGGTGCGCTTTCGCGCTCGCACTATCAGCTGGCGGCCCGACCGATGGCCTCCCTGGAGACCGCCGCCAAGATTGCCGCCGCCGCCGGATACCGTGTCGACATACTTGGCGATTCGCTGGAAGGCGAAGCTCGCGATGTCGCCGCCTTCCATGCGGCGATGGCCAGGAACGCGATGCAGCGTGGCGACCGCGTGGCCTTGATGTCAGGCGGAGAACTCACCGTGACCGTCCGCGGCAATGGTTCTGGAGGCCCCAACCAGGAATATGCCCTGGGGCTCGCCATCGCACTTGATGGAGCCGATGGGATTTATGGTATTGCATGCGATACGGATGGCACCGATGGTGGTGTTGGCAAAGCGGACGATCCGGCTGGCGCCGTGGTCCTTCCAGACTCGGTGAAGCGCGCGCGCGATATTGGTGTGGACGCCGTCACGTTTCTGCAGAACAATGATTCTACAGGTTTCTTTCGTGAACTCGGTGATTTGGTGATGCCGGGTCCCACCCAAACGAACGTAAACGACTTTCGCGTGATCCTGGTCGATCCCTGAAGCGCGATCCGCCACCGCCATTGGTTTGTCGAGCACGCTGGAAGCCGGCTCACCGGAGTTTCGCGGACTATTAGGATGTGTTCATTGGACCGCTTCAAAAAGCAGACGACGAAGACCGGTCGAAAGGCATCGCTTCTGGCGACACGCCTCTTCGCGTTGATAGCATTCGCGAGTATTGGAACGTTTGCGGTTGCTCCTGCGGTTCGCGCCGATTTGAAACTCTGCAACGATACCGCCAGCCGTATTGGCGTCGCCATTGGTTATCATGACACGGCCGGGGAGCCCGCATCCGAGGGCTGGTGGACGATTGCATCCCAGACCTGTGAAGTGCTGCTGCGTGGTGGTATACCAAGTCGGCTGATCTATGTCCGGGCGGTGGATTATGATCAGGGCGGCGGCTGGACCGGCGGCACGAAGCTGTGCACGCAGAAAGGCCGATTTGCTATTCGTGGCATCCACGATTGCGCAACGCACGGATACCAGAGCGAGGGCTTTATGGAAGTTGATACCGGCGGGTCCAAGCAGTGGACAATCCGTTTGGCAGATCCCGAAAAACAAGGGGACGGAGGATCATGAGACGCAATCGTAGAGTGAAGCTCGTGGCCACCATTGGCCCGGCATCTCAATCGCTCGATATGCTTGGAAAGCTGTTCGATGCGGGCGTGGATGTCTTTCGCATGAACATGAGCCACGCCAGCCATGACCTGGCTGCGGAATTGCATGGACGCGTTCGCGAGATTTCGGAGCGGCGCGGCTATCCAATCGGTCTACTGGGCGATTTGCAGGGCCCGAAGTTCCGCCTTGGCGCCTTTGAAGGCGAACGTGCCGAGTTGACCGCGGGTGCCGAATTTACATTCGAAAACGACGATGGCGTTGGGAACTCAAAACGCGTTCACCTACCCCACCCGCAGATTTTCAACGCCGTTGAGCGGGGACATACGCTGCTACTCGATGACGGTAAGCTGCGCATGCGCGTTAAGGATGCCAGCCCGGACCGGATTGTCGCTGAGGTCGTTGTTGGAGGCCCGCTTGCAAGCCGCAAGGGGATCAGTCTGCCCGATACGCTCCTGCCGATTAGCCCGCTGACCGAGAAGGATCATAGGGACCTCGCGTTTCTTTTGGGTCTCGAGGTCGACTGGATCGCATTATCGTTCGTCCAGCGCGGCCAGGATGTGCTGGAAGCGCGGGAGATCATCGGAGACCGCGCCGCTATCATGGTCAAGGTCGAAAAGCCGCAGGCGATCGATGATCTCAACGCGATAATCGCGGCCGCCGACGGCTTTATGGTCGCTCGCGGTGACCTCGGCGTTGAAATGCCGATTGAACAGGTTCCCGGGCTGCAGAAGAAGATCACCCGCAAGGCGCGCGCCGCGGGCAAGCCGGTCGTTGTTGCCACGCAGATGCTAGAAAGCATGATTGAGAGCCCGGTCCCAACGCGTGCCGAGGTTTCCGATGTGGCAACCGCTGTGTTTGAAGGCGCCGACGCCGTCATGCTGTCGGCTGAATCGGCTGTCGGCAAGTACCCGGTCGAAGCCATCGAGATGATGGACCGGATCGCCATAGAGGTCGAGAACGATCGCGGCTACGAGGCCATTCTATACGCTTGGCAAACTGAGCCCCTGCCAACGCCCGCCGATGCCATTGCCGCCGCCGCACACGCCATCGCCGACACGGTCCAACTGGCCGCCATTGTCTGTTACACGGCAACCGGTTCCACGGCGCTGCGCGTAGCCCGCGAGCGTCCTGGGCTGCCGGTCATGGGCTTGACACCGATCGCCGCGACCGCCCATCGCTTGACCGTTGTTTGGGGTTTGCACTCAGTTGTTCTGGAAAAAGACCCGGTTTCCGTCACCGATATGGTTCGCAGAGCATGCCTGATCGCTTTCGATCAGGGCTTCGTGAAGGCTGGCGAGGGCATCCTCGTGACTGGTGGCGTTCCCCTTGGCCAGTCCGGCACGACCAACATGATCCGTATCGCTTTCGTCAACGACAAGGGAGAGCCTGTCGGTCTTGGTTGATAAGGCTTATGTTGTCGGGAGCTGAAGTTTTGCGTGGCTGTTACTTGTCGTAAACCGCCGAAGCCCTAATATTAAGCAATTACATGCAGACGGCGGACATTGCCGCCGTTGAAGGTTTCGGTTGTTATCCGAAACATGTCGAGCGTCTGACCAATGGAGCGATCCGCAGCCAAGGCATCGGCGTACCGAACACCACAGAGCAAGTTAGAAGTGCCAACAGCCGCAGGTCCATCCGTGAACAGCACAACAAAAAACGCAACCAAAGCCAGGACGTCACCAGTTACGAAGGTGAATCGGCCAAGCCGCGCCGAGGCTGAACAGGCTGTCGAGACGTTGATCCGGTGGGCTGGGGACGATTCGGCACGTGATGGCCTGCACGAGACACCTGCGCGCGTCACGCGTGCCTTCGAAGAGTGGTTTCGCGGCTATTCCGAGGATCCAGCCGCCGTCCTGCAGAAAACCTTCGAGGAAATCGAAGGCTACGACGAGATGATCACCCTGCAAGGGATCCGGTTCGAAAGTCATTGCGAACATCACATGGCGCCGATCGTGGGTCGCGCCTGGGTCGGCTACATCCCCAACGGCCGCGTCGTTGGCATTTCAAAACTGGCCCGCGTCGTTGATGTCTTCGCCAAGCGCCTTCAAATCCAGGAGAAGATGACCGCCCAAATCGCCAATGTGATCGATGAGGTTCTCAAGCCCCAAGGCGTCGCGGTCGTGATTAAGGCCGAACACCACTGCATGACGACCCGTGGCGTTCAGAAGCCGGGCACAGAGTTGATGACAAGCCGCATGCTCGGCATCTTCCGGACGAGTGCAATTACCCGACAGGAATTCCTGTCGATGGTCGACTGAGCCGGACCGGCGAGCGCAGTCCACGTCTCTAGGCGTAATCCACCTTGGTGAGATAAAGACCGCATGCGGGCGCGACAGGGCCACAGGCTTTGCGGTCGCAGGCGCTAAGCGCGTCTCGCAGGGCATCGTCTGTCCACTTTCCTTCGCCGACAATCTTCAGTGAGCCGACCATGGAGCGGACCTGATTATGCATAAACGAGCGTGCCGAGGCGGTGACCCTGATTTCGTCGCCAGCCTGCGTAACCTCGAGCAGGTCGAGCGTTTTGAGGTGCGAGTTCGCCTGGCAGG
>JARFQY010000158.1 GCA_029287535.1 Filomicrobium sp.
GCCGAGGCTGAAGCCCGCCGCAAGGCTGAGGCTGCGGCGCTAATTGCCGCAAAGCAGGCAAGACAGTTTGCGCGAGACCGCAAGCGCTACGGCACCAAGCCCGAAGTCGCTTTGAACCCGACGGCGCTTGCCATGATCGAAAAAAGGTTAAGCAGCAAGATAAGATCAAGAATACAGCTGAGCCTTAGGAGCAGAGGCCTACTCTCGGGAAGTATATCTGGCGATTTCGGCCCCGAAACTCGCGCCGCAATCAAGAATTTTCAGACTGAGCTGCGGGCCGAGCCCACCGGTTACATCACGCCTAGGCAGCTGCGCGTTCTGTTATCTGAGTAACAGACAAACGATCCTTAAACGTTATTATTCTCGATCTAATAGCATTGTGCCGACGTTAGACCGAACTGCATGTTCGCCGGCCAGAAAGTTGGAACCGGGGCAAATGTGATTAACGGCGCCCACAGATGAGCTGAAACATGAGCTTTAAATTGAAGATGATACGTTGTATATCTAGGTTGATGGCGGTCAATGACGCCAGCGGCCAAATTTCGATGCCAGCAGCAGAGTCTGGCTCGAAACACCGCTTCGAAACGTCCTCACTGGACAGAATTGGTAGGGCTCCGATGAGCGAGCAGGAAACCAAACAGCGCCGGCAGCGCCTTGCTCTTGGTGTGTCCGGACTTGTCGCAGGATTGGTGGCATTTGGCCCGGCACCGGTCTTTGCGGATGATCTCTTGGAGAAGACCCGGGTCGGCGATCCCGTGAAGACCGCCGCCGTTGATCCTGAGTTCGAAGATATTGATGGGGAATTTGGCGACCCGGCCGAAGAGCTGACGGATCGCATCATCCTCATCCAGGCCGCTCTGGTCAGCCGCGGCTGCTACGCCGGTTCCATTAACGGTATTTGGGACGAGCGCACGCAAAAAGCGGCGTCAAAGGCGGTTCGCGCCGATGGGCTGGATATCGCCTCGGAACAACCAAGTTCAGACCTGGTCGAAGCCTTCCTCACTTCCGAAGGTAAAGATTGCGATTCGAAAATTGGTGGTCCGACGGAAGTCACCGCCCGTGGCGTTTGGATGGTGACACCCGGCGAAGGAGCCCTAGATGCCAACGGTGTCATGGTGCCGCTGCCGAAGAGCAAGCCAGAGGGTGATGGTCGTTCACGTATACAAACCGCGTCTCGCACGACGACCGACGCCGCGCCCCCGGTCACACCAGAAGCCCGCGCAGAGGCCCGCGCAACATTGCGCAAATATAAGGCACGCCGGAGTTATAAGAAGCGTCAGCGCAACAGGGCAGCAATAAAACGCGGCTCATCCAAAAAGACCTATCGCAAGAAAAGCAGCCGCAAGAAGGTTGTAAAACGGAGCAGGGCTCCGGCAGCTTTTGTCCGGCCAGTCGGCGTTGGGCGCTTCTAATCTGGTATACGAGGTCCGGTTTATCTAGACACCTTGGGACCTTAGCCTTTTACAAGTTGTATCTGTTACAGCGGCCAATCTGCCACCAGGGCGATTGGCCGCTTCCGCTTTCGGCTCCAGCGCACGCAAGCTCTGTGCACGTTGTTTGGCGTGACGAATATGCCAAAGAGCCACAAGCGATGCATTGCTGCACGGTTTCTCCCCCGCGAATCAGTGTAGTGAGAATTGGGACGAGAACAGACATTTCGACGGGGGTGATACATGTCGGCTCAGAAAAATCGCGGTGAGGGTTCACCGCATTTCTTGATAAGGGGGCAGTGTAAGAGTGGCCTAGCGGTCGTTCTTGCCGGTTGTGCCGGCATAGCAATGATGGCCGGCCCAACTTCGACGCCTGTGCATGCATCAGGCTGTCAAGGCCAGAACGCTTCAAGCGACACAGGGGCGACGAGCCAAGCGGCGTCCATAGACGTGCTTGAGGATACCATTGCCCAAGCCAAGGCGAGTTCCGGGCTCGGTGTGACGCCAGTTTACGGTGGAGTGGCCTACGCTGGTGTGCGCACCGACCACGACGGCTACAGGTTAAAGAATTCGATCCCGCAGACCGACTGTCTTAACGAAGCGATCGCTCCGATTAATGAGCTGCAGCCGTTCGTCAGCAATTCGCACAGCTTTGGTGCGATCGGAGAGATTGATCTGTCGAACCGGCTCTCGATGCATGGCTACACATTCAAGGTCGGCGGCGCAGTCAGCGGCAAGTGGGTCAGAACGGATTACGAAGGCGATATCTTCACGCCGTCCTCCTTCAGCCCAACCGTTGGTGTCCGTACAGGCACCGGTAGTACGGAGGACGATGGCGTATTGTTTGATTTTTACTCGCTCCTCGTCGCCAGGCAGACATATTTCATTTCAACCGCGTCCTATGGCTTTGGCGATTCCGACGTGAAAAACCTGTCGTTCGACGGCGAGCGTTTCATTTCGCCTGATGGAACGCCAGTTGGTGACGCCGTTTCGGTTCCCGCGACCTTTGGCGGTGGCCGCGGCGAAACCGACTACGATGAGTACACATTCTCGGGCACACTTGGGCACGTCTTCCAAGTGCAGCGCGGCTCACGCCAAGTGCTGATCGATGTGAGCGGCGGTCTCCTGTACTCGAATTACGAAAGAGACGGGTTCACCGATTCTGCTGGTGTGCGCTATAGCGATGCGACCACGAGGACTTTCGCTGGTACGGCGGCCATCACAATTGCCGTTCCGGTTGCCCAGTATGGATGGCAGTATTCCCCGTTTGTTAAGGGGGCCATCAAGCAGCGCTTTGATTTCGACAGCAAGGTCACGGTTTCGAACCCAACGACCGGCTTGTGTGCGCCGGGTGGGGTCGTCGATGCAAATGGCTGCCCCTTTACGGCGACTTACGACCTCGAGTCCGACGACACCTCGTACCGGGTTGGAGCGGGCGTCACCGGGGGCTCTGACAGCGGTCGCACGAATAGTGCCATTGAAATCTTCTACGGTGGTGCCGGCGACTTCAACGAGATCGGTGGCCGGGCTCAGCTGCTGTTCAGGCTGAACTAGCCAACGGTACTTCCCACCGAAGGGCCAGCTACCGTCGATGGCCTTTTGATTATCGCGCCGAGGCAACCGCTTCGGCGCGATTTTCGTTTCTGAGGCCCAAAAAGGCGATGGTGCACGGGCCTGGATTTATGCTTGTACCCTAAGGAACTGTGTTCCCCAGAGAACTCTCCTACTTAACCGCAGGTACCGTTTTCGAACGGTGTCCAGAATTTTGTACGCGGTTTAAGAGATTCCAGTGGGGTCAGGATGTCCGGACTTATTCAAAAAGCAGGTTTTGTCCTGACACTTCTTTGCCTTGCCGCTCCGGCCCATGCGGGCATGAAGAGCGACCTGGCGAACTGCCCAGGAGGTCTTGGCGCCAAGAGTGCGAAGGCTTGCACGCGCATTATCAAAAGCGGGCGGCTTCCCAAGAAGAAGCACTACATTGCTTACTACAACCGCGGCTGGGCATACCGTAACGCGGGTGACTACAAGCGCGCCCACAGAGACTTCAACCGTGTCGTGAAACTCAAACGCAGTTTTGCCGAGGGCTACTACAGCCGTGCTGTCGTGCTTTATGACCGCGGAAAGAAATCGGACTCCATCAAAGATCTCGACCGGTATGTGAAATACAAAAAGAAGGGCAAGTGGGTCGCTTACTATGGGCGTGCCTTGATGCTGCGCAGGCTCAAACATCGGCGCCGCGCCTTGTCCGACCTGAGCAAAGCGGAAAAGCTGGAACCTTCCGAGCACAAGATCGTCGTGATGCGGGCCTTGGTATTGTCCGATCAGGGCAAGCACGACGAAGCGCTGGATACCATAGATTCCGTGATCGAGGCGCATCCCAATGACGCCGAGGCACTTCACGCACGTGCCGTTATTCTGTTTCGCCAAAAGCAGTTTGACGACGCGGACGCAGAACTTGATGAGGCCATACGGTTACGAAAATCCTTCGAGGCCGCCTACCTGCTGAGAGGACAGATCCTCGAGAAGCGCAGGCAATACAAACGCGCACGCGATCAGTATGAGCGGGCGCTGGCAACGTCGGCAAAGTCGGTCGAACAGCTTTACGCGCAAAAGACCGCGCGGGCCCGCATCAGGGCACTCGACAGACGTAGCGGCCCGACCGTTGTAAGTTCGAGTACTTCATCGGATTGCCGACGCTTCATTCCCGCCGCGAACATGACGATCGCTATCAAGTGTAAGAAGTGATCCGCACGTTAATTGCAAGCTCGTCACTTCCCAGCTGAGGCTGACTGGAGTGATCGATGCTATGGTGCTAGCTCCAGGCAACAATGGCGCGAAGTGCACCGGTAATGATCTCCTCGATAGACCCGATAGAGCTACAGGCAATCCTTGATCGTATTGCCGGGACAATGGCGGCGGCAACTGAGCGCGGCCGGGTCGCTGATTACATCCCCGAACTCGCCGATGTCGCCAATGACCGTTTCGGAATCGCCGTCGTTCCGGTCAATGGCGAAGCGCTTGTCGCTGGGAATGCGGATATCGCGTTCTCCGTACAGAGCATCTCCAAGGTCTTTACGCTGACCCTTGCGCTGGAAAAGTTCGGTGGCGCGATCTGGGAGCGAGTCGGCCGGGAGCCTTCAGGCGATCCATTCAACTCCATCGTACAGCTGGAGCTGGAACATGGCGTTCCGCGCAATCCCTTCATCAACGCTGGTGCGATCGTCATCGCGGACCTGCTCGTTGACGGGCAGACGCCGCACGAGACCGTGCAAGAGATTCTCACCTATTGCCGTCAACTGGCCAACGATGAGGGAATCAACATTGACCAGGACGTCGCCCGCTCGGAAGAGCGGACCGGATTCCGAAATGTTGCGCTCGCCAGCTTCATGCGCGCGGAAGGCAACATCCGCGCTCCCGTCGGGCATCCTCTGGATGTGTACTTCCATCATTGCGCTATTGCCATGTCGTGCCGCCAGCTTGCCGCGGCGGGACGTTACCTGGCGGCGGCAGGCGATGTGCATGGGGACGATGCCAGGCGGGTTTCGATGTCCTGCGTTCGGCGCATCAACGCCGTGATGATGACCTGCGGCCATTACGACGCCTCGGGAGAGTTTGCGTTCCGAGTGGGCCTTCCGGGCAAAAGCGGGGTTGGCGGCGGCATCCTTGGCATCGTGCCGGGTGTTGCCTCGATTGCCGCCTGGTCACCAGGGCTCAATGCGAAGGGCAGTTCGGTTCTGGCCAGCCGCGCCTTTGAAGAGCTCGCGAAAGCGACCGGTTGGTCGGTGTTCGGTGCACCTGGGCAGGGTTGATCCAATCAGCTTTGGTCGACCTAGCGCTCCTCCTCGGGGCGGAACAGATCTCCGGCGCAGTTGAGATAGGCAGCTCGCGTCTGGTTGGGCAGCGGGCCGCCAAGGGTGAAGCCTTCCGCGGCGGGCTCAAGACAACGCATCGTTCCACCGCCGATCATGTATTCCTGGATGAGGATCGCTACCTCGTCGCTCGTGGCGGAAGCGCTGAGAACGGAAACACCCTGAGACAGGCCGACGTCTCCTCGCAGCAAGTCGGCAGTATTGATGGTCCGTGTCTGCAGCAGTGGCCGACCGGGGCGCCCGGCATCGACGCCGCAGTTCGCGCGCAGCTCCAGAAGCGTGTCGTTGCCGCTGCGCCTTACGAGCAGTTCGAATGTGCGCGGAGTTTCGCCGTCGGGGAACGTCGCGCGGACCCCGCACGCTCTGATGTTGCCGTTCTTCAAGAGCACGACCGGCTCTACGACGGACGATCGGTTTGGCGCGGCAGCCTGAGCGGGCCAGGCGAAGGACACCAGAACGAACAGAAGTAATTGAGGCTTGTAGCGCATCGCAGACTCTTCCTTGTTTGGGGGTTGTCTACGGATGCCCTGTACAGCCGGATGAGTGCGCGGCTGCAAACGCCGATTTAGACCAGCCTTAGCCCTTCCAGCGCCAGACAGCCGCGCGCTTGATCTCCTGGTCTTCGAGTTCACGCGTCGTCGGCACGTCGTACCGGGCAAGGTTGATGAAGCGCTCTGCTGGGAAATAGCTGCGGCGCGGGTCACCGACGAGAACCGGCGCGCCCGTGGCGGCCGTGCGCTCCATGAAGGAAACAACACGTTCGGTGAGATCGCGTTCGTAGAACAGATCGCCGACCAGAAGAACGTCGATATCGCTGGGTGTGGTGTCGAGGATATCGTCTTCCGTGACGCGCAGGCTGACCGCGTTGGCCTCAGCGTTGATCAGGACTGCGGCGCTGGCAAACAGATCGACATCAGCGGCCAACACTTCAGCCGCCCCGGCGCGTTTGGCGGCGATCGCCACCAGGCCACTGCCAGATCCCAGGTCAAGCACACGCTTACCGGCGACGAGAGAAGGATTATCGAGAACGTAACGCGCCAGAGCCAGTCCCCCCGCCCAGGCGAAAGCCCAAAACGGTGGTGGCAGATTGATTTCGCCGAGTTCTTCTTCTGTCTTCCGCCAGATCGGCAGGCTTTCTTCGGCAAGATGCAGTTTGATCTCTGGAACAAGCTTCGAGACGAGCAGCTTGGTGTTGGCCTGCAAGAAGGCCATCCTGGATTGACGGTCGGTAACTTTGCCTGTTGACCCGGCTGGCATCGAGCGCGTCCTCACCTGCGAATCTTGGTTGGGTCGAGGCCGCCCATGCTGCACACCTCGGCCCATTCGTCGGCGAGGACCGGTTGCACGGATAGGCGCATCGATGTGACGAGAGACATCTTGTGCAAGGCCGGGTTCGCTTTGACGTCAACAAGCTTCACCGGATTCGGCATGTCGCAAACCGCGCGAACGTCAACGCACTCCCAGCGCTCGTCATCGGTCGTCGAATCGGGATGCGCGAGCTTGCAAACCTCGCAAATACCTACGATCTCAAGACCGATGTTAGAGTGGTAGAAGAAGCCGAGTTCGCCCAATAGCATGGCACGCATGTTGTTGCGGGCGAGGTAGTTGCGGACGCCATCCCATTCCTCGCCTTTCTTCCCCTTGCCCTTCAAATCTTCCCAGGAAAAGACATCGGGTTCGGATTTGAAGAGCCAAAACGCCGGCCGAAGGATTGTCGGTGCGGCGGCGGGCGCTGCTGCTTTCTTCGGCGAAGTCTTTTTCTTTGCTGCGGGCTGCTTCTTTGCTGCAGGCTTCTTGGCCGGCGACTTTTTGGCCACCGGCTTCTTGACTACTGATTTTTTGGCCACCGGCTTCCTGGCTGGCTTTGCTTTGCTCATGTGCGTCCACTCTTATCCTTCAACCCTCAGAGCGTTGCGGTCGCGACAACAACGCCTCGATCGCATCGTCGACGGACAGTTTGCCATCAACGATCGCATGTACAGCGAAACAAATCGGTAGCTCTATGCCCTTGTCCACCGCGATCCGGTGAACGGCTTCGGCGGTGAAAACGCCCTCCGTGACAGCGCGGCGTTCGCCGAGAACCTCATCGATACTGCGTCCTTGTCCCAACGCGCGGCCCAGCGACATGTTTCGGGATTGCGGGCTGGAGCAGGTGAGGATCAGATCACCGATCCCCGACAGACCCATGAGGGTTTCACTGCGGGCGCCGAGTGCTTCGCCAAATCGGCGCAACTCGGCAAAGCCGCGGGTGACCAACGCCGCATGCGCACTGGCGCCGAGTTCCTTGCCGTCAACGATGCCGGCGGCGATGGCGAGCACGTTCTTGACAGCGCCTCCAAGCTCAACGCCGATGGTATCGGACGACCAGTAGATACGCAGATTGCGATAACCCAGTCCCTCGGCAAGCGCGCGACCGGTCGCTTCGTCCTCACTGGCGAGTGTCACGGCGGCGGGGAGGCCGCGGGCGACATCGGCGGCGAAACTGGGTCCTGAAAGGACGGCGAGCAGCGCCTGCGGCAGGGCTTCATGGACAACCTCGCCCATGAGTTTGCCGGTTGCCTTCTCGATCCCCTTCGCGCAGACGACAACGGCACGGCCCTCGGGAAGGTACTCGCTGAGCTCTCCGGCGATGCGGCGCAGGTGTTGGGCTGGCGGAACCAGCAAGACAACATCCGCCGTAGCGGCGTCGGCCAGCTTGCCCGTTGCCTTGACCCTGGGCTCAAGCGTAACGCCAGGCAAGAAGACCCGGTTTAAGTGGTGCTCATTGATCTCGCGAATGGTATCGGGCTCATAGGCCCACAAGCGAACATCATGCCCGGCCAGCGCCATGGTCTGGGCCAATGCCGTACCCCACGCGCCTCCGCCAATTACGCCGACGCAGTCAATTGTCATTCGTTGCGTTCCCAAAAGTTGATGCCAGCGCACCCTACCGCACGATCCCCGCCGATGAAAACGCCCGACATTCTCTCCGGCCGAAGTGGTACTAGGCTTTGACGCCGGCACCGCGAACCTTGGGGGCATCAGCATCGAGCGGCCAACGTGGACGGACCGGAGCATCAAGCGGATCAACAAGGCCACGGGCCAGGCGTTCGGCACCTGCCCACGCGATCATCGCGGCGTTGTCCCCGCACAGCTCCAGCGGCGGCGCATGAAACGCAAGACCACGTCGCGCGGCAAGTAATGTCAGGCCCGATCGCAGCGCCCGATTGGCCGCCACGCCTCCGGCTGCAACGAAGTGGCCAAGCGTGCCACCAAGGGCCTCCTCAGCCAGATCAATGCCGCGCGCGCAACGGTCGAGCACGCTATCCAGCACCGCGGCCTGAAAGCCCGCACAAAGGTCGGCCACGTCAGAATCGGTGAGTGGCGCGATTTTCTGGGCCCGATGGCGGACGGCGGTCTTGAGACCGGCAAAGGAAAAATGCGGCTCGAGGCGCCCCACCATCGGACGGGGAAGCTCAAAGCGGTTGGCATCACCTTTCGCGGCACTGTTTTCGACGGCGGGGCCGCCAGGTTGCGGCAGGCCGAGAAGCTTCGCGGTCTTATCGAAGGCCTCGCCAAGAGCGTCGTCGATCGTGGTGGCGATGCGCGTGTAATCACC
>JARFQY010000172.1 GCA_029287535.1 Filomicrobium sp.
GAATTGTTCGTCTCGTGGGCTCGGAGATGTGTATAAGAGACAGGTGCAGGGTTGGAATGCGGCAGGTCCTTCGCAGGCTCCGCCTGAATGTACGCGCTTGGCGCAGCTTCATGAGTCGTGCCTTCGGTATCGTGCCCATAGACAAGAAGCGGCCACCCCCCTGCCGGAGCGTCGCCCTCGGGGACAAACAACATGCCGGTGGCTACAGTTTCACCACCCTTCACTGCGGGCATGGTATAGGCGACCATAAAACCATCCGAAATTTTGCCCAGCTTTGCAGGCATCCTTTTCATCGGAACAACCTGCTGTACATCACCTAGTCGATTATTTGTCATCATGTTCCTTCTCCCCCGAGAAAATTTATCAAAACCCGTCGCCGGGGCATTGTCAGACTAACTGATCATTAGCTGGCCGATCACGATCGGTCCA
Organism: Filomicrobium sp.; assembly: GCA_029287535.1. Classification (GTDB taxonomy): domain Bacteria; phylum Pseudomonadota; class Alphaproteobacteria; order Rhizobiales; family Hyphomicrobiaceae; genus Filomicrobium. The sequence continues at coordinate 430 of JARFQY010000172.1, forward strand.
GACGCTCACGCTGCGAGTTGACGCCACTCGGCCAGGGCGGCGCGCTAGGCGGCCTTCTCAGCAATATCCTTGGAGGCGCAGGCGGTGGCGCGGTGCTTACGGGAATCGTAGGTGCTGTGATGAAGGCGATGAACAAGTAGCGGCTGTCATCAGGGCTGGTTCACAGCGATTTGTTACCCATTCCCTGTGGGTTCGTATCATTCATGTCGCACGGCCCTATGTCCGTTATTGGCACTTAGCGGACGTCCAAGGCGATGCAGATAATGTCCGCTTACTGGCAGAAACCGGACATTGCTTGTCCACGATTTGATGTTCGTTAAGTGCCAAAAGTGGACTTATGCTCAATCGAACTGATAAGTGCTCTGTACCAAGCGGCGTCGCCTGAAACATCACGAGCAAGTAACTTGACCTCCCAAGATTTAGTAAGATAATTCATGTCATTATGGGCCGGTTCAGGACCATTCTTGTCGCATGTCTGACTCTCGCGGTAGCCACGCTGCCGGCGGCAGGGACCTTTGCGCCCGTGGCAATGGCAAATGCCCCTGATGATGAAACTGGCCTGCATTGTGCTGAGCACGTTGGGGTAGGCCATGCTGATCATCGGTCGGATACCGGTCGCAATGCTAGCGCGGACTCAGAGTCCAGTAGCAAAATCGGCTACTGCGACGACAATGGATGTTGCGGCAAGTGCTTCTGCCTCGGGCTGACAGCGGTTCTGGATCGCATCTCTGAGGTACAAACCTCATTTTTCCCGCGACCTTCAATGACCCGCGTCGCTATTCGTCTCAGCGGGCGGGCATACACCCCGCAACCACCGCCTCCACGCGTCTAATCCTCAAGTAATTGAACGCCGTTCAGTGTGAGCGCTTGCTCATGCATCACGGCGCGCAAGAAGCGCCTCTGCCCACCATGGCAGGGGTCCGAGCAACGAGGATCAGGAGACGCGCAAGATGAAGCGTCCAACTAGTTTGGCCCTTATGGCCATCGGCGTCGCGGCCGTTGCGGCCAGCAGCTATTGGCTCGAGCCGATCGGAAGTCCCATTACCAAAGCAGACTTACCTGCTCACCACACGTACAGAGGCATCGTTGGGGCGAGCCCCGACAACATTCAACGCAGTGACGTTAACATCGAGGCAGCCACTCGGCGATCTCAGATCGCCACAATGCGTGGTACGGAAAAGCCCGGTGGCGTGCGGACAACAGTTGCTGGGCTACTGTTTCCGACGACCGCGCTTGCTGCAGAGAACTCTGATGGAGCGCCGTCCAAGTGGACCTGTCCGATGCATCCGCACTACATCGCAGACCATGCAGGAACTTGTCCGATCTGCGGTATGGATCTCGTCAAACTCGAGACCGGTGCCGACAAGCAGGGGTCTCTGGCAGGAGGACGGCGCGCCAGCATCGCTATACCCCCCGAAACACTTCAGACGATGGGTGTTCGAGTTGCCAAGGCCGAAGTGTCGAGTTTTGGCAAAGTTATTCGCAGCTACGGTCTAGTTGCCGAAAACGCACGGCTTCAAACAGAAATGTCGGCGCGCACGGAAGGCTGGATTGAAGATCTGATCATCCGCGCCGTTGGCGACGAGGTGAAGAAGGGTGACTTGCTCTTCACTATGTATGCGCCCGAATTCATTGTGTCCCAACGCGACTACCTAAATGCCCTTACCGGCGGCAGTCGTGCGCGCATGAACTCCGTCAAAACGCGCCTCAGAGCTTTTGGGATGCAGGATCAGGTAATCGAAGAACTCGAACGCACGCGTGAGGTTATGGAATTCGTTCCGTTCTACGCCGACCGAGACGGAACGATCGCGATGATCGATCTCCGCCCTGGAAGCTATGTCGAGCGAGGTACCATGCTAACTCGGATTCAAGACTATTCTCAGGTCTGGTTGATGGTTAGCGTTCCGGAGAAAGATCTTACCTTCATCGAGCCTGGCACTTCGGCGCGTGTCACCTTTCCTAATATTCCCGGTCGAGAGATCTTCTCGAAGGTGGAGTATGTGTACCCCACAGTTGATTCGCAAACACGGACCGGCCAGGTACGTCTTGTGCTCGACAACGCAGATGGTCAGCTCCGGCCAGGCGCCTATGCGGATGTAGCTTTCGACGTAGAGCCCCAAGAGCGCCTGGCGGTTCCTTCTGAAGCCATCCTGAAGAGCGGCGGTGCCCGCTACGTTATTACGTCGCTCGGGGACGGCCGCTTCGAACCAAGGGTCGTCACAACTGGAATTACTTCCGGCCGTTGGACGGAGATCTCCGGCGAGATTGCAGCGGATGATGACATCGTCGTTTCCGGTCAATTTTTGATCGACTCTGAGAGCGCATTAAGAGAGAGCTTCCGCAAGCTTGAGCGTTTGCAGTTGCCGCTTGCACTGCTCAAACTCGACGACACGCAGTTTGCTATGATTGACCACATGGTCGATGCGGCGCTTTACCTTCATGAGGCGCTAGTTGATGGCTACGATGTGGAAGCCAACTTCCTGGCCCCCGCCATCGAGGTAAAGAGCCATTTGTGGCCGAAATTCCAGCACACGAAACTTGCCTTCGTTCTGGAAGATGCCGTCAGCGCGCTCGAGGACGGGAAGGTTGCTGAGACAGAGAGCGAGTTGCAGGCAGCGCTCGCCGCCCTCGTCGCAGCGCTTGAACCATGGATGCGCGAAGGTGCCCCCGACTATTATGCCGAGAAAAAGCTCGCGATCTACGAGGACAAAAAAAGCAGCAGCAAGTGGTTGCAGCTTTCGGGTGCTCCGTTGAACCCCTACAGCGGAGGCGAAGCCCGAATGTTGCCGTGGCCAGCGCCCAAGGCAAGTCCCGCTGATGATGACTTGGCACCAGATAATAGGCCTTCTGATACCGTTTCGACTCCCATGACCGGACACAATCATTGAGCCCATACAGCTATTGAGAAGGTAACAACATGTCTGGTCACGATCTGGGCGCCGATCCCACAAACTCCGGTGTAGCGAAGATCATCGACTGGTCCGTAAGGAACCAGATTCTGGTCTTGACTGGGGCAATCGTGCTCATTGTCTTGGGTTGGCTTGCGGTCAAAAAGATGCCGCTGGACGCGATCCCCGATCTCACTGACACGCAGGTCATCATCCGAACCGAGTTTCCCGGGCAGTCCCCACAAATTGTAGAGGATCTTGTCACCTATCCCTTGTCGACCACACTACTCGGCCTACCAAAAACTAAGACGGTACGTGGGTTCTCACTGTTTGGCACGAGCTTCGTCTACGTCATCTTTGAAGATGATGTAGACCAGTACTGGGCTCGCTCGCGGGTCATTGAGGCACTATCTGCGTCGACGGGGCTGCTGCCGCCTAATGCGATCCCTGAACTCGGTCCCGACGCGACCGGCGTAGGCTGGATATATCAATACGCTCTTGTCGATAAGACGGGCGAGCGTGACCTCGCGCAACTTAGGACCCTACAAGACTGGTTCCTGAAATTTGAACTGGCGACCGTTCCGGGAGTATCAGAGGTCGCTTCGGTTGGTGGCTTTGTGAGGGAATATCAGGTTCTGGTCGATCCCAATCGGCTGCGCGCCTATGACATACCCTTGTCACGTATCAATGAGGCGGTAGCCGCGGCCTCAAGCGAGGTAGGCGGTCGTGTGGTGGAGCAAGCAGAGACCGAACTGGTCATCCGATCCACCGGCTATATCGAGAACTTGCAAGAACTGAAAGACGTCGTCGTCTACTCGGCCGGGGGCACGCCCGTACTTCTTTCCGACGTTGCCAATGTCATCGAAGGTCCTGAACTTCGACGCGGTGTTACTGAGCTCAATGGCGAGGGTGAGGTTGTCGGTGGTATCATCGTGATGAGGTCAGGCGAGAATGCCCTGTCGGTCATCGATGAGGTTAAAGAGAAGATCAAGTCTCTCCAGGCCGGCTTGCCGGACGGTGTTGAGATCGTCACCGTCTATGATCGGGCGCCACTTATAAAAGGCGCAGTAGACTACCTCACGCAAAAGCTCATCGAGGAGGCTATTGCCGTCACGCTGGTATGCTTCCTTTTCCTACTACATGTCCGCTCGGCTTTTGTTGCGATCATTACGCTGCCTTTGGGCGTGCTTGCAGCTTTCATTGTGATGGCAGAGCAAGGCATTACGGCGAATATAATGTCACTTGGCGGGATCGCTATCGCAATCGGAGCTATGGTCGATGCATCGATCGTCATGGTCGAAAATGCTCACCGCAAGTTATCGATGATGTCCACCGACGCCACGCAAGCAGAGCGACGCGATGCGATACTTCTTGCTGCGAAGGAGGTGGGGCCTGGGCTCTTCTTTTCCCTGCTTATCATTACTGTGTCGTTCCTGCCGGTGTTCGCCTTAACCGGACAGAGCTTTCGCCTGTTTTCTCCGCTGGCGTACACGAAAACGTACGCGATGGCCTTCGCGGCCATACTCTCAGTGACGGTGGTGCCGGTGTTGATGGTCTGGCTTGTGCGGGGTCGCTTGCTGCGAGAAGAGCAAAACCCGATAAACCGGTTCTTTGTGTCTGCATACAAGCCTCTGGTTCGACTTGCTTTGAGGGCACGATGGCTTGTTGTCGTTCTCGCAGTTGGTGCTTTGGTATCGGTAGCGATACCGCTGTCCCGAACAGGTACAGAATTTATGCCCGCACTCTATGAGGGCGAACTGCTCTACATGCCGACTACTCTGCCCGGCGTCTCAATTACCAAAGCCAAAGAAATACTGGCCCAGACCAACCGTCTGATCAGAACCGTGCCTGAAGTTGAGCGCGTTTTCGGCAAATTAGGGCGCGCTGATACTGCTACCGACCCGGCACCCATATCGATGATTGAGACTTGGATAAAGCTCAAACCAAAGGAGGAGTGGCGTCCTGGACTGACATCGAAGGAGCTGATCGCAAAGCTCGACGCCCGCACGAAGTTGCCGGGGCTTGTGAACTCCTGGGGCTACCCCATCAAGATTCGCATGGACATGATTTCGACCGGCATCCGGACGCCAATTGGGATCAAGATTTCCGGCGATGATCTGGAGACTATTGAGCGGCTAGCACTTGCCGTGGAAGGGCTTGTGAAGGACGTTCCAGGGACGCGATCGGCCTTCGCGGATCGTGTCCAAGGCGGCAAATACATCGAGATTCGCCCGAACCGAAGAGAACTCTCCCGCCGAAATATAGATCTTGCTGCCTTCCAACAAGTCATACAGACGGCGCTCGGTGGCATGAAGCTCGCCGAGAGTGTTCAGGGGCGCGAGCGTTACGGCATTATCCTGCGTTATGATCGTCCGTTCCGAGAGTCAACGGATCAGCTTGGAGAGATTCTTGTTCCCACGCCTCAGGGACAGCACATCCCCCTGGCCGAGCTTTCAGAGATTGTTTTTGTTGACGGACCTCCGCTTATTCGTTCCGAGAATGCTCGGCTGACCGGTTGGGTGTTTGTGGATATTGTCGATCGGGATATCGGCAGCTACGTCAACGATGCTCAAACCGCAATCGAGCAGTCGCTCGACCTGCCTCCGGGCTATGCCATCACATGGTCAGGACAGTTCGAGCAACTCCAGGAAGCTACTGAACGACTGACGATCGCCATTCCAGCCGTGGTACTGATCATCTTTGTCTTGCTCATGCTTCACTTCGGCAAGCTGGATCGCACATTGATTATAATGATGTCACTGCCCTTCGGCCTCATTGGAGGCTTGTGGGCTGTGTATCTGGCAGGCTACAACATGTCAGTCGCCGTCGGCGTGGGCTTCATTGCACTCGGGGGGATCGCCGCCGAGACCGCTGTCGTTATGCTGCTCTATATCGACCAGCAAGTACGGATGCACCCCCCCAAGACATTTGAAGAACTCCGAGAGGCTGTGATCGTAGGCGCTGCTATGCGCGTGCGTCCCAAACTAATGACGGTGCTTACTATCGTCGCCGGTCTTGCCCCTATTTTCCTTACCGAAGGGCTTGGATCAGACGTTATGCGCCGGATCGCTCTGCCGATGCTCGGTGGCATGGTGTCCACATTGTTTCTCACCCTGATCGTCATACCCGTCGTTTACCTGATTTGGGAGGGGCGGCGGTATCGCTTGGTGGACAGTGGAAAAGAAAGGCATACAGAGACCATTGCTACGCCCGCCGAGTAGCACCATCAGATGATCAATCGCAAGGATCATGAGCACTATGCTCACTGGCCTCACTGACCCGCAGGAATCCCTGGAACTAAATACGAGGGAAAGTTCGATGAATAAGATGTTCTGTGTAGCGATCCTGACAACCCTCTATTTGACCGTTCCGGCGAATTCCGAAGATTCAAACATGGACGATGGCAAGCTGCGTCACAATCAGACGCAACACGAAAAGACAATGCATCACGACGGGCAAGGTGAAGGCAGTAAGCCAGACACGACCGACAAGCTTCACGGCAATATAGGTCACAATGCGATGGATCACAGTGAACCGATCTCGGATCGGGCACAGGCCTCAGGCGTTGGTGTTGTCCATGCGCTTGATGCAGACAAAAGAATGGTCAACTTGACTCACGAACCAATGTCGGAACTCGGTTGGCCGACTATGACGATGGACCTTGCCGTCACCAATCGCGTTGATCTTTCCGGGGTAAAGGCTGGCGACAAGATCAAATTCAAGGTGAAGCTTGGACGCGACAAGAAGTACCGCATTACGGATCTAGAGAAGGCCGAGTAGGCTCGATTGCGGTGTAGAGACGCCCAAGGCGCAAGGGCTTCCTGTCCTGCCCGGGGCACCAAATCGGACCAGCTAGGTGGCCCGACTTTGACAACCAGGCCAGGAATGCCAGCTAAGAGGCGGCAGCGGCAAAGACTCTCTGGACGGCACAAGCACCGTTGTTTGACGGATATTGGCGCGCCCTTGTCGGCGTCTTGCGAGAAAGCTTCAAAGTCAACCGCACTGGCTCAAGGTAGTGCGCTCTAAGTCGCGCGTCACAAATAGCTCCACCACCATCCTCGACCGTTGTTCTTCAAGTCAGCGAACCATCGACAAATGGGGTAGAGCAAAATGAACACGAGGACCCAGACGAGATAAACGCCTGGAAGGCTGAAGCCGAGTGCAGGTGTTCGTATTATGTCACCCGTCATCATGAAGGCGGTTGCGACGGCGAGCAAATGAATCAGGTAGATGTGGATGACGTAGTAGAAGAAAGGGACCTGTCCGAATACGGATAGAAACCGTGCCATGAAGCCTCGGGTGCACTCGAAGGTGGCGAGCAGCATCAGCGCAGGTCCGAGCGTCATCATGAGGTAAAGCAGAGATGGCGGGTACTTCTCGCAATTAAGGAAGGAAAGAACAGTCTCAAGCCAGGTTTCCTGATTAACCCATGTAGCCGGATCGCCGTAAAAATTGGTAGCGCGAAGGACGATGAAACCAAGGGTGATCGTCGCGCCCAAGCGAAACAAGACGCGCTGCCGGAAGCGCGGCGCTAGCTGCATGACTGGGCCAAGCAGAGAGCCGGCAGCCATGACGCCGATCCACGGGAGTAACGGGTATAGGACATAGAGGGTCGCCTGATCGCTGAGATATATGCGACCCGGTTCATGAAGAACATGCCAAGCCCATGTCGCGTCGCCGAGTTCGTGTGCTCGGATCGAGTCGAAAAGGTTGTGCCCAGTGATAATGAGAATGGCGAGTCCCGCCATGAGCCAACGGGGCAGCCAGACGATTGCCGCCAGCGCGATCATCGCGCCGCCAATGGCAAAGATGATGCCACCGGTCATTCGTAAAATATCGAAGTCGAACCGCCAGCCGAACTTGATAAGCGTGAAATCAATCAGGATCAGCCAAATGCCTCGGGTAAATAGGAAGCGGCTTATGTCCCAAGCTGTCTTCCCGCGCCCGTACAGAAAAGCCGAAAGCCCCGAGAGAAAGATGAAGGTCGGCGCACAAATATGGGTTACCCAGCGCGTAAGGAACAGCGCCGGTTCGGTCACGTCACGAGGATTGAATCCAGTGTTGCTGAAGAAATCACGTGTGTGGTCCAAAGCCATAATGGCCATAACGAGCCCGCGCAGAATATCGAC
>JARFQY010000284.1 GCA_029287535.1 Filomicrobium sp.
GCGGTCTCAGGTGTAATGGCGGCTTCGACGGCGTCATGATCGGCAAACGGCACGTGATCAAAGCCGTCGGCGGGAACACCAAAGCCTTCGAGGTGCTTCGAATTGCCGGCTGCTGAGAGCATTGCCAGGGTTCGACCGTGGAACGCGCCCTCAAACGTGATAATGCGCCAGCGTTGCGGATCACCTTTGACATAGTGGTAGCGGCGGGCGGCCTTGATGACGCCCTCGCAGGCTTCGGCGCCGGAATTGCAGAAAAACACCTTGTCGGCGAAGGTCGCCCCGCAGAGACGTTCAGCTAGGCGTTCCTGTTCACCGACGCGGTACAGGTTGGACGTGTGCCAGAGCTTTTCGGACTGCGCCTTCAAAGCACTGATGAGGTGTGGGTGGGCGTGCCCCAGGGCGTTGACGGCGACGCCGGAGCCAAAATCGAGGTAGCGCTGGCCGTCTTCGGTGATGAGCCAGGAGCCTTCGCCGCGCTCGAAGACCAGATTGAGCCGAGCATACGTCTCCATCACCGCTGGGGATGGGCCATCTGTCGTTGCGGGAGCTGCCGTTGGTTCAGCCATCGCAAGCGTTCCACGTTCTCCAAAAACTAAAAAAGGCCGCCATTGCAGGCGGCCACGTGCGAAATAATGTGAATAGGGGCGAGACCGCTGACTGTCAATGTAAGATAGCGTTCCGCTTCAGCTTCGTCATCGACGCTGTTTCAGAACGCCGCTTCCGAAGGTGGATAGGCAACTGTACGAATCGTCGATGTGGCGGCAGGGACACAAAAATTGTCAACCACCGGTAAACGGACATCGTGGCCTTGTCGGCTTGGACCGCCCTGTTGTATTTAAGAAGGGTCTGGCACGACATGTTGTAGCGCGTTTGTTGTTATCCGCTTTATCTCGTTGCCAGCACGCGTACGCCGATGTGTTTTCCGGCTTGTGATCTGTTCGCGTGTGTTTCGTCCAGCGTTCCAAAGTGATGTTTAGCAACCGATCGTTATCGGCTGCGTGGAGTCTTGCGCGCTTTTTCAGCTGCGCTTGAAGGCTTTCACGAACAGTTCGGCACGATCGGCAGTAGGTCCGCGCTTCTGACAGGGCGCGACACTATTGTGATTCTGTGAGGAGCAAAAGCATGTCCTGGACCGACGACAGGGTGGAGCTGTTGAAGAAGCTCTGGTCCGAAGGATTGAGTGCCAGCCAGATCGCTGGCCGGCTTGGTGGCGTGACACGAAACGCGGTGATCGGCAAGGTTCACCGGCTCGGACTCTCCGGACGTGCAACGACGTCCCGGGTCAAATCGCACCGACCACGCAAACGCAATCCAAATGCCATCAAGCGTCCGACTAGGCCGCGTTTTCCAACAAACGGGAATCCAGCGGTTCGCGAACTCTACAGCGGCGAGCCCTATGTCCCGGCGGTTGAGGAAATCGATATCCCCGAGGCTCAGCGCAAGACGATCCAATCGCTCGAAGCGTGCAGCTGCCGGTGGCCAGTCGGTGACCCCCAGACACCGGATTTCTATTTTTGCGGCGGCAAGGCCGTGCCTGGTCTGCCTTACTGCGAACACCATGCGCGAAGGGCCTTCCAGGCTCCGGCACCGAAACGGCGTGAGCGCGAGAGCGTCGAAACCATTCGGGCCGCCATGGCGCGCGTCGAGGCCGGGGGTAGCGCCTCGGTGAAGGAGCCGACGGACGCCTGATCCGTCAGTTCTTACAAGTTTTGCCAGCGCGAAAGCGCGCGGCAGCGGGGGGAAGACCGGATAGGGAAACCTGTCCGGTCTTTTTTTTGGCACTCGTCTTGAGGCGGGTTGCTAGCGTTTGAATGCCCGGGTTGCCCAAATCCGGAGCGTTCCATCGGCACCAGCGGTTGCAAAGGTCTGACCGTCAGGGGCGATGGCGAGCGCGGTCACGGGCCCCTGATGGTCTGGCAGCGTCTTCAGGGTGCGCCACCGGCGGGTTTCACGCACTCTGATGGTGCTGTCCTTGCTTGCCGTAATAAACAGGGCGCCGTCGGGAGAAAAGGCCATTGCGGTGATCTCTCCATCGTGTCCGCCCAAGCGCCTGACGCGGGACCGCGAATTCGGCCTGAATATGCTAATGCCGCCGTTCAAGGTGCCGGACGCAACAAGACGGTCGTCAGGAGAGAAGCTAATTGCGGAAATGAAGTCCCCCTGGCGGCGGTAGGTGCGGATCCGGTCGAGCGTGTTGAGGTCCCAAAGCCGTAGCTGCCTGTCGGCGCCGCCGGATGCGAGGAATTTTCCGTTTGAGGAAAGTGCCACCGCCTGAACCGGATTGTCGTGACCCGAGAGGACATGGATGGGCGCTTCGGGTTTGCGGATGTCCCAGAGGCTGACGGTCCAATCGTGGGCGGCTACCGCCAAGCGTCCAGAATTGGTGAAGGTGAGTGACCAAACCGGCGCCTCGTTGCGTCGCAAGTCGGCGATCTTTGTTCCAGCTTCAAGGTCCCAAACAGCGGCATAGCCATTCTGATGGCCCGTGGCGGCGTATCGGCCGCGCACGGCCAGCGAAGTCGCCTCGCCATGGTCCATGTTGATGATGCGTTTCATCTGCCCGGTCGCGGCGGACCAAATCCGCAGGGTGGCGTCTTTTCCGGCAGATATTAGCTGATCTCTCTTCTGGCCGTAGGCCGCAGCGGTAATCGGTCCGTTATGGGCCGCGATCGTGCGAACCCTCTCGGCAGGGCGCGGCACGTCGCGCCTGACGGCGGCCGCGCGTGCTTCGGGCTTTGGCGCCGGAGTTGTTTTCGCGGGGAGCGAAGGCTGGCCGTTTGGCGGGACGGGTTTGTTGAAGCTGGCGGCAAAGTCCTTCAGCCCGGATAGGTCAATGTTGGGCAGCTTGTCGCGATTGACGTAGATGGTTGCCGCGATGAGACCGATGATCGCCATATTCACAAGCGACGCGACCCAGCGAGCCGTGCGCCGCCCGAAACTCTCGCCTGGAGGTTTTGGTGGCTTGCGAGGGGCTTCGTAGGGAACCGGTAGGGCCTGGTGCGGGTGATCAGAGGCGTCCGATTGCGCGGGTTGCGGTTCAGGACGCGGAGGTTGCGGTTCGCGGCGCCGTTCGGGTTCGGGTTTGCGCTTTTTGGGAAATAGCGGCGCTTGGAACGGCTCGTCGAGCCTTACCGTCTCAGGTAGCGGCTTGGGATCGGCCGGCGCGGCCTGGGCTGGTTTTTGCGGATTATTGGGGTTGGTCTTGAGGGCCGTATCGCCATCGGTCTCAGCCCGCAGGGCCTCGGCACGCAGCGCTTCGCCGAGCGGTTGGCGGGGTTTCTTCAGGCCTTCGACGAAATCAAGCATGCCGCCTTTGCGGCCAGGAGCATCCGGCGGCGGTGGAGCGGTATGCCCGTCGCCTGGGTCGCTTGATGGCTCGTCGGCAGCATCGGCGAGCGGGTCTTGTTCTTGTTCGGGTTTGCGCCGGCGGCGGCTGAGCCAACTTTGTTTGACTGCGTCCGGCCCAAGAATTTCGCCGCGCCAGGCGGCGACGGACTGAGGCCGAGAGCCGATATCGACCGCCAGCGCTTTGTCGATCGCACGCAGGAAGCGTTTGCGATAAGCACCGAGCGCGAGCTCCGACACGGGGCGGTACTCATCCTTCGTGACGCGAAGCACCGCGTCGGCCGGTCGTTTCTTGGTTACGGCGAAGTAGAGCGTTGCGCCGAGCGCGTAGATATCCGTCCAGGGGCCCTGCCGACTGTTCTTTTCGGCGTACTGTTCGTAGGGGCTGTAGCCAGGTTTGACGAGCGCGGAGATGGTCTTCGAATGGCGGGCGATTTCACCTCGGGCCGATCCGAAATCAATCAGAACGGGCTGACCGTTCTTGCGGATGATAATGTTGTCGGGAGCGATGTCGCGGTGCAAAAAGTCGGCGTTGTGGATCAACTCCAAGGCGTCGAGGAGTGGCGGCATGATCCGGTCGAGGTCGGCTTGGCGTGGAACGCGGCCGAGGGTCTTCAACCAGTTCTTGAGACTTTGGCCTTCTTCGTAGTGGAGCACCATGTAGGCCGTGTTGTTGGCCCTGAAATAGCGGTGCACGCCGACGATGTGCGGATGATTGAATTTGGCGAGTGTCTGCGCTTCCGAGACGAAGCGCTCGAGCCCCCAATTGTAGTCGCCGGTGCTATCTTGTGACCTGGGAACCGCTTCGAATCCGTCCTTGCGGGCGGCGAAGTCGCTTGGGAAATACTCTTTGATTGTGACGAGGCGGTCGAGCTGTATTTCGCGGGCGAGATAGGTGATGCCGAAACCACCAGCGCCGAGCACCCGCTCGATGGTGTAGTCGCCGACCAGGTCCGTTCCCTCGGCAAGCGCTATGATGTTCGTCATCGTCGGCGGTCAGTGGCCTTGCGGCCATCCCCGTTTTTGATCAGTTGGCAAAGGAAACTAGGTCCTGGATGTAGGCGATCCCCGCCCGATCTGCGGAAACTGCGCCACAGCATGCCCGCTTCTGCACCGGCTCCTTTGTGATGCCACTTTTGCAGCATGAATGTGGCGTTTACGGGTGCTTTGGTCATGTTCGTTGATAACGCTTCGAAGTCAGTCGTTGGCATTGCTCGTTTGAGGCAATCCTGGCTTGGACCGAGAGAGACGTGAACCGATGGGGACAATAGAGGAATTTATCGCTTTCGTTAGCACCGGACTCGCAAAAGCTGGTGAGCGCTTGCAAGAATTGATCGGAGGGGGATTGGAGGCCGCGCCGGCCTTGGTGCTTGGGCTGGGCGTCATAGCGGCTTTGCCAGTACTGATCCTGGCCGGCTTCGTCTTGAGACGGGTTGCGCCAGCCGGAGACCTCACCTCGCGGTACGTTGGGCCGCTTCCCGAACAGATAGTAGCGCCAGATACGGACAAGAAGGGTCCGAGTGAAGCCTATTGTGAGGCCTATATCTTTGTGGAATCGGATGGCGGTAGTGGAACCGGCACGGGCGGCTTCCAGTTTACCACTGGCTCAATGATGGTGCGCATTGGGCGCGAAGAAGACAATGAAATCCGGCTCACCCATCCGACAGTGCACCGGTATCATGCGCTGATCAGCCGAAGTTACGAGGATGGCTACGAAATCGCCGATCTATCCGATGTTCGCGGTAATGGTGTGCTGATTAACGGCGTAAAGGTCTCGCATCACAGGTTGTTCGACGGCGATGTCATATCACTGGGGGCGGCGCGCTTACGCTTCGCGGTCGAGGGATAAAGAGTTGACAAGGCGTTCCGGCGTGCGTGCAGACGCCATCTGGCCTTGCTCTTGACGCTGTGATCACCATACTCGCAGCGCTTAAGAAGTTCGCGTGGGCTTTGCTTTGTGATGAATGGCGATGAGTTGGCGGTGAGTTCTAGTTGGGGACATCATACTTACGGGAGGACCAACGAATGGGTCAGGATCAAAAATCGCCTTCGGGGCAGCGCGCCGGGTTCCTTGGAACACTGAAAGATGCGCTCGTGGCGGCAAGTCGTGATGAATCGGGCCGGCCAAATCAGGAAGCAGATGCCGCCGATGAGCCGACGCAGGCACTCATAAGTGAGCCGATACAACTGCCTCCGCCTTTACCTGCCGGCTCCGATGAGCCAAAAGATGAGGTGCTAATTGGTATGCCCAGTGACGAACTCGCCTCTCCGGCCTCCGCCAAGACCAGCGGATTGAGCGCCGCCGACGCTGCCCGTGAAGCCAGAGGCGCCGCAGTCGTAACGCCGGAGAGCGCACATGTTGAACCAGTCGCAGAAACTAGTCGAGCCAATGTCATGGTAGCCAAAGCGGAAGATCCTACACGTACGCAGCTGGTTCGCGGCAAGGTCGAGGTTGCGCGTGGGCAGTTTGACTGCGATCCGGTCGTTGGTTGGCTCGTCGTGGTCGGTGGACCGGGAATCGGGGCGTTTCGGCCGATTTACGAGGGCAACAATTCGATCGGCCGGGCGCTGACACAGCGAATTCCAATTGATTTTGGTGATGATGCGATCTCTTCAGAAGAGCAGGCCTATATGCGTTACGATTCCACTGACCGGTCGTTCCTCTTCGTGCCGAATCTCGCCAAGACGAATGTGGTGTCGGTGAACAACGCACGCCCGACCGGTGCGGTTGAATTGTCGGCAATGGACGTCATTGTCATGGGGCGCACGCAGCTCGTCTTCGTGCCCTTCTGTGGTGGTGATTTCGACTGGTCCGAAATTGCGGAAAACAAGGGCTGATGCTCGCATTTGACTTTGGACGGCGCGCAACACAAGGCGCCCGTGAATATCAGGAAGATTCAGCGGCGATCCGTGCTGGCAGCGGTGGGGCGGGGCCAATGGTGCCCAGCGATACCGGTGGCTCTCAGCCGGAACTGGTCGCTGTTCTTGCCGACGGCATGGGTGGGCACACAGGTGGTGCACTCGCCAGCAAGATCATCTGTGAGAAATTCACCGATGTTTATAGCGGCGGCCAAGGGACCGTTGCCGAGCGGTTGTTGTCGGCACTGACGGCGTCTAACGAGGCTATTGCCGGTAGGATCGCGGCCGATCCGGTGTTGAGCGGGATGGGGTCGACGGTCGTCGGCGTCGCGTTCACGGTTCACGGTGTCGAATGGGTCAGCGTCGGCGATAGCCCTTTGTTGTTGTTCCGTCGCGGCGAGGTCGCACTTCTCAACGAGGACCATTCGCTTGCGCCCGAACTCGACAGGCTGGCTGAGGCCGGACAGATCACGCGCGAACAGGCGCGACACGATCCGAGGCGTCATATGTTGCGCTCGGCTGTGACCGGAGAAGATCTCGACCTTATCGACCAGTCCGCCAAGCCGCTATTGCTTGAGGACGGCGACTACGTGGTTCTGGCGAGCGACGGGCTGCACACGCTAGACACGGGTGAAATCGAGCGGCTCATTTCCGCTTACGCGGATGATGGCGCGGATGCGGTAGCAGGTGCGCTCATCAGATCCGTTGAAGCGATGCGTGATCCTCATCAGGACAATGCGACGGTGGTCGCGGTGCGTGCCCGCGCCGTTGGCGAGAGGTGAGATACATCGAACTCATGTGTTTCCCAACCGTGTGATTGCAGTCTCTAACGCCCGCTTCATGCGCGCTTTGGATGCCGACGGCTGCCGATTGCCCTTTTGTAACTGGCCGGCACCGGCATTTGTTTCCTAAGTTCATAGTGTTGTGCGGTCTCCTTGTGGGACTCGCGTCAAGTTTATTGCACGGAGAACCGCTGCCACCATGGGAAATCGAGCCGGGGGCTGGGTTGCCACCATCGGGCGCAAGGGACTGCAATCGCTCCGGCACGCGATTGTGGCCAGTGGACGCGCAGGGCGGCGCGATCACCCCGTTGCCGGTATCCTCTGGGTCGTTGCGGCGATGGCCTTTCTGGCGGGTTTGATCACGCTCGGCCGCTATGCCGCGCTCGCCGGCATGGATCCGCTGCAGGTCGTGTTCTTTCGCAATTTCTTTTGTGTCGTTTGGATGTTGCCGCTGTTTGCCTGGCGTGGGTTGTCGCTGGTTCGCACACAACGGATCGAGCTTTATGCGCTTCGGGTGGCGTTGAGTTTCGTGGCGATGACGGCGATGTTTCAAGCCATCGCGCGCATTCCAATTGGGGAGGTGACCGCGATCGGGTTTTTGGCGCCGCTATTTGGAACTGGCGCGGCGATCCTCTTGCTGGGTGAGAAGGTCAAGCTCAGGCGCTGGATTGCTTTGGGCGTCGGATTCATCGGCGCGATGATTATTCTGCGTCCGACCGGAGAGGCCATCGGAGCCGGTCAGCTGGCGGCGCTTGTATCTGCTCTGGCGCTCGGTGTCATCGGGCCGTTGGTGAAGAAATTGACGCTCGAGGACGATGCCGACAGGGTCGTTTTTCTGACGAACCTGCTGCTCACCCCTTTGTCGCTCGTGCCTGCGCTATTCGTGTGGAGCTGGCCGCCATTGGAAATGTGGCCCTATCTCATCGCGTTGGGATTGATGGCTGTGCTCGGGCACATGTCGCTTGTCCGCGGTTATACGATGATGGACGCATCGTTGGTCATGACGTTCAAGTTTGTGCGGCTACCGTTCGCGGTGCTGCTCGGTTATTTGGCGTTTCAGGAAACCATTGATGAGTGGACCTGGGTGGGCGGCTTCATCATATTCGCGGCGTCGTTGTACGTGACCCGGCGCGAGGCGATGCTCAAGGGAGAACGTGAGGTTGCGGCTTCGAGGAGCCCGCCCGCTTAGTTCGCGCTATTTGGAGTGGGGTTGCGCACCGAGAAAGGGACCGCCCGCGGTGAGCGGGCGGTCCAAAGTCTACCCCGCTGCAAGTTCCTCGTCTTTGAAAGATGGATATGAGCCCAGCGTTGGTTCGCCGGGGCTGATCAAGGAACTATTTGCGTGCCCTTGCGAAGGGTCAGCGCGCGGCGGAACCTGCAGGTGAATTGGAAGCGGATCAAGTGCTTGCTAGCGTGCCCGGCTCTTAATCCACCGTTTTCCGCGACGCGCTTTTGTGACAGATTCTTGATGGATTTGTTCCAGTCGAATGACAGAGCGAACGGCACCTTCCAGCGTGAAGCGCGACGTCAGCAGTTGCCTCCGCCATGGCGCTTGTTCAAGGCCAGAAAGTGGAGCTTCGATCGCGGTTGCGGGCAGCCGCAATGCTCACCCGATGTTGCTCGGCTCCTCAGGAAAGACCGGGTAAACGCCGGCGACCCGGCCCATCTGCTGAGTGAGGGCCAGGACCGTGTCTATGGTCGGGGTCGGCACTTCAACGAGCCGGCCCATTTCCTGAACGACTGTCAGCAATGCGTCGAGTTCAAGTTTACGACCCTTTTCGAGATCTTGGAGCATCGACGTGCGGTGGGCACCTACAGCGGCGGCGCCGTCAATGCGCCGCTCAATGTCTACTCGGAAGTCGACGCCCATCTTGCGGGCCAGGGTTTCCGCCTCGCTCATCATGGCGTGCGCGACTGCCCGCGTGCCAGGATCG
This sequence comes from Filomicrobium sp., assembly GCA_029287535.1. Classification (GTDB taxonomy): domain Bacteria; phylum Pseudomonadota; class Alphaproteobacteria; order Rhizobiales; family Hyphomicrobiaceae; genus Filomicrobium. Next base: position 8,921 of record JARFQY010000284.1, read on the forward strand.
GTTGCAACAACGTCAAGCGTAGCGTGGGTCAGCGCCGAAATTGGATTGAAGCATAAGTTGCCCCAGAGCTTCAGCCAGATGTCATCGCGGATCTGATCATAGACGCGGCACTTCAAACCGGCGGCTTCAAAGGCGCCGGCCAGGGCCATGACCCGCTCACTTTGTTCGCCGTTCGGCTCTCCGAGGTTATAGCGGTCCCCATAGGTGTGCTTGATCACCCCGGGTCCGGTAATCTCCGCGGCAGGGTAGACGGTGCATCCGATGGCGCGTTGCGGTCCCAAAGCGTTCCATTGGCGCCCGCCGGGGTCAACACTTTCGAGCTGTTTGTCTTCCCATGGGCCCTTGAGGCCGTGGAAGTACCACCAGGGGATGCCGTTCTGGGCGGTGACGACGTGCGTGTTGGGGCCAAGCAATGGCACCATATGCTCGGCTGCGTCCCACGCCTGATGCGACTTGACGGCGACGATGACGTAGTCGTGGGAGCCGAGTTCAGCAGGCTCCTTGGCCGCCGGCAGGCGGGCGACGAGCTCTTCATCCTTGATGATCAGCTTGAGGCCGTTGGATTTGATTGCTTCAAGATGCGCGCCTCGCGCGACAACGGAAACGTCGACTCCGGCCTTGTGGAGCAGGACCGCCAGATGCGCGCCGATAGCACCGGCACCATAGACACAGACCTTCATCGGACTCCCCTTGGATTAGATTATTGTTGCCATTGGTGGCTTCGGTATACCAAGCCGCCCTTGGTCGTCAAAAGTTGAATTGTCGCTGTCGGTCGTTGTCCAAGCGCGCCGCATCAACTCGATTCCTCGATGCCTTGGCGGTCCAGCACGTGCCGCCAGTTGATGTTTAAGTGGAATGGGCAGCCAGATTCACGGCCCTGCGGACGGCGTCGGTCATGTTGCTTGCTTCGTCGAAGGCGACCCCTGAGCTTTTCAATCGAACCGAGGCGAAGTCGGCGTTGTTTCCCGCGAAGCGAGCGATGATCGGTAGCTTGCGCCCGGTGCGGCGAACGGCGATAGCGATCCCTTCAGCGATGGTGTCACAGCGCTGCATGCCGCCTCCGTGAACGTTGATGAGCATGGTTGTCGTGTTCTTGTTTCCGAGGACGAGTTCCGCGCCGTATGCGATGTCGAGACTGCTGGCGGTCGTGCGAATGTCCATAAAGTTTGCTGGTTCACCGCCGAAGTCCTGAATCATGTCGAGCGTCGCTAGCGCCAGTCCGGCGCCGTTGACGATGATGCCTATTTGACCGCCGAGGGCGGCGTAGTTGATCTGATGGCGATCGGCGGCCAGTTCCTGGGGATCGTCTTCTTCCTGCGTTACGGCGTCTCTGAATGCCTCTAGGCCCGGGTGACGAAACAGGGCGTGATCATCGATCTGCAGTTTGGCGTCGAGCGCTACAAGTTCCAGAGAAGGCGTCAAAACCAGCGGATTGATTTCGACTTGCAGCGCATCCAGGTCAAGCGCCATTCGCGCTAGGCGGCGAAAGATGTCGGCGGCTTCCGTCTCAGCCTTGGTGGGAAGTTCGAGGCGCCGGGCGGCTTCCTCGAAAGCGCCTTCTGGGCCATGGGCGGTTATCTTTAGGGGCGAGCGGAAGATCAAGCCGGGTCGTTCGGCCGCCCGGCTTTGGATGCCGGGGCCGCCGGACCGCGACGACAAAAGAAGCAAGCCGCCCGTGGCACTGTCGAGAACAACCGCCGCATAGAGCTGAAGCGAGTAGGGAACGGCCTCCTCGATCAGGACCCAGCGAACGTTTTCGCCCAAGGCCGGGGAACGCGGTGCACCAAGCTGCTGTCCAAGCATGGTCGCAGAGGTTGCGGCGACGCCGTCGGGAGAGGCGGCAAATCGAACGCCGCCCTCGGCCAGGCGTCCCGTGGATCGAACCTGCGCCTTTACCGCAAAGCGAGAAAAGCCCAAACGCTCCGCGACGCGCCGCGCGTCCTCCGTTTCACAGGCGATGCGGCCCTTCGGAATCCGCAATCCGTAGCGCTCTAACAGTTCCTTGGCCTGGAATTCGTGAAGTTGCATGAAGTTAAAGCTCTTCGGGCTGATTTAATCGGACGTAGAGACCGTACGACCGGCTTATCTTTTGGGTTCAATTTGGCCGTTTTGCTTGCAGTCTGAGATTACTCGCCCAATGATGAGTGACAGACAGTAAGCCATTCGCTCGACGAGCTCGAGTTGAGCCTAATTATTTTTTGTCTTGTTCCATTTCGATACCCTGTTGCACTTTACGAGCTTCTGGCATATTGTATTCCAAGGGGCGCCTAAATGCCGCAAGACCATTTTGTCGCCCACTATAAGCGCAACACCAAGGTCGCGGGTCGAAGGGGCCGAAGGTCCCAGCGATCCAGGCACTAAAACGAAGCGCAAAAGGGAGGAATTTTGATGCTTCAACGTAGTGGACGAATGCTGGGGCTGGCCCTCGGTGTCACGGGCGCAACCGCGTTCGTTGCTGGGTTCGGTTCGGCGGCTGTCGCCGAATGGAAGCCCAGGAAGCCTGTCGAATTCGTCGTCATGGCTGGAAAGGGCGGCGGCGCCGATAAGGCCGTGCGCTTGATGCAGTCGATCATCGCCAAAGAAAAGCTTGCAGCCGTGCCCGTCGTGCCGGTCAACAAGCCCGGTGGTTCAGGTGCAGAAGCGCTCGTCTACATGAAAGGCAAGAAGGGCGATGATCATACGATCATGTTCACCCTCAACTCCTTCTACACCACCCCTCTTCGTCAAAAGAAGCTTGGAATTGACGTGACGAAGTTCACTCCGGTCATGCGCATGGCTGAAGATACATTCTGCCTTTGGGTGCATTCGGATCGCAAAGACATCAACAACGTCGATGACTTTGTCAAAGCAGCCAAAGCCGAAGGCAACAAATGGATTATGGCTGGTACCGGCAAAGCGTCGGAAGACAACTTGCTCACCGACTTCCTCAACACGGCCTACGGTCTCGATATGAAGTACATTCCCTACAAGGGCGGCGGTAAAGTCGCCAAGGAACTGGCCGGTAAGAACGCCAACTCGACGGTCAACAACCCCTCTGAACAGCTTGGCTTCTATGAAGCTGGCAAGACGAAGCCGATTGCATGCTTCACGGATGACCGCATTGGCTTGTTCAAAGATGCACCGACGTTCAAGGAACTCGGCAAGGACTTTGTCTACTACATGCAGCGCACCGTCGTTGGTGCTCCCGGCATGAGCGACGAAGCCAAAGCCTACTACAAAGATCTCTTCACAAAAGTCTTCAATTCTGAAGCCTGGCAGACCTACCGGAAAAAGAAAGCTCTTCAGGGCGATCCGCTTTCTGGTGAGGATCTGATGGCTTACTGGAAGAAAGAACGTGACGTCCACGAAGACATGCTGAAGAAAATGGGCGAACTCAATTAACGCCCACACGACAATGCCGGCCGGGCGCTTGGTGTCCGGTCGGACTTTGAACCGAATAAGAAGCGGTTCATACGTAAGCTGAAGACTCTCCGCCAAAGACCCTGTCTTGGCCTGAAGTAAGCTACGTCCGCCGGGTTGTTGAAGATGCCGGCAAGATTTCAAGGATTAGAACGATGACCGTCCGTACGGCTGAGCTCTTGATGGGGCTCGCGCTGGCAGTGCTATCTGCCTACTTCATGTGGAAGAGCGCCGAACTTCCAATCGGCTGGGTTCCGGATGTCGGACCTGGCGGTGGTGCCTGGCCCTTCTGGCTCTCCACGGCGATGTTAGCGTCCTGCATCTGGATCCTCGTCAACTGGGTACGCCGTGTAGGTCCAGTCGCGAACAACGAAAGCCCACTGTTTGAGCCAGGCAACTTCCTGCCGGTGTTCCTGGTCGGATCGGCTTTGACGATCTGCATCGCCCTGATCGGGGGCATCGGGGTGGGTGGCTTCGAGGGCATCGGCTTCTACGGGGCGCTACCGCTGTTCTTGATCTTCTATCTCAAGGTGATGGGTAACCACTCCTGGCTGGTCACGATCGCAACTGCCGTGATCATTCCAGTCGTCACCTTCCTGTTCTTCGAAATCATGCTCAACATCACGCTTCCGAAGGGCATGTCGGAACCCCTGTTCCTGCCGATCTACGCGTTCATCTACAGCCTGTAGCGCGGTGTTGTGAAACCGCTCCTGCCACCGGGCCGCGCTAGAGCTCAAAAACAACGAAAAACCTGAAGGCGTCTCGCCATGTTGGAAATCTTTGGACTGCTCGCTCAAGGCTTCACGGTCGCGCTGCAACCCTTCAATCTCATGCTGATCATTGTCGGCTGTGCGGTTGGATTGTTCATTGGTGCGATGCCGGGTCTGGGATCGGTCAACGGTGTCGCCATTCTGTTGCCGCTCACGTTTCTTGTGCCACCCGAAGGCGCAATTATCTTCCTCGCGGCGATCTACTATGGGGCAATGTACGGCGGCGCTGTTTCGTCAATCATGCTGGGGATCCCAGGGGCGTCAACGGCGGTCGCAACCACATTCGACGGGCGCCCACTTGCGAAACAGGGCATGGCGGATAAGGCGCTTACGATCGCCGCAATGGCCTCGTTCGTGGGCGGTACCATTTCGGTGATCTTGTTCACTTTCTTTGCTCCGCCGCTCGCACATGTGGCCTTGACGTTTGGCGCGCCTGAAGAGTTCGCTTTGATGATGCTGGCCTTCGCGACGTTTATCGGCCTGGGTGGCGACGACTTGGCGAAAACGATTTTCTCGATCTGTATCGGTCTCGTGCTAGCAGCCGTGGGCCTTGACATCATGTCGGGCGAACCGCGCCTCATCTTTGGTGACATCACCGGATTCCTGCACGGTATCAACTTCCTCGTGCTGGCCATTGGTATCTACGGCATCGGCGAAATGCTCTGGACGGTCGAAGAGAATGCCAAAGCGGGCGGCAAGAGCATGTTGTCGGAAGCCACACTGACCTGGCAGCGGACTAAGAATAACATCAAGGAGTTTCTCGGGACTTGGAAGATTTCCACGATGGGGGCGTTCCTTGGCTACTTCGTCGGCATTGTGCCGGCGGCCGGCGCGACGCCAGGCGCGCTGTTGGCATATGGCATCGGCAAGCAGATGTCGAAGGAGCCCGAGAAGTTCGGCAAAGGGGCCGTTGAGGGTGTGGCAGCTCCTGAATCGGCCAACAACGCCGCTAGTACAGGTTCGATGCTGCCCATGTTGACGCTCGGTATTCCGGGTTCGCCAACGACGGCAATTCTTCTCGGCGGCATGGTGATCTGGGGGCTGGAACCTGGTCCGCGCCTGTTCACCAGCAACCCTGACTTCGTCTGGGGTCTCATTGCCTCACTTTACGCCGCCAACCTGTTCGCGTTGATCCTCAACATCCTTTTCATCCCGGCGTTTATCTGGGTCTTGAAACTGCCGTTCACGATCCTGGCGCCGATCATTCTGACGCTCTGCCTGGTGGGCGGGTATGCGCCGACCAAAGATATGCACGATGTCTGGCTGATGCTGCTTTTCGGTATTGTCGGGTATTTGATGCGGAAGCTGGATTATCCCGTCGCGCCGGCTGTTCTGGCCATCGTGCTTGGGCCGCTGGCCGAGCCGGCACTGCGCCAGTCGTTGCTGATTAGCAGTGGCGACCCATCGATCTTCTTTACGCGAACGTTCGCCGGGCCGATCATGGTCGTCGCTTTGATCCTGCTGTTCATGCCGGTGCTGATGCTGATTTATCGACGGCTTCGCGGCGGCGGCAAGCGAAAGGCGCCCAGCGAAAGTGCAGCGGAATAACACGAGCAGAATTTGCGGGTGCGCGCTCCGGTAAGCACCCGCAAATGCCCTTCGCCATGGTGGCCGGCCTGATGGTCTCCCGCGTGGCAATCGGCAAGAAAAGCAGAGCTTAGCCCCCCGATCAGAAAAGATCGCGAGAACGTCAACTAGAAACGCTTGAGCATCGGGGATGATGCTGGTATATGGTATACCAAGGGAAATGAAGACCGGTTTTGGCATGGCCATTCAGACAATCGTGGTGAGACCGGCCCTCCCTTTATTTCAGAGAGAAGAAGGCGTGTGATGTCTGGCAACCGACTGTCAGTTGAGCCCATCGGGGAAAGTCAGAGCCTCAAGGCAAGGGCCTATAAGGCTCTGAAGGCAGCCATCACTGAGATGAACATCTACGACAGCAAAGTCGAGCTGCGGCTGGACGAACGCGATCTGTCGGCACGGTTTGGAATCTCAAGGACGCCGCTTCGAGAAGCGCTGGCGCAGCTCGACCAAGAGGGTCTTGTTCGGGTTGTTGCGCGGCGTGGGATTTTTATCGTGCGCAAAACCAAGGCGGAGATCATGGAAATGATCACCGTTTGGGCGGCGCTCGAAAGCATGGCCGCGAAACTTGCGTGTGAAGTGGCCAGTGATGAAGAGATCGCCGCTCTGCACGACCTGGTCGATGAATTCAGCCAGGACGCGGTGGCGCGGCGTATGGGCGAGTATTCAGACGCAAACATCGAGTTTCACCAAGCCATAATCGGGCTCGGCAAGAACGAGCTGATCAACGACATCACGGATGGACTGTTCGTGCATGTTCGCGCGATCAGGAATAGAGCCATCTTCGAAAAGGACCGGGCAAAGCGCTCGATTGGAGACCACAAGGAGATCATCGAGGCCCTCGAGGCCCGCGATGCTGTACGAGCTGGCCGGCTGGTGTGCGAGCACACGATGAAGCTGCGAAACCACGTCGAACGCTACGTGGACATTGAATGAAGCCAGCATAATCGGGCCTCAAGCCCACAATCAAATGGGAGGCTGCAAATGGCGGCAACAACCACCGCTTCGGTGACCAACACGGCCGACGACACCCTGGCCCAGAAAAGTTCCGACCCTAACATTGTTTCCGGCGGACGGCTCGCTGCGAAGGCCCTGAAGAATGAGGGCGTCGATACCATCTTCACGCTGTGTGGTGGGCACATCATCGATATCTATGATGGATGCATCGATGAAGGGATCCGGATCATCGACGTGCGGCACGAGCAAGTCGCCGCACATGCGGCGGACGGCTATGCCCGACAGACGGGCAAACTTGGCTGCGTCGTTACCACGGCGGGTCCGGGCTGCACCAACGCCGTCACGGGCGTCGCAACGGCATTTCGTTCGGAAAGCCCGGTCATTCACATTGGCGGACAAGGTTCGCTGACGCAGCACAGGATGGGGTCACTGCAGGATCTGCCACATACCGAAATGATGCGGCCGATCACCAAGTTTTCCGATAGCGTCCGTTCAACCGAACGTGTCGCGGACATGATTTCCATGGCGGCGCGCGAGTGCTTCGCGGGCGCATACGGCCCTGCGTATCTTGAGATCCCCCGCGATGTGCTTGACCGAGAAGTTCACATCGATACGGCGGTCGTCCCCAAGCCCGGCGCCTATCGTGCTTCAGTCAGGTCCGTCGGCGATCCCAATGACGTCGAGAAGCTTGCCGACCTTCTCGTCAATGCCGAGCGTCCAGCCATTCTGTTCGGGCAGCAGGTGTTCACGGCTCGTGGCCAGGATGAAGCCATTGCTCTTCTGCGTGGCCTCGACATCCCCGGCTACTTCAACGGCGCAAGCCGTGGCATGCTTCCGCCAGGTGATGAGCATCACTTCGACAGGACACGGTCGCTCGCTTTCAAGAACGCCGATGTCATTGTCATTGTTGGAACGCCGTTTGATTTCCGTATGGGATACGGTAAGCGGATCTCGAACGATTTGCAGCTTGTCCAGATTGACCTTGATTACAAGACGGTCGGCAAGAACCGTGATATCTCGCTCGGCCTCGTCGGTCATCCAGGGGCGATCCTCGGTGCGGTGCTTGATGCGGCGTCAGCGAAGATTGATAACGGCAAGCGGCAAGCGCGCAAACAGTGGATGGCGAAACTGCGTGAGGCGGAAGCCGTTGCGCTCGAAAAGCTGATGCCGCTGTTCACGTCCGACCGCTCGCCGATTCATCCGTTCCGGGTCGCCTGGGAAATCAATGAGTTCCTGGGCGAGGATACGATCTACATCGGGGACGGTGGTGACGTTGTTACGATCTCCGCGCAAGCGGTACGTCCTCGTGGACCCGGCCAGTGGATGGACCCTGGAGCGCTTGGTTCACTTGGTGTGGGTACAGGCTTCGCTCTGGCTGCGAAGCTGGCTCATCCCAATAAGGAAGTGCTTTGCTACTACGGAGATGGTTCGTTCGGCATGACCGGATTCGATATGGAAACGGCCAACCGCTTTGGCGCGCCCTATCTCGCGGTCATCGGTAACAACTCGGCCATGAACCAAATCCGTTATGGACAGATCTCCAAGTATGGAGAGCAGCGCGGCAACGTCGGTAACCTGCTTGGCGACATCCCGTTCTCGAAATTCGCGGAGATGCTTGGCGGCTATGGCGAGGAAGTCCGTGACGCTGAGGACATCCAGCCGGCCCTGCACCGGGCGCGTGAAGCGATCGCGAAGACCGGGCGCTCGGCCGTCGTGAATATCTGGGTTGACCCAAGCGAATACGCTCCGGGAACGAAGAACCAGACCATGTACAAGTAAAGCCTGGAATACTCGGCTTTTTACATCGTAACGGGGGTGGCTCCAGGGCTAGTGGCGCCACCCCCGCTCAAGCCGGCCGGTGTGAGACGGACGGCTCCTCAATGCCCCTGGCGGAGTTTGGAGAAGACCACCATGAGCAAAGCTCTTGAAGGTATCAAAATTATCGACTTCACGCATGTTCAGGCCGGACCGGCTTGCACACAGTTATTAGCTTGGTTCGGCGCCGACGTTATTAAGGTCGAGCGTCCGGGCTCCGGTGACGTGACGCGCAACCAGCTGCGTGACATTCCCGACGCCGACGCACTCTACTTCACTATGCTCAACAGTAACAAGCGTTCGATCTCGCTCAACACCAAGACACCTGAAGGTAAGGAAGTCCTCGAAAAGTTGATCCGTGAATCGGACGTGATGGTCGAGAACTTCGGGCCCGGCGCGCTTGACCGCATGGGGTTTGCCTGGGAACGGATCATGGAGCTTAATCCCAAGATGATCCTGGCCTCGGTCAA
>JARFQY010000310.1 GCA_029287535.1 Filomicrobium sp.
CCTCAAGCACATCCGTAAGCGGCCGCTCAAGAAGTGATGCGAACGCAGCTACGCAGCGATCAAAGTGGTTCCGGAAGGTCGCGTTTGAATGATAGAGGCCCGAACCCATTCGCGCGTATTGCGATCCGTGTCCCGGAAAAACAAAGGCGACTCCGCCCTCCGCTCTTGCCGGCGTTTCCGCAAGCCGACGATCCTTGAGGCGTTCAACAAGGGCTTTACCCGCCGCCTGGGGTGTTTCTGCGCAAACCGCGACACGATGCTTGAAAGGCTCGCGTCCGGACTGCAGCGTCGAAGCGATATCAAAAAGTGGCGCGGCAGGGTGTTGGCGCAGATGCTCAGCAAGGTTCTCGACGCCCCTTCGCACGGCGTTGCCGGTCTTGGCGGAAATGGGCAGGACCAACGGAGTTGTGGAAGGGGCCGCAGGCGTCTCAGTCATTGACGACGACTGCTCAATGAGAATGTGACAGTTCGTGCCGCCAATACCGAAGCTGGACACACCAGCTCTCCGTGGCAGGCTATCCTGGCATTGCCAAGGCTCAGTGGCGACGGGGATCCTGAAAGGTGTGGTGTCCAGCCTCAACTCCGAATTCGGCTGCGTAAAGTTGGCCACCGGAGGGATCACTCCGTCGCGTACTGCCAGCACTGCCTTGATAAACCCCGCGGCACCCGCGGCGATATTAGAGTGGCCAATGTTTGGTTTGATGGAGCCGAGCGCGCAAAACCCTGTCTCTTCGCTATAACCGCGAAATGCCTGAGCCAGGCCACGCACCTCTATCGGGTCGCCAAGCTGAGTGCCTGAGCCGTGCGCTTCAACGTAGCCAACAGACCGCGCGGAAACGTCCGCCATGTCGAGCGCACTCGATATGACGGCGGCTTGTCCCGCTGCGCTAGGCGCCGAATACCCTGCCTTGGACGCACCGTCATTATTGATGGCGTATCCCTTGATAACGGCCAGTACCGCGTCGCCGTCCGCCAGCGCCTCGTCAAGCCGGCGGAGTACAACAACACCCACACCATCGCCGAGGATCGTACCATCGGCCGCCGCGTCGAAGGCGCGACAAACCCCGCTCCGTGTCCCGACATGGCCGTCGATTCCGACAAATCCGCCCTGAGGAAAAATAATTGATGCCGCACCTGCCAGTGCCATGTCGCATTGGCCATCGCGCAGCGCCGATGCCGCCTGTGCAATCGCCACAAGGCCGGTCGAGCAAGATGTCTGCACCCCGATTGCCGGCCCGTGCAGGTTCATCAGATAAGCGGTGCGGCTTGCCAGGTAGTCCTTGTCATTACCGATTTCGGCGAGATGGACACGGGCAGGTTGAGAGGCATCGAAATGGGTATCTGTGCCGAGATGATGAATAAGATAACCCGGCAGGTAGCATCCAGCGAACACGCCGATCTTTCCGTTGCCATCTTGCGGCCGGTGCCCGGCCGACTCGAGGGCATGCCAGCAGCTTTCCAGGAATAGCCGGTGCTGCGGGTCCATAATCGTCGCTTCGGCCTCGCTTAAACCCCAGAACCGAGGATCAAACGAACAAACATCCTCCAAGATGGCGCCGGTCTTGATGTAGTGGGGATCGTCGATCAAACGGGCCGGCACACCGCGCTCGATAAGTTCGGCGTCATCAAACTGGCGGACGGCCGTACGCCCGTCCTGGACAAGCCGCCAGAGCTCTTCAACGTTATCGGCACCCGGGAAGCGTCCAGCCATGCCAATGACCGCGATCTCCCTTCCCTGGGCATTGTGAGCGTGACGGTGCCGCCGGCGCCTTTTTGCCTCCCCCGCGTCCGCCGCACGGAGAACGTGTTCGCTATATGCAGCCGCTGTCGGATGGTCAAAGACGTCAATCACGTCGACCTCAACACCGAGTTCACCAACGACCGCCCGCGTCATTTCCGTGGCAAGCAATGAGTGTCCACCAAGATCAAAGAAGTTATCGCTTGGTCGAACGCGGGCTACGCCAAGAACGCGCTTCCAGATGGTTCGGATTCTTGCGGCGGCGTCTTTCGCGATGCGGTCAGTCGGACCATTGGCAAACGGCGTGTCGGCAGCGACCGGCGCCAGAACGGGGAGCGCCCGCCGATTCACCTTGCCGGTGCCGGGATCAATGGGCAGCTGCTCAAGTGGGACAAAAACTTTGGGAATTGCGTAATGAGGCAGGCGCGCTTTCAGGTCGTTGCGCAGTTTGTGCAGTTGAACTTCGCACGGCGCTTCTCCGTCACCAGCAACGAAGGCGGCAAGATAATCGGGTTGCCCCGTCACCTCGTCGTCAATGGCCATCACAACCGCTGCGGTGATCGCATCGAAGGAACGAATTTCCGCTTCAACGGCGGCGGGCACGATCGAGTATCCGCGTAGCTTGATGAGAAAGTCCGAGCGTCCGGTTATCTCAATCTCGCCACCGGGTAGGAGACGTCCAGTATCGCCGGTGCGAAACATTCGCGCGGGCCCCCGGCCCGAACAGGGGCGCGCGAACGGATCGTCCAGGAAGCGTAAGGCGGTCTCCGACGTGTTGCTGAGATAGCCAAGTGCGAGGCCGTCACCGCCGATATACACCTCTCCCGGTGTGCCGACTGCTACCGGATTTAGCTCGTTCTCGAGGAAGTAGACATTGACGTAGCTCCTGGGCCGGCCGACCGGCAGATAACGGCTCGCGGACTTTAGCGAGCTCGTGCGGAGCTCCACTGTCGCGACGTCATGGCACTCCGAGATCGAGTAGTCATTGACGAGAGAAACGTGTGGCAGCCGCTTGTTGAATCTCTCCGCCAGCGCCGTCGTAACAACTTCGCCGTTGCAGATCAC
>JARFQY010000350.1 GCA_029287535.1 Filomicrobium sp.
ATTCAAGTGCGCGATTGAGTTCGCCACCCCGTTCAAAGTGGAGCGCGATAACGCCTGGCGTCGCCGCTAGCTCGTTGGATCGCTGCGCGAGTTGCTCGCCTAGCGCCAAGTGGCTAGAGCGGCGATCCGTGAGTAGAAGGCGTTCGTATGCTGCCTCCTGGACCAATGCATGCTTGTACAGATAGCTTGCCTCTGGAATTTCTCCGCGCCTGGTGAGAAGCTCTGCAGTCTCAAGCAACTCTAGATCTTCCGCCAAGCCGTCATGTCCAGGGACAAGCCCGTCCAGGACACGATAGCTGAATTCACGGCCGATGACCGAGGCTGCTTGTGCCACATGCTTTGCTCGACCGGTGGCGTCAAGCCGCGCAGCCAGTGTATCGCGCAAGGTCATCGGTATCGCGATACGATTTGCAGCTTGGTCAATCGTTGCCACGACGGATTTTGTCAGTTCCTCGATAAAAAGTGGAACGCCGTCGCAACGCAAAATGATCTCATCTTCCAATTCGGGGGGAAGATGTTTGCTACCCGCAACTGCTCTGACAAGATGACGCGACTCATCACTTGTTAAATGGTTCATCGCGATCAACGTGGCATGGGGAAGCACTTTCCAAGGTGGCTCGAAGCTGGGTCGAAACGTCATTAGAAGAAGCGTGGGCGTCTGATCGAGCCGATGAATAATCAATGAAATCAATTCAATAGTACTGGGATCAGCAAAGTGCAGGTCTTCGATGACAATGAGCGACGTCTCACGCTGAGCCGAACGAACAATGAGCTCCGACAGAAAGTTAAGTGTCTTACGGCGTCGTTCCTCTGGGTTTGCCGGAAGCGCTTCAGGGACCGAGATGCCCAGAATTGAACAGAGCATTGACACTCCGTCCTCCTGTGGGTGTTCCAGCGCCTCAAGAAACCGACGAAGCTTTTCGGTTATCTGTTGACCGCTGTCGCGAGGCGTAACTCCGGCGCCGCGCGAAATAGCTTCAGCTACTGGAAAAAACGGTGTATGAGATTGGTAAGGTGAGCAATAAAAGGGGATCACGGTGCGGGAACTGGTCTTGGTGTCTTCTCGGACCTGTCTGACTAGGCGAGATTTGCCGACACCGGCATCTGCAGAAATTAGAACCACCTGAGCTGAGCCGCGACGCGCCAGTCCCCAACGGCTGGCAATTAGCGCCAGCTCACCCTCACGTCCAAAAATTCCGCCCAGTCTGTGACTTCCCACACCTCTGGCTTGGTTTGCCGTGTCGCTTAGTCCGGATACGCGGTAAGCCTTGACGGGATTGGTAATTCCCTTGAGCAACATCGGCGGCTGTTCTTCCACAGCAACTGTGTTTTGCACCAGCTGATGGGTCGACTCGGCGATGAGGACCGTATTCGGCTCAGCAGAGGACTGTAGACGTGCAGCGAGATTGGGAACATCTCCGAGAACGGTATGCTCCTCGTAACGGTCCGTTCCGAAGATATCTCCTGCAACAACAATCCCAGTGGCGAGCCCCAATCTTACCTTTAGATCGACATTCGTCAGATTTTCTATTGAGTGAACGATTTCGAGTGCCGACCGGACGGCTCGGATCGCGTCGTCCTCCCTTGCCCGAGGAAAGCCAAAAAAGACAAGAAGACCATCGCCAAGGTAGCGCGCGATATGACCACCGTAACGGCGAATGGGCTCTCTGGCAGCATTGTGGTAGACGCCGAGCAGGTCGCGAAACGCTTCTGGGTCCATACTCTCAGCAAGGGCAGTGGAACCAACCAAGTCGCAGAACATCACGGTCACGTTCCGGCGTTCGGCTTGAGGCTCGAGTGCGTCCTCATCCGAAGGCTCAGCAGCAACTGGCTTACTTAGCGAACCGCGTTCGCGCAGCGATCTCCGAAGCCGCTTGCGATGGCCCAGACTGACCCCGAGTTCTTTGAGCTCATCGTCACTCAAATCAGCGAGCACATCTAATTCGAGGTCGTTTTGCTCGAAGGTATCGGCGTACTGATCCAGGCCAACTGACTCTAGCCAATCCCGCAAGGAGCCCAATGCAAGCCTCCATACATTTCATCAAATTGATTTTCGAAGCAGGACTACCCAATCGTTGCATGTCGCCAACAAGACGACAACCGGGGAAACGTCGCAAGCACTCAAGCGGATCGGGAGATGTCCGCCGTTCTCATGAGCGCACATCAGCCATCCGATGCTTCGCCCAATGCGACGAGTGAGCAGGCGATTAGAGAAGATGCCACTAGATACGCAAGCGGCGCCCGAATCCCCAATCCTTCCGAAGTCGGGTTGACCTCAGGTCAAAATCCATCATCGGCGCAGGCAAACGGAGGGCTGGTAGACATAGCGCCTAATGCGTCCGACTTTCCATTACGGAGGCCATAAACCGGCGCACAGCTTCCAAACAGCGAGGAAATTCTGGATCACGCTCGCTCATCATGTGGCTATCACTGTTTAGCGTGACGAGCTGGGCGTTCGGGATACGCGCAGCAAGAAGTTTGCCCTCAGCAAGCGGCGCCACCGCGTCGCCGACGCAATGCAGCACCAGCGTCGGGCAGGAGACCTGAGACAACTCGTTGGTGATATCAATGCTATCGAAGACCTCCCGGTAACGAGCGATGTTTGCCGCTGGAGCGCAGTCTCGCTGATAGTTATTGAACCAGACCGCCTCCTCCGCTGTAGCATTAGGCATGAGCATTGAAGTCATAGCTTGCCGAATTGCAGGGTTTTCTCGTCCCCATGCCTGCTGGATCAGAGTAACGAGCGCCTCGCTTTCGGCTGTTGCATCAGGATCTCCCCGCCGCCGTCGACCGCGCGCATAGCCCCCATACAAAATCAAATGCGAAACTCGATCAGGGTTTCGAGCGGCATAAGCTGTGGCGACCGCCGCGCCTTGGGAACTTCCCCACACAGCAACCTTGTCGAGAGCATACTCGTTGATGACTGTTCCCAGATCATCCACCATTCGCTCAAATTCGATGTCTACACCTTTCCAATCCGACATACCGTTGCCGCGCTGGTCGTAGCGAATGACACGAAAATTCTGAGCCAAGCCACCTACATAATGTCTCCAACCCGGATCGTCCCATTCGCGCTCGAGATGCGTTATCCAGGCGCCCGCAACCGCCATTGGGTATCCTGATCCAACTTCGGTGTGGGCGAGAGTGATCCCGTCGACGGCAGAGCAATACCGGACCGGTTGCTGGTCCGCCAGCCCAATCGCGGCTTGCGGTTGCGCTCCAAACTGATCGGCGGCATCAAGTATAAAAGCACGGACTGGCCTCGCAATATTCTTCAGATTCTGCGATCCGATGTCGAGAAATCTGCCTGGCGCGTGGGGCCCAACTGCATTCCGCACGGCTTGCGAAACGCAGACGCCGCCGGGAGGCGCCAGAGTACCGAGCCGGGCCGCGATATTGACGCCATCACCATAGATGTCCGAACCATCTTCTATAATGTCACCGAGATTGATGCCAACGCGGAACTCAAGTTTCTCCTCGTCATCAAACGGCGCATTGCGGTCTATTAGGGCGGTTTGAAAATCCGTGGCGCACGTCACAGCGTCTGACGCCGCGTCAAAAATAGCCAGAACAGCATCGCCAGCGTAGTTTACGACCCGACCACGATAGTCAGTGACTGCCGTGGCAATAAGGCCCAAGGAGTCCCTCAAGCGTCGGAGGGTCAGGTCTTCGTCTGCCCCGGTTAGTCGGCTGTATCCAGCAACGTCGGCGTGCAGAATGACGGCCAGACGTCTAGGTAATTTCTCTTGTGCCATCGAAATGCTCGCTCCTATGCAGGTGGGCAGTCAGATTCCTGGCAGGCGTGCTTTGCCCCACCCAAATCTGGCGCAGAGGTAAAGTCGTCGAGCGTCATTGCACGCCGAGAACGCGATTTCGTTGAGTATAATAACTAGCTTCTGATAAATTCTTCCACCGCCCAACATCCGTTCGGGCTTTCACAAAACTATCGTATATTTCCCTTGCGAGGGAGCTGTGATCGCGCGTCAAAATGAACACTTCTTGCGCTGCTCGTCCGAAAGCATCATAAACGTCATCATTGAACCTGCGCAAATTTACGCCATGTTCGTCAATTAGCTTGTCGAGATAAATTCCATTGTTTGCATTGAATTCCGCCATAAGGTGATCGTTCTCCGCTTGAGCCACAGCAGTTAACATCGCCTGTTCGCTTTTCTGAAGACTGCTCCACCAGCTAGCATTGAAGCCGAATGAAGCAAAACCACCTGGCTCATGCATACCTGGATAATAGTAGTATTTGGCCGCCTCATAGAATTTCATGAAATAATCATTCCAGGGACCAACCCATTCTGCGGCATCTATCGCGCCGGAAATCAAATTCTCGTAGATTTGACCACCCGGCAGTGAGACGGGCGATGCACCAAGCTTCGCCATGACGTCGCCGCCAAGACCGGGCATGCGAACCTTCAAGCCTTTCAAGTCCTCGGCGCTCTCAATCTCTTTATTAAACCAGCCTCCCATCTGAACGCCCGAGTTGCCTGCGGGAATACACTTGATTCCGTAGTCCGCCGAAAGCTTATCCCAGAGGTCTTGGCCACCCATGTGGTGAATCCATGCAGACATCTCGGTGTACGTCAGCCCGAACGGTACCGACGTGAAGAACGCGAAGCCGGGGTGCTTGCCCTTCCAGTAGTATTCTGCCGAGATATACGCTTGCGCATTCCCGTCGGCGACTGCATCGAACACATCAAATGCGCCGACGCGTTCACCCGCCGCGAAATAGTTCACCTTAAAGCTACCGTTCGAAACCTCTTCGATCCGTTTAGCAAGACGTTGCGCTCCCGTTCCAACGCCGGGGAAGTCGCGCCCCCAGCTGGAGACAACCACCATTTCTTTTCTGCTCTGCGCGATCGCTGGAGCCGGCAGCGTCGCGCTAAGCGCGCCGGCGGCTGAGATGCTCGATGCGGCTGTAAGGAATTGACGACGCCTCATTCTGAATGCCTCCCAATAGATCGTTGCTTCTAGCGAGTAGGGTTCAAGTGAGAGCCTTACCCGGAGCGACGTTGTGCATAGCGTAACGAACTACAGGCCTGCCAGCAACATGACGACGAGTTTGGAAGGCGGCGTTGGCCGTATCGGCGACATGGCCTGACCGCCCACCGACAACATTCGGCGTCAGCCAATCGGGCGTAAGTCAGGTTTTGAAAGACTTTCGGGGTGTCTTCCCCCGTGGATCACAATCCTCGCCGATCTCGGCACGCCGGAAACGGCCTTAGAGCCTGGGATTGCGGACAGAGCCGATCGCTTAGACGAGCCGAACGCTGCCGGATCTGTCGACGGCAAAACGAGATCTTCGCTAGATATCGGATGTCGCTGATATATATCCAGCCGACTTGATCGGCTCTCGCGGGTCGTCGCCTTGATGGGAATGCGCGCGCGTCGTTGGCTTCGTTAGCGGTTAGGTCGTTAGGCGACCATTACGCTGCCCAGACTACGCAGAAAGCATTGCGACTTAGCTGAGAGCCAAAGCTATCCGATCTTCTCGAGGAGGCCGTGGGCGAGGCGAACGTCGCAGGTAGACGAGCCGCCTTCGATGTATTCCAGCGCTGGTGCCAGGACGGCCTCCGCCTCGGATCGTCGCTCTCGATCGACGAGCAGGTCGGCCAGCGAGGTCGCAGCTCGCAGCCGCCAAGACTGGGCGCCGTGCTCCTCCGCCACCCGGATCGCCTCGCGGAAGCTCGCCTCGACCTCCGTCGGATCGGCGCCAGCCGCAGCGAGAAAGGCGCCCCTCAGGCGCAGGCATTCGGGCTCCATGTACCGATCCCCGGTCTGCCGGCAATGCGCGATGTTCGACTCGTTGAGCGTGCGGGCCTCGGAGAAGCGACTGAGCGCGACCAGCGCTTCCGCGATCCAGCTACGGAACATGGCAGTGCAAATGCGCCCGCCGCTTGCCGACCAGAAGTCGTTGCCGGTTTTCACCAGGCGGTAGGCCTCCTGAGGGTCGCCGCGCAGCAGCATCGCCGCCCCGCGCCACTGTAAGATGTTGACATGCTCCGAGAAGGGGCCAAGCGCCTCGCGCGCCGCAACCTCGGCCGCCTCATCGTTGCAGGCGAGCAGTGCCTCGCCGCGGCCGAGATAGTAAAGCGCAGTGACGCCCGCTGTGAGCGCGAAGACGAGGTTGAAGGGGTGGCCTATCCGGCGGGCGAGGGTCAGCGCCTCCTCCATCCTTTCAACCGAGCGGTCCGGATACCCAGCAATCCAGTCGGCGAGGCTTCCGGCCCAGTGCTGCGAAAAGACAAGCGGGTCATGGTTCGTCAGCCGCGTGATGCGGCTGTGCCGGTCGCGGTCATAGACGGCGGCGAGCCGGTCGGTATGAAAAAGCGCGCGCGCATAATCGGCCTCCCAGAAGTGCTGGCAGCCCACGGACATGTCCTTGACGATGGCGAGGTCCGATCCCGGCGCATCCGCGGAGAGGTCCTCGAGACGGGCGAGCCAGTGCCAGGCGCGGGGAAATTCGGCACGCGTCTGGAAATGGACCCACAGACCCCACAGGAGGGAGCAGAGCGCATCGCTGTCACCGAACCGCCCGGCGAGCTCAACGGCGGGCTCCATCGCCTCGGCCACTGCCTCGTGCGCCCAGCCGAAGCGGGCCATCCGGGTCGTGCCAAGACCGACGCGCAGGCCAAGCTCGAGACGGTCGCGTCGGGCCTCCGCCTCGACACCGCCGAGTGCCTCCAGCCCCTTCTCGAAGGCGCTGATTGCCTCGTCGAGGGCGCTCGCCGACATCGAGGCGTTTCCCGCCTCAAGATAGAGTTTGGCCGCGCGCTGAGCATGGCCTGCCTCCAGACAGTGGCGTGCCAGCACGGCCTGGTCCGTCCCGCCCTGGCGCTCCAGCGCGTCGGCAATGCGCTGGTGCAGCACCTGGCGCTGGCCGGACAGCAACGTGGCTTGCGCCGCATCCTGCACGAGGGCGTGCTTGAAGATGAAGCGGTCACCGCCCGCCCGGGTGCGGCGGAAGACAAGCTCGGCCTCGATCAGCTGCTCGAGCGCGTCGGCGAGCTCGGCCGGGGGGCGGTCCACGACCTCGGCCAGCAAATCGCGCTCGAATTCCCGCCCGAGGCAGGCCGCCGCCTGGAGCACCTGCTTGATCGGCGCCATGCGGTCGATGCGCGCCATGAGGGAGTCCTGCAGCGTTGAGGGGATGGCGAGGACAGGCAGCTGCCCGTTCAACTCGAAACGGTCCTCAAACTCGCGGAGCAGCCCTGCCTCTAGGATCGCCTTGGTCAGCTCCTCGACAAAGAGGGGCACCCCGTCCGTGCGTGCGATGATCTGCGTTACCACCTCGTCGGGCAACGCCTTGCCGCCGGCGACCGCGACAGTTATGGCCCGCCCCGCCTCGCGTG
Organism: Filomicrobium sp.; assembly: GCA_029287535.1. Classification (GTDB taxonomy): domain Bacteria; phylum Pseudomonadota; class Alphaproteobacteria; order Rhizobiales; family Hyphomicrobiaceae; genus Filomicrobium. Next base: position 7,359 of record JARFQY010000350.1, read on the forward strand.
AGAGCCGATTGAGCGAATAGAAGGTCGCGCTGCCGTGGTGGATCCAGTCGGGTTGGAACCCGGGGCGGGTCGTTGCGACGACGAGGACCGCGGCGTCGTCGAGCCCGGCCACCAGAGCGTCCAGGGTCGCGAGGCTCGACGGATCGGCCCAGTGCAGGTCCTCCGCGAGCAGCACGACCGGCACGTCTCGGGCGAGCGCCTGGATCCGCTCGGCAAGGTGATGGATCGTCGCCTGCTGCCTGCGCTGTGATGCCATCTCGAGCGGCGGGTATCGTTCCGCGGACAGGCCGACCAGTCCGGAGAGCAGCGCGCCCGCCAGCGCCGGGTCGGCGAAGAGGGTGCGAAGATGCGCGTCGAAGCGCTCGGCCTGCCGCTCGGCGGGGTCGCCCGGCGCGATACCCGCGCCGGCTGCCAGCTCCCGCGCGAAGGGACTGAAGGCGGTGTCGACCTCGTCGGGCGAGCATTGGAGCTGGAGCAGCGTCGTCTCCCCATCCGCGGCGAGCATCCGGCGGAACTCCCGAAGGATCCGGCTCTTCCCGATCCCCGCCTCGCCCGAGAGCAGAACCGCCTGCCCTTCTCCGTCCCGCGCGCGGCGCCAGCGGTCAGCAAGCAGGCTGCTTTCGCTCTCGCGGCCGACGAAGGCCGTCAGCCGACCGCTCCGGCGGGCATCAAAGCGCGTGGCCTCGCGCGCCGGGCCGAGGACGCGCCAGATCTCGACGGGCTCGGAGAACCCCTTGAGATGCGCCGCTCCTCGCGGCTCGAGCTCGAACAGCGCACCGGTCAGGCGGCGGGGCACATCGTGGATCACGACCTCGCCCGGTTCGGCGCAGGCCTCGAGACGGGCGGCGAGGTTGGGCGTCGGCCCGGCGATCGCACCGCGCTCGCTCGCGCCCTCGCCTATGAGGTCCGAGACAACGACCGGTCCCGTCGCGATACCGACCCGCGCCGTCAGCGGCCCGCGCGCGGAATCGAGCTTCCTCACCCGCGCGACGGCCGCGAGTCCGGCCTTTACCGCACGCGCGGCGGCGTCTTCATCTGCGCGCGGCCAACCGAAATAGGCGAGCACGCCGTCGCCAAGGAATTTCGCGACGTGGCCGCCGTGCTCGACTATCGCGCGAGAGACCTCTGCCGTGTAGCGCTGCAGCAGCTCGCTCGTCGCCTCTGGGTCGGACTCGGCGGCGATCTCCGTTGACCCCACGAGGTCGCAGAACATCACCGTCATCTGACGCCGCTCAGCTGTAGGCTCGATCGGAGAGCCGGTATCCGCTGGCGCCACGCTTAGGCAATTGCTGGGAGGATCCTGATCCAGCGCCCTGAAGAAGCGGCGCCGCTGCCCGATTGAGAAGCCCATTTCACGAAGATCTTCCTCCGTCAGCTCCTCAAGCAATCCAATCTCAATATCGTTCTGGGCCAGTACGTCGAGCTGGTCTTCTAGCCCATGACGTTCAAGCCAAGTCTGCAGGTGCGGCATGCTAGAGATATGGTTATCATTCACAGCGCCCATGGGATCCGCGCCGCCGTGACAACGCCATTCTGAGTGAAATCGGGAAATATAAGATAGACTCATGTAGCAGTGGCGCTTGCACGTCAACCCGTGGACCGCCCAGGTTTACAGTCCAGTTTTTCTTCCAGACAGGCTTCAAACGGCTCCAGCTCCTCGCCGTCGATGCCTCTCGCACCCTTGTTCCTGCGCACCCTCTCCCACGCGAACGCCAGGTTCGTTCTGCTGTAGACCTTGTGCACCAATGAGTAGGGTGTCCACCGCAAGGTGGAATCCGAAGGGCCCTCCGGTTGTCGTGCGACAACGCGCCAACCGCGGCCTTCCCCGTTCTCTGGGCGGGTCGGCATCCGCATTGTCACTTTCGAGGCCTGCTCAGGCTTCACTTGCGTTACGGCACGCACGCTCGCTCAACCGCCCACGGCGGCTTTTGTGTGGCGGCTTCGACGGAGCCGGTTACCCGGCCACGCCGCCCGTCAGCTACCAGCTCACTCGACAACTCGCTGGGGGAACCCTCCTCCACAGGTGTTTCGCGCGTTCGGGGCGCACCGGAGAAAGCCGACATTCGCAGCCTTTCTTATCCAGTCCTATCGCTGCCGCAACGCCACGTCCGCCGTATCCTCAGAAACGGAAAGGCGGGTGCGATGACGGATTCGTCGGTGGCTTCACTTGATCACGATCCAAGTTGTTACGCCGGACCCGATAGAGCGGGTCTACTGGCGCGGCGCCTGGAAGAAGCTTTGCGGCTCGCGCCGCTTCGACGTCAGTCGACACACGACCGACAGCGCGATGGTCGCGAATCAGATAAAGGACCATCGGTTCTCTTTAAGCCTCGCTGAGGCGCGAACTCGAGCAGGTAAGTTAGTCTATTGTTCCGAGGAGCTTTACGATGAAAGAAGTTGTGATCGGTGCTGTCCTTGCGGCGCTACTTCTTGGTGGGCCGGCAAATGCCCAAAGCGCTAACTCGCGAAGTGTCGAAAGCGATCCATCGAATGGCCTTCTCCACCGAACAGGCGGGCGTGAGGGGGCGTTTGCTGCGGGTGTCGCTATCGGTGT
>JARFQY010000375.1 GCA_029287535.1 Filomicrobium sp.
ACGCGTTCGTCGGCAGCGTCAGATGTGTATAAGAGACAGGTGCACATGGTTGGCCCCCACGTCGGCGAGCTGATCGCCGAGGCCGCCGTGATCATGGAATTCGGCGGCTCCGCCGAAGACCTCGCCCGGACTTGCCACGCCCACCCGACACTGACCGAAGCCGTCAAAGAAGCCGCTTTGGCGGTGGACAAGCGTCCAATCCATATGTGAAGCATGTCTGCCGCCGATCATCAGCGCATTCAGTCAGCTTTTTTTGAACTGAGCTGGTCGCCTTGCAGTGCCGCGCCGTAGTGTACTCCGAGTAACTCACAAATGGCGGCACAATGGCAAAGCTCATCATGCCCTACCTGACGATGGCGGGCATCTTACTGGTCCTGGACCTGCTCTGGATAGGGGTCATCGCGCGCGATTTCTATCGCAACGGCCTCGGCGCCTTGATGGCCGAGAATATCAACATGGCCGCCGCCTTCGGGTTCTACGTGATCTACTCGATTGGGCTGTTTGTGTTCGTCGTCCAGCCGGCGCTGGCAAACGGTGACTGGCAGAAGGCGGCCATGATGGGGGCTATGTTCGGGCTCGTCGCTTATGCGACTTATGATCTCACCAACCTCGCCGTCGTGAAGGGCTTCCCCATCAACATTGCGCTTGTCGACATGGCATGGGGCGCGGGTGTCAGCGCGGTGACGGCGGCGGCGACTGTGCTCATCGCTAATCGCTTTGCCGGGTGAGCCGACGGTCTGATCGGGGCAGCCAGAGGGAAGATGTCCATGCAGGACAAGGATGATCCGGAACTCGCGCTTGCTTTGTTGATCATCCGCTGGTCGGCGGCTGCCTTTTTGTTGGTGTGGGCGCTTGATAAGATCCTTGGGCCCGATGCCGCGCTCAGGACCTTTTCCAAGTTCTACCTGCCTTTGGACAGCACGGTGGTCATTGCGTTGATCGGAATTGTGCAGCTCGCCCTGGTGCTGGCGTTCGCGGCCGGCGCCTTCCGTACCTGGACGTATGGCGCGGTTGTCGTGATGCATGCCGCCTCGACACTTGCAAGCTGGGCGAAGTACATGGACCCTTGGGCGCGTCCCAATATCCTGTTCTGGGCGGCGCTGCCGGTGCTTGGAGCATTGATCGCTCTCTTCATTCTGCGCAAACGGGACACTCTGTTTGCTTTCGACGCTCGCGTCCGCTCGGGTCGCGCGGATTACTCGACCGGTTCGAGCGTATAGCCGGCGTTTCTGAGAAGCGCGACAAGACCGTCCTCTCCGATGAGGTGCAGGGCACCGACGCCAATGAACACGTTGCCTTTGGCGAGAAGCGGCAGCGCATGTGTTCGCATCTTCCGGTTTCTTTGATCCACCATTCGTGACCTGAAACCGGCAAACTCGGTGTCCTTGATGCCGTAACGCTTTGCGAGAGCTTTCTGTAAAGGCAACAGCGCACCAAGCTGCCTGGCCAGGTAAAGCTGCAGGATGGTCTCCCTGAGATCTTCCGCACGGTCGGCGAACTGCAAGCTCAGCCCCAGCATCGCAACCTGCTCTTCCATCGGCACGGAGGCCGCGGCTTCGAGTTGTGACTGGACCGTTTCCAGACCAACGACCGGGATCGACTTGGCACTCGCCAAGTTGGCGAGGCGCATATCGAGGACCGGCTTGCCGCCTTCCATTCGTTTGCGCTCACATTCGCTGACCGCCATAACCATGCTCACGACCCATGGCTTGAACAGTTGTGCGAATTTGCTCGGTAGGCGGGCCGCTTCGAGCTGGTCTTTGACTTTGGAGAAGTGCTCTGGCGAAACCAGCAGATCAAGTCGCCGCCCATCATCGAACATCATCAACGATGGAGCGTTCGCAAGCGCCGAGGAGACTGCCGTCGGCGAAGTGTCAGCAACTTCGAGTGCGACGACCTTGGCGTCACTGATCGCCTCTTTCACCTGTTTTGAGAGCTTCGTGACGCGGTCATCAGTCATATGCACCGTGCCGAACAGGTAAGAGTCGGGAATTCCTGCCTTGCTGATCCTCCACAGCAATGCGTCGCCGTTCTCAGTCTTTTGAGATTCGGCCATGATGGCCGCAAATGCGTCCGGATCGCCGGCCTGAATCTCCTCGATAAGACTGCTGCCACTGCAGGTCGCCTTCTTGGCGGCGATGGCGGGATCAATTGTGTTGAGCAGGACCAGGCTGCCCAGGAAGGCGGCCCACAGCCACGGCTTGCAATTGTAATGCAATTTAATATTCGGCAACGCGATTACCTCAATACGGAGCGGGCTCATGCCCGCGGGTGAGCCGCGTTATAGACAGCCAAGAGGCGCTCCCGGTCAACCTCGGTGTAGATCTGAGTGGTTGAAAGTGAAGCATGCCCAAGGAGTTCCTGGATCTGCCTCAGATCAGCGCCAGCCGACAAGAGGTGCGTGGCAAAGGAATGGCGAAGGGCATGAGGCGTCGCTGTTTCGGGCAGTCCAAGCCGCTCTCGCAGCCGTTGCATGGCGAGCTGGATAATGCGGGGTGAAAGCGGTCCCCCCTTCACGCCGAGAAACAACGGTTCATCCATATCAAGCGGGTAGGGGCACAGCTCCACGTATTCAGTGACGGCGTCTTGAACGATCGCCAGAACCGGAACCAGCCGCTGGCGGCCGCCTTTACCCTTGATGATGAGGCTATCACGGTCCTTGAGCGGAGCGTCACGGCGTTTGAGACCGAGCGCTTCCGAAATACGCAGCCCACAGCCATACAACAGCAGCAGCACGGCGGTGTCGCGTGCGGCAACCCAATCAATCTTCTGGTTCATGCTCGGTGCCACGGCCGCCTGCGCTTTTTCGATTGTCAGCGGCTTTGGCACCCCGTGCGGGACCTTTGGCATCTGCACCTGCAGGACCGAGCGGTTCTTTAGAACATCGCGTTTCTCTAACCAGCCGAAAAACGCACGCAGCGCGGACATGGTTCGAGATAGCGAGCGCGACTGAATACCGCGCCTGCGCCGGGCGGCCATGAATCGACGGAAAACCCGAGTATCCAAGGTGCTAAGATCGGCAAGCACGGCTTCGCGGCCCAAGTCCGCCTTGAGAAAATCGGCAAACTGTTGAATATCGCGGGCATAGGCTTCCAGCGTATTGGGCGAGCACGCGCGTTCATGCCTGAGGTGATCAAGCCATGCTTCGAGCGTCTGCCCCAAGCTTTGATCATCGTCCAAACCGAATCTCCCCCAAACCGCGTCTGCCAGCCGACCGCTGCAGCAGTGGGAAGCTTCACGATGATTTGGTTAACAGTTGGTAAATGATTCGCCGTGCCGATATCTTTCAATCTAAGTTTGCGGTCGACAGAGTTCCCGATCTGTTAGGGTGGCATTCGCAGTGAGGCTTGCCGCATCCGATGTCTTCGATTTCCAAGCTGCGGCTACCGCCGCGCGACAAAAACTACGGAGGCGATAGTCGCCGAGTCGGCGTCGAGATAGAGTTTGCTGCCGTTAGCCCGTCGCGTGTCGCCAGCCGTATTGCTGATCTGTACGGGGGGGCCGTCGACTGCGAGGACCCCCACCGCTACCACATCCGCTACACCCGGCTTGGTGATTTCCTGGTCGAACTCGATACTCAATATGCCCACCGTGCGCCCGGCGAGGTCGCGCCGACCGCTTCAGGATTTCAAGGCCTGATGGAGACCTTCAGCCACGCCATGCGCGAGATTTATGGCGATCTCGGCTCATTGGTCATTCCTTACGAGGTGATTTGCCCACCGATTAACGTTGAGCGGTTGCCGGAGCTGGAAGCCGTCCTTGAGGCTTTGCGCCAGGAAGGCGCCCAGGGGACCCGGGATAACCTGCTGCATGCGTTTGGCGTCCAGCTCAATCCCGAGATTGCGACCATGGATCCACATTGGGTCCTCGCCGTTTTGAAGGCGGAGATTCTGCTGTCGGAATGGCTCCGATCGATCATTTCCGTTGACATGGCCCGCCGTTTTATGGCGTTCGCCGACCCGTTTCCGAAAGCCTACGTCCACCTCATTTTGAAAAAGGAATACTGGCCGGATAAGGATCAGTTGATCGACGACTACCTGATCTACAATCCAACGCGGAACCGTGAGCTCGACATGTTGCCGCTGTTCTTGTGGCTTGATGCCGACCGGGTTCGCCGCAAGATTCCAGACAAGCTGGTCAAACCCCGCCCGACGTTTCACTACCGGTTGCCGGATGCCAATATCCGCGAGCCGCGTTGGAGCTTAACGCTGGAATGGAACCGCTGGTGCGTCGTAGAGCGGCTGGCGGAAGATCGAACGGTTCTTGCGGATATGGGCGCAGCTTACATCGAAAATGATCAAAGCATTTTATCGGAAGACTGGGCGCTTCGCTGCACGGAATGGCTGGTGCTCTGAGCAGTGCGTCTGCCTGCTGCGGTAACCGTGTCCCCCAACTCACTCTCGCGACCAGCTGAAAAACAGATCTTGTCGCGAGCTTGCGTTGCGCGTTTCACCTGTCGCAGTATCAACTTAAAACACGATGCTAATGTTTTCCCTGCGGGGGAGATGATCATGCGGTAACGGCCAACGGCCGGCCGGTGCGAGTCTCTTGCGTTTCACCTTACCCGCCGCGCGTTGGTAGCAGTCCGAGTGAGAGTATCGCGTCGCCAGTTTGGTTATGGTCACGTCCCGGCATCACGCAGAAGTTGCTCTTCAGCCGTTGTCGTTTTTGGGTGCAACGCCTTTGCCATTGTGCTCGCCACGGCAACAATGACGCTTTCCGGCAATCACTTTCGCGCCGAGGCAAAGTCACCGGGTGAAACGCACTGCTACAAGAAAGTCTGCCACCGTGTGAAGACGATAGCGGAAACCAGAAGCCTGGTCGGCAGGACGACCAAAACTTTTACAACCTATTACGACCATCCCTCGGTCGATCGTTTCAATGTCGGCAAGTACACGTCCTCCGGCGAGGTCTTCGATGCTGGCGATCCAACGCGCGCATCCAGCTCTAACCTGCCGGATGGAACAGAGCTGCTGGTGCGGAACCCTCAAAACGATCGTGCCATACATGTACGCATCAATGACTTCGGTCCCTTCCACACCCAGCGCGAGCTTGATTTGACGCGCGCGGGCGCCTATGCGCTCGGCTTTCTGGACCAGGGCGTCATCACGCTCGAAGTCACGGTGGTGGCACCGCCGCCCGACGGCGAACCCCGCTACAGGCGCAACAGGCGTTACCCGCGAGCGCTGGGCTTCGTTGGAACGCTCAACAAGCTTGAGGTCCGTCGGCTCGCGCGGTTGCTTATTCACGACAGTGCCGAACGTTGGTTGACCAAAGCGGAAATTCTTGAATTCGTGCGCTCGGATCGTTCACTCCGCGATGCCGATATGTTGCCGGTGGCGGGCGCCTATGAAGCGAGTTTGGACTTCCCAACGCTCCAGGCTGTCGCGTCCACGACCACCTATGCCGCCGAAACCCTGCCTCAGCCGCTCGACGACGCAAAGAGGCGGCGGCGGCCAACCTCTGAGCGGTTTGCAAGGCCACCGGTTCCGCAACCCAAATTCGCGCGGCTCGGTTCGCGTAGGATTAGGCTGGCGGCTGCTGACACACTCGGCTGGCGGGGCGGGCGAAGACACAACGGCTCTGGCGATAGACCCGCCACACATTGGCGCGAGCCCCCCGTTGTCGTCGCGTCGGCATTCTCTGGGTTGGTCACTGAGAGCGGCTTTTCGCAACGGCCGGCGATGCGATACGCGCGGCTTGCCAAGTCTGCACCGCATTTTTATGAGGTTCCCGCCTTCAACAGTAGCTCCATTCGCATGACTGTCCCTGGACTACATGCCTTCATGGCGCTCATGGTGCCGCACTGCGGGCGAGAAGTGACGCCGCCGAAAGCACTCGGTGCGCTAACGACCGTGGCATTCCTGCTTCTGATTTTGACGTGGGTGACGCTAGAGTTCTCAAGCATGCAGCCCGTCCACGCTAGGCCCTTACGACGCGCAGCGGCCTTCCCACAGCCAACTCCATCTCCTGCGCCGGCCAGTGCCAATTTCCGAGGCGAGTGCATCTCAGAGATTCCCGCGCCGGTCATGCCTCGAATGGATAGCCTGGAACCGCCGGCAATGATCCCGCGGGGCGTCAAGGTCGAAGGCGTTGTTGTGGCCGCGCGCCCGCTGGTCATTGCAGGACAGCTAAAGGGCGAGTGTCATTGCGAAAGCCTTATCGTTGGCCGGCAGGGGACTATCGAAGGTTCGGTGGAGGCCATGGAACTGGCGATTTACGGCCAGGTGAGGGGGACCATCAAAACCAGCAGTCTTCGGATCGAAGACGGTGCGAACGTCGAAGGTGAGATCTTCCAAGAGACGCTCCAAATAGATCCGCACACGCAGGTTTGCGCGACCATCCGCGAGCTGTCCGACGCAGATAATTGATCGCGCCTGTCCGCCTGGCGGATGGCTCTGGCAGCCGTCGGCTTATACGATTTTCTGACCGGTCTTCGCCCAATCGGCGAGAAATGCATCAAGCCCCTTGTCCGTCAGTGGATGCTTGATCAGCGCCCGCAGGATACCCGGAGGGATCGTCGCCACATCCGCCCCGATCAAAGCCGCCTCGCGCACATGATTCACGGTACGGATGGAAGCCGCCAGGATATCCGTTGTCAGATCCTGGTAATTGTCGAAGATCTGCCGGATCTCGCGAATGAGAAGCATGCCGTCTTGGCCGGCGTCATCCAGCCGCCCGATAAAAGGGGAAACGAATGTTGCGCCCGCTTTGGCTGCGAGGAGCGCTTGGTTCGCATTGAAGCAAAGCGTCACGTTGACCATCAGGCCATCGCCAGTTAGCTCCTTGCACGCGCGCAGGCCGTCGAAAGTCAAAGGCACCTTGATCGTGACGTTTTTGGCAATCTTGGCCAGTTCACGGGCCTCACTCAGCATACCCGCGGTCTCCGTCGCGGCGACCTCGGCCGAGACCGGCCCGGGCACGATTTCGCAGATTTCGGCGATCGCCTCCTTGAAATCGCGTCCGGACTTGGCGATGAGCGACGGATTGGTCGTCACGCCGTCCAGTAGGCCCGTCGCAGCCAGTTCCTTGATTTCGTTAACGTCCGCTGTATCGACGAAGAATTTCATGGCTGTCCCTTGCCGCAGGCTTGCCCTAACAGGTGCCCTACTATCCAAATGATTCGCATGTCTAGCGGTTTATGACCACGGCGGCCAGATTGGACAACCTACTCGACTTTCCCGAAAGCACGACACCAGCCCAAAGGGCGCTGGTTCCTGTCCTGCTGCCGGTCGCCTTGGATCAGACCTATGATTACCTGCCGCCGGCTTCCGGAGCCCCGCAGCCCGGCGCTTTTGTAACCGTTCCGTTCGGTAATCAGACCCGCATTGGATTGGTGTGGCACGCCCCCAGCGGTGCTGCCGAGACGCAAAAACTCGATCAAAAAAAGCTGAAGGCGATCAATGAAGTCCTCGATGTCCCGCCTCTGCCGTTGATCTCCCTGCGATTTGCCGAATGGATCGCCAAGTACACGCTGAGCCCACTTGGCATGGTTTCGCGCATGATGATGAGCGCGCGCGAAGTGTTCGAGCCGTCTAAGCCTCGCTTCGGCGTCACCATCGTTCCCAACGCCCCCTTGCCCCCGCGCATGACGCCGGCCCGCCAACGCGCGCTGGAGATTGCGGGCGACCGCTTGATCCGCCCCAAGGCAACCTTGGCTCGCGCCGCCGAATGCACGGCCGGAGTTATCGATGGTCTCGTTGCCGCCGGTTGCCTGGTTGAAGCCGCGATCCCGGAAAAGCGTTGCCCGCGTCCTGATCCGGCGCACCGTGTGGTTGAATTCAGCCTGGAACAACAGCAGGCGGTCGATGCCCTTCTTCCAGTAGCAGACGCCGGCAATTTTTCCGTGACGCTGCTGGACGGGGTCACCGGTTCGGGCAAGACGGAGGTCTACTTCGAAGCCGTTGCCCGGACCCTCGCCAAGGGCCGCCAGGTGCTGATCATGCTGCCTGAGATCGCGCTGACCAGCCAGTTCATGAGCCGCTTTGAAGGCCGCTTTGGCTGTGCTCCCGTGGAATGGCATTCTGCGCAGAGCGGCTCCGAGCGGGCCCGGCTGTGGAAGGCCGTTGCCAGTGGTGAGGCGCGCGTCGTCGTGGGGGCCCGGTCGGCGCTGTTCCTCCCCTACCCTGACCTTGGCCTGATTGTCATCGACGAAGAGCACGATGGCGGCTTCAAGCAGGATGATCGCGTGAACTACCAGGCGCGCGACATGGCCGTGGTGCGCGGCCGGCTGGGCGACTGCCCGGTGGTGCTGGCATCGGCGACGCCGTCGATCGAAAGTCATGTCAACGCCCGCAGCGGCAAGTATCGCCACCTCGTTTTGCCCGGCCGCTTCTCGGGCACGGAGCTGCCGCAGATCGAGGCAATCGATCTGCGTACAGAGCAGCCCGAAAAAGGCCGTTGGTTGGCGCCGCGCCTCGTCAATGAAATGGCCGAAACCCTGGCGCGGGGCCGCCAAAGCCTCCTTTTCCTCAACCGCCGCGGTTATGCCCCGCTGACTTTGTGCCGCGCATGCGGTCACCGCCTTGAATGCCCCCAATGCACCGCCTGGCTGGTCGAGCATCGCTTCAAGGAACGCCTCAACTGCCACCACTGTGGGTTTTCGTTGCCGGTTCCCGATAAGTGCCCGAAATGCGGCGAGGAAGGTTCCATGACCGCCTGCGGACCCGGTGTAGAGCGGGTTGCCGAAGAGACCAGCGAGCGCTTTCCGGAAGCACGCATCGCACTGCTATCCTCGGACTTGATCCCGTCTTTGACCGAGATGCGCCAGATCATCAAACAGATTGAGGCCGGTGAAACGGACATCATCATTGGAACCCAGCTGGTCGCCAAGGGACACCACTTTCCAAACCTCGACCTCGTCGGCATCGTCGACGGTGATCTTGGCCTGGCGCAAGGCGCCGATCCTCGCGCCGGCGAACGCACCTTCCAGCTGCTGCATCAGGTGACCGGCCGCGCGGGGCGCGAAGCCGTTCGCGGGCGCGCATTCATCCAGACGCACCTGCCCGAGCACCCGGTCATGGCGGCAATGCTCTCCGGCGAACGTGACGCCTTCATCGATCAGGAAATCAGGGTGAGACAGGCCGGCATGTTGCCGCCCTACGGGCGGCTTGCCGCGCTCATCGTCTCGGCCAAGGACAAGGAAACCGCTCAGCTGATCGCCCGCGACATTGCCCATCGCGCGCCACTGGCCGAACGCATCCAAGTGCTTGGTCCAGCCGAGGCCCCGATCGCCGTCATCCGCGGTCGCTACCGCTGGCGGTTGTTGGTCAAGGCACCCCGCGAGATCGATCTTCAGACCTATCTGCGCGCCTGGCTCGCGCGCCTACCGCCCATCAAAGGCGACATCCGCCTTGTCGTCGACGTCGATCCCTACTCGTTCTTGTGAGAAAGCAATGGCGCCCCGAAATGTGCAGGGGCCCGAAATGTGCAGGGGATTGTCACCGCGACGACGGCAAAAGGACGTGGCAATGGACGCCGCGGTCGCTAGAGTTCGGTGAGGCTCGCGGCTTTGGGGTCCCAACCCATGAATATTTCCAGTTTTTCCTTCCCCCGAAATTTCACTCCGGCCTTCGCGGACATGCCAAGCCACGTCGCGGAGTTTCTGTCGCGCGATACCGCAAGTCTTCCCGGGTCGGACATCATAAAGCAAAGAAACACCGCACTCGACTGGCTCTTCTACGATGTGGGGGCCCTCACCACCGAAGAGTTTCAATCGCTCTCCGCTGAGGACAACAAGGAGGGGACGGTCATCGTTGTTCACCCCCTCACTGAGGAGCGGGAAAGGTGTGTCCGGAAATTCGACAACTATTCTGAGTTGCGGGCGGCCCCCGGAGATTTGCTTCAGCACTTCTGCATTGCCGGTGTCGGCAGCTCAGATCTCGGTGCCGCCGCCCTGGCCAGAAATCTGGCAAACATCTGCGATGCACCGGTCGGAGCAATCGTCGCCGGATACGGCATCGCCGATCTTCTGACCGAAGCCTTAGGCGGCTGGTTTTTTCTCGGCGCGTCGAACCGGATGATGAAGGCGTTCCATCTCAACGAGCAACGAATAAAACGAACGCTGGCGAGTCTCGAAAGCACGGTTTCTACATTGGACGCATCGGCGGCACGTGAGCTTGCCGCCAGCCTGACGGGAAACCCGGATTCAGACACACTATTGAGGTTGCTGCTCGACGAGGACCGCCAAATCCGCACGCTATTGGGGCACAGCAAGGGCTGCCTCAGCATTGCCTATGCGTTGCAAGCCCTGGCGCTGACAGGGTGCAGCGCTCAGATCGCCAAGGCCGAGGAAATCGAACTGATAACGACCAGTGCGGTCGTTGAGTTTCCCAATGAGTTCGACAATGTGACGCAGTATCTCGGCTCGGTGGATTGGTTTGGCGGTATGAACTCTCAAATGAGCAACGAGCACATCTGTATCCCGGGAGCCTGGCATCACCTCAATACAATGCTGCCGATGCACTTGTCGGTCGAGCAGGTCCTGACCGAGCGGCCAGAGGGCCGATCATGCCTGCTTCCGCCATTCATTCGTTGAGCTGAAACGAATGCGCCAGCCAGCGATAGCCGCCTCCGTTGAGGGCTTCGACGTAACCGATCGCCGTAAACGGCATGTGGTATCCGATCACCGCTAGCTTGTCCTTGGCGAGCATGTCAAAGATACGCCTGCGGGTCGCGGCGGCCTTGTCCTGCTCAATATCGAACACGCAATACCAGTCGGGCCGGGCAAGTGACGCGACATGATGGTGTGCGCAATCACTCCAAAAGAAGATCTCCTTGCCCTCGCTCTGGATATGGAATGTCAGGTGTCCTGGCGTATGGCCGTAAGCTTCAACGGCTCGGATTCCTGGCACAACATCGTCACCTGGATTGATAAGCGTGAACTTGTCTGCGACGGACTTGGTGTTGGTTCGGAACACGGCAGCCACTTCCTCAAGCTAACCGCTGTGTTTGCCTTCCGGTGCCCAGAAATCGAAGTCCACTTTGCCCATGACGTAGCGGGCGTTCGGGAACAGCGGCTTGCCGCCTTCCATAACCCCTCCAACGTGGTCGGGATGGCCATGTGTAATGACGACGACATCGATATCTTCTGCGTTTATCCCCGCGGGCTTCAGTTGCTTGGCAAGCCAACCGCCATGCGGCCGCGGCACGAAACCGTTCTCGCCATTTCCGGTATCGAATAAGACAAGCTCTTTTCCGGTATTGATCACCGTCGGCCAGAAACCGGGCTGATACCGGGTCTCCGGCAGGCGGTTATCGCGCATCAGCTGGCGGACTTCTTCTTCGCTGCCGTTCTTGCCGATGATTGGATAAGGACCGTCGATAAAGGCTTCTGAATCTGAAATCAGCGTGATTTCGAATCCGCCCAGTTTGAAGCGGTAATGCTTGGGCTGCCACGCTCCAAGCAGCGGCGCCTTGGCTAGAGCAATATTGGAAAACGCACCGGTTACGATCGGAACGCCTACCAATTTTGCACTTGCTCCAAGAAAACTCCTTCGTGTCCAGTTTGCGCGGGCCATGGGAGGTCGTCCTTGCTTTGACTCGCCACCGCAGGCGGCGGGTGGTGCCTCGAAAAAAACATCGCAGCCTGAACAATAGGAGCAACGGAGAAACAAAAACTTGTACGAATGTGCTATGTCGAATGCCGCTAATGACTAGCCGTTCTGGCACCTTGACGATGGCTTCTCGCTGTTTGTCGGTCCGCTACAGCGCAACAAGCTTCATGCGCACGCCACGGCGGTTTTCCTTGCTGGTGTCTATGGGCCGTTTCGGCTTCGCATCGACCGGTCTGACTGGCAAACCTGCCGCACCGCCGTTATTCCCGCTGGCGTCGCCTACGAGTTTGACCTCGCCGGACAACCCTTGGCGGTACTCTACCTGGAACCTGATCTCGCCGGCCCCCACGCTTTGATGCGGCTGCTTGACGATCAATCGGTTGAGAGCGGCGCAGTGCTGGGACAGAACGGGCAGTGCGCGCTGATGCGCGAGATCTACGAAGACCGCAACAGCGGCGATTGGGCTAGTCGGGCATTGACAGATTTAATCAGTTTCTCCGGTCGGGCGGCCTGCAAGGATATCGACCCGCGAATGGCGAAGGTCGTGAAGGAGCTGAGCGCGGGACCTCAGGAATCCTTGCCCTTACAGGACTGCGCGCGCTCCGTCGGGCTGTCCGCCTCGCGCTTTCAGCACCTATTCACCGCTACCGTCGGCGTACCATTCCGCCGTTACCGTTCCTGGCACCGCCTGCGCACGGCGATCCGTAGTATCGTTGCCGGCAGCAACTTCACGAACGCGGCCCACGAAGCAGGCTTTTGCGATCAGGCCCACTTCGCCAAGTGTTTTCACAAAACCTTTGGCGCCCCCGCGTCCCCGACATTGAAAAACGTGAGGCCGTGAGGCCAGGGGAAAAGGCGGCGTTGCAATCCGTCAACCCGCTACCTCGCTAGAGCCCTGCGCCTTCAGCTTCCAGCACGTGTTCGCGACCTTGGACCTTGCTCCAGAATTCGCCCATGTAACCGTCGCTGAAGCGCGAGATCGAGAACTCGTGGCCGAAGTCCGCAAGCGGCCCGCCGCCACCCACATACTCCGCCATCATTGCTCCCAGCACCGGTGCGTACTTGAAGGCCTGCCCCGAGCCCAGCGAGTGAATGAGGTTGGGCACGCGGTGATCTGGACCCAGGATGAATCGCAGATCAGGAGTGATGTCGAAAAACGAGCGGTAGCCAGAGCCATAGACCGTCTGATCGATATTGCTAAACCTCCGCCGCGCCAGCTCCTCGTAGACCCGCATCTGAGAATAGCCGAGCGCCTGGTTGGTCGGATCGTTCATGAAGTCTGCGCCGAGGACGCTGAGCGGGCTTTCGGAAAACGCCCGCGCCGTCTCGCGTATGCCCCTCTTGCGCGGCTGGTGCATGTGGATTTCGCCGTCGCGCCATTGCCGGAAGTAGGCGAGGTTTACATAGTCCGCGATGATCGGCATGCCGGCTGGCATCTCGTTGAGGCTGGTCAGCCAGTTTGCAACATGCACGGGCTCGACGCTGACCGGTATCGACACGCCGGTACCGGCGAAAATGGCCGGGCTCCACGGACCTGCCGCGTTGATGACATAGCGGCAGCCCAACGATCCGGCCGATGTCACAACCGTGGCAATGTCGCCGGCGGGTCCGCGCTCGAATCCCAGGACTTCGCATTTTTCCCGCAGTGTAACGCCATTCGTCTTGATCGCCGCATAGAGCGCTTCGCGAACATTGGACGGATCGACCTGGAATGCGCCAGGTTCGTAATAGAAGACCTCATCGTCATTCAGCCGCACGAATTCAGGACAGATCTGGCGCGCATCGGTCAGGCTCATTTGGGCAAAGTCGATACCCTTCTCCTTGAGTGACCGTTCCAGTCCGCTCCATTTGGCGTTGCCCTCGCCCCCAGTATCGCGAGCAATCCATAAGGCGCCAGTATTCTCGAGCGTAATCCCGACGCCCCAGTGTTCCTCAAGGTTGGCCCACATCTCCGATGCCTTTTGCGCCAAAACGGCGGCGGTGGGATCGGCATTGGCGGCACGTACGATTCCCGAGTGCCGCGCAGACAGCCCCGAACCAACAACCATCTTGTCAACGACGCAGACATCGCTTGCTGCGTGTCCCCGTGCCGAGATCAGCTTTGCAATGGAAATCGCAGCCGCCGTTCCAAGGCAGCCACCTCCAATAACGATGGTATGAAAATTCTGATCCATGATGAAATTCCCAATGTGGCCCACGTCGCGAACTCAAACGCAGGCAGGCAATGCCATAGATCGTCACACAATTGCGCGAACTTGTCGCGGTACCTGTGGGACTTGCGGTCCTCGACCCGTTCAACCGATGTCGACGGTGTCAAGCGTCACTTCGCGCTTCTGGCCGTTTCGCTCCACCGTCAACGTAACGGCCTTGCCGATGCCGGCTTTGTCGAGTTCCGCGGACAATTGTGCAGCCGTGAACACATCAATTCCGTCAACCGCCACAATGACATCCCCAAGCTCTTCCGTCCGACGGTTGATACCCTGCAGTCCGGCACCCGCCGCCGGACCTCCCGGCACCGCCTCGATGATCACAACGCCCTCGACACCAAGCTGGGCGGCAAACTCTTCGGCTGCGACCGATACGCCGATGCCGGGCCGGGCGGGCTTTCCGCGCGCGATGATCTGCGGCACGATCCGGTTGACGGTATCGACCGGCACGGCAAATCCAATTCCCGCGTAGGACCCCGTTTCGGAAATGATCGCCGTGTTGACTCCAATGAGCCGGCCGGCGCTATCCAGCAGTGGCCCTCCCGAGTTGCCGGGATTGATGGCGGCGTCGGTTTGGATGACGCCCTGGATTTCACGGCCGTTCTGTGCCGGAAGTGTCCGCCCAAGCGCCGACACGATCCCCGTCGTTAGCGTGCGTGTCAGTCCGAACGGATTGCCAATGGCGAATACGGCCTGCCCGATCCTGAGATCATCGGACCGCCCCACAGGGATCGGCTGCAGCGACACGGCCGATTTCGATACCTTTAAAACGGCAAGGTCGTGATCAGGAGAGCTTCCGACGATCCGGGCGGGCACCGTGTCGCCGCTGTCAAAGCGCACGAACACGCGGCGTGCATCCGCGATGACATGATCATTCGTGATGATGTGGCCCGCCTGATCCCAAACGAAGCCCGACCCCGTCCCTTCACTCACCCGCGTGCGCCCGAACACGGAGCGCTGCGCCACCTCGGTGAAGATGTAGGCGACCGAAGGCGCCGCAGCCTCGAAAACATCAGCGGCGGTCGTCTCGAACGCCGCAAGATCCCCGCGGGGCGTGACCGTGCGCGACGATCGTTCGGCGAACAGGAGAGTTTGAACGAAACCAGTTGCAAACCACAAGACAGCCGCGATAACGGCTCCTGCGAGTATCAGACGAGTGTTGGCCATCAGCGCGCGTCGGGTCCTTAAGCTGGGTTTCGCCCCGGACATATATCAACGCGCATGAGCAACACCAATGCCGCATGCGACAGCAGGCTTGCTGCGAAAGCTGCGGCTTTTGAACTTCTCTTGCTTCAGCAGCTTGGAGAGGTTCCCGCGAAACTCTCGCCATTGAACCTGGTCCGCCGCGCGCCGGCCGCGGTCGTCTCTGCGATTTCAGCCAGCTTGTTCACCTGTCCTTTGTTCAGCTCAAGGATGCCCTTCCGGTAGGCGACCAGAGCTTCAATCGAAACAGCATCCAGAAGTTGCGCGAGCAGGAGAAGAGAACACGCAGGGATTGAATCACGCAGGATTCGCCCGTCGCTATCGAACATGGTTAACGGGCCTGGTCGGTAGTCTCAGAAGGCGGCCTGCGAACTTTCCCGCTCTATTCGACCTTGATGGCTCCGGCAGCTGTAAGCAGCCTTGGTTCGCTCACCCGCTTTCACTTCCCCGCGAGACAGCACGTCAGACCTTGAACCCGCGACCCTGCCGTGGTGCCTTCCCGCCGAACGCATCCAACGCCAGGCCTCGCCCGCTGCAAGGTATCAAGGAGCCCCGCAAATGCCCGTCACCAAGCGCATCAGTTTTCCCGGCGCCAACGGCCACGAACTCGCCGCTCGCCTTGATCTGCCCGCGGGCGAAGCCCGTGCCTACGCATTGTTTGCCCACTGCTTCACCTGCTCCAAGGATTTGGCGGCCGCCCGCCGCATCGCCCAAGGGCTGTCGCAGGAGGGCATCGGCGTTCTGCGCTTCGATTTCACCGGGCTTGGTCACTCCGAAGGTGAATTCGCCAATACCAATTTCTCGTCCAATGTCGGCGACTTGATCGCGGCGGCAGATTACATGCGCCGGGAGTTGCAGGCTCCGGCCATTCTTATTGGCCATTCCCTGGGCGGGGCGGCCGTGCTGGCGGCGGCTGGTGAGATCCCAGAGGTCCAGGCCGTTGCCACCATCGGCGCCCCCTCAGATGTCGGCCATGTGCTGCATCAGTTCGGCGCGACCCTGGAAGACGTCCTGCAAAAGGGCGAGGCTGAGGTGAAATTGGCGGGCAGGCCATTCAACATAAAACGCCAGTTTGTCGATGATGCGCGCAGCCAGAATCTGGCCAGCAAGATCGCGAACATGAAGAAAGCTCTGCTCGTACTGCATGCCCCCCGTGACGAAACCGTCGGAATTGACAACGCCACCGAAATTTTCGTCGCTGCCAAACACCCCAAGAGTTTTGTTTCTCTGGATGACGCCGACCACCTCCTTAGCCGCGGCGAAGACGCCGACTATGCCGCCAAGGTGATTGCCGCCTGGGCCGCGCGCTTCGTTGCCCCCGAGCCTGAAACCATCGATGAAGCACCAGTCAAAGGCGTTCTGGTCAGTGAAACAGGCCTGGGCAAGTTCCAGAATTCCATCAGGTCCGGAAAGCACCGTCTATTGGCCGATGAACCCGCTGCCGTCGGCGGGCTGGATTCGGGCCCCAGTCCCTACGATTTCCTGTCCATTGCTCTGGGAACCTGCACTGCGATGACCCTGCTCATGTTTGCAGATCGCAAGAAGCTCGATCTTGGCCGCGTCACTGTGTCAGTGAATCATGGAAAGGTCGCCACTCAGCATTGCGAGGACTGCGGAGAAGCCGCCGAGGGGCGTGGCGGCCGCATCGATCGCTTTGAACGGGTCATTTCGGTCGACGGTGTTGTTGACGCAGCTATTCGCGAAAAGCTCGTTGAAATCGCCGGCAAGTGTCCGGTTCACCGGACCCTGGAGGCGTCTTCCGCGGTGGTGACGAAGATCGCCGATTGATCATCAGGGGCCCCACGGACCATACCAAAGGACAGGTTCTCGACAAAAAGCTGCGCCTGCAACTCGCCAGTAACGGCCCGGCCAGGTCAGGTTCATTGCCAAGGGCGCGGCAATGCTGCAACTTACGGCCCGTTGATGCCGCGCAATGTGCGTGATAGACACCGCTCCGTGATAGCGGAAAGCGCGAGCCAATTATGTGCGCGCTGCTTGATGCTGTCACGACATCTTCAGCGCCAGGGTCACGTGGCCATAGTGTTTCTCCCGTCCGCGACCTGACGCACCTTCCGACACGCTTAACAAGAGCGATCGACGTGGCAACAGACGACCTTAACTTGTCGAGCATGCCCGGCCGTTATGCCGGAGCGCTGTTTGAATTGGCCGCCGGCCAGAACAAGGTGGCGGAGGTTGAAGGCGACCTCGCCAATTTTCAGTCCCTCCTCGACGAAAGCTCGGATCTCAGGCGACTCGTCGCCAGCCCGGTCTTTTCCTACGAAGAAAAGGGCGGCGCACTGAAGACGATTTGCGAGAAGGCTGGCATTACTCAGATGTCTTCGAATTTTCTGCAGGTCGTCGCTCGCAATCGCCGGCTGTTCGCCATCTCTCAAATGATCAAGGATTTTCGAGCGCTTGCCGCCAACGCTCGCGGTGAGGTCACCGCCGAGGTGACGACCGCCCAGGCGCTGTCCGATGATCAGGCCGAGCAGCTCAAGAAAACTCTGTCGGCCTCCGTGGGCAAGGACGTCATGCTCAACGTAAAGGTCGATCCGTCCATTCTAGGTGGCCTGATCGTCAAGATTGGCAGCCGAATGGTCGATTCCTCGCTACGCACCAAGCTAACGGCGATCCGCGCCGGTCTGAAAGGCGCCGCCTGACGGTGCGTTTGAGAAATACCCGGGCGCTTGCCACCAGGCACGGCGCTCGATTGCATAACCGAACAGAGCATTTCACCGCTTGTCTGCGGTGTGAAAACGAAACGCGAATATAAAAGAGGTCACCCGATGGAAATCCGCGCCGCAGAGATCTCCTCGATCCTGAAGGAGCAGATTCAGAACTTTGGCAAGGAAGCCGAGGTATCTGAAATAGGACAGGTTCTCTCTGTCGGTGACGGCATTGCCCGTGTTTACGGTCTCGACAGTGTTCAGGCCGGTGAAATGGTCGAGTTCCAGGACGGCACGAAGGGCATGGCGCTGAACCTGGAATCCGACAACGTCGGCGTCGTTATCTTCGGCGACGACCGCAACATCATGGAAGGCCAAACGGTCAAACGGACCGAGGCCATTGTTGAGGTTCCCGTCGGCAAGGGCTTGCTCGGCCGCGTTGTCGATGGTTTGGGCAACCCCATCGATGGCAAAGGCCCAATTGAAGCCACCGAGCGCATGCGCGTGGATGTGAAGGCCCCCGGCATCCTCCCACGCAAGTCCGTGCACGAGCCGATGGCAACCGGGCTCAAGGCCGTCGACGCCCTCATCCCCATTGGACGCGGCCAGCGCGAATTGATCATCGGTGACCGGCAGACCGGCAAAACGGCGATCATCCTCGACACCTTTCTTAACCAAAAGCCGCTCAACGACGGCGATGAGGAATTCGCGAAGCTGTACTGCGTTTATGTGGCCGTGGGCCAAAAGCGCTCGACGGTCGCCCAGTTCGTCAAGGTTCTAGAGGAACGCGGTGCCCTGCCCTATTCGATCGTCGTTGCCGCAACGGCCTCTGATCCCGCGCCGATGCAGTATCTGGCTCCATTCACCGGCTGTACGATGGGCGAGTACTTCCGCGACAACGGCATGCACGCCGTCATCGCCTATGACGATCTGTCCAAACAGGCCGTCGCTTATCGCCAGATGTCGCTGCTTCTACGCCGCCCACCTGGCCGCGAAGCCTATCCTGGCGATGTCTTTTACCTCCACTCCCGGTTGCTGGAGCGCGCAGCTAAGTTGAACGACGACCACAAGGCTGGTTCGCTGACGGCTCTGCCGGTTATCGAGACGCAGGCCAACGACGTCTCCGCTTACATCCCAACCAACGTGATTTCCATCACCGACGGTCAGATCTTCCTTGAGACCGACCTGTTCTATCAGGGCATCCGCCCAGCGGTGAACGTCGGTCTCTCGGTTTCACGTGTCGGGTCGTCCGCCCAGACGAAGGCGATGAAACAGGTCGCCGGCAAGATTAAGGGTGAGCTTGCCCAGTATCGCGAAATGGCCGCCTTCGCTCAGTTCGGCTCTGATCTCGACGCTGCAACTCAGAAACTGCTGGCCCGCGGCGCCCGCCTCACCGAACTGCTGAAGCAGCCACAGTTCTCGCCGCTGAAGATGGAAGAGCAGGTCTGCGTGATCGTCTCCGGCACCCGTGGCTACCTTGATGGCATACCCGTTGAAGCGGTCGGAAAATTTGAGGATCAGCTGCTGACCACACTTCGCAGCCAGCATCCCGATATCCTCGAGTCGATCCGCTCCGAGAAGAAGTTGTCGGAGGATACCGAGAAGTCGCTCGTGAGTGTGCTGGACACGTTCGCAAAGAACTTCGCCCCATAATACCGGCCCGCGAATTCTGAAGACCGTTCGGTCTTCGCCCCAATGCGATCAGCCGGCCCGGTCATGGGACGGCAACAAGCTTAAAGACTAGGGAAAGAGACGGCGCGATGCCGAGCCTGAAGGAATTACGAAATCGCATCAACTCGGTGAAGGCGACCCGCAAGATCACCAAGGCGATGCAAATGGTGGCGGCGGCGAAATTGCGCCGCGCGCAGGAGGCCGCTGAAGCCTCGCGGCCTTACGCGGAGCGCATGGACGCGGTTTTGGCGAATCTCGCCAAAGGTGTCGCCAATCCGGAAAACGCATCGCCGTTACTGGTCGGGACCGGCAAGGACGACACCCACCTGCTGATAATGATGACGGCCGAGCGTGGGCTTTGCGGTGGGTTCAATTCGAACATTGCCAAGCTGGTCCGCCAGAATGCGCTGGAACTCCTAAGAGAAGGCAAGAAAATCAAGATATTGGCTGTCGGCCGCAAGGGCGCAGACAACCTCAAGCGCGATCTAGGCAACTACATTACGGACCGGGTCAGCCTCGCCGGATTGAAGTCCGTTGGCTTCGAGCAGGCCTCGGAGATCGCCGACAAGGTGATGGCCGGCTTTGGCGACGAAGAATTCGACGTGTGCACGGTCTATTTCTCGCGGTTTGAATCTGTCATCTCGCAAAAACCGACCGGTCTGCAGCTGATCCCGGCGCGCTTGCCCGATGCCGGTGATGATGCGGCCGAGCCGGACAACGGCGGCGCCGCATATGAATATGAGCCGGAGGAGGATGTCATCCTCGACCAGCTCCTGCGCCGTAACATTTCAACGCAGATTTTCCGTGGCCTTCTTGAAAATGCCGCCTCGGAACAAGGCGCGCGAATGTCCGCCATGGACAGCGCCACACGCAACGCCTCCGACATGATCGACAAGTTGACGCTCAGCTACAACCGCCAGCGTCAGGCACAGATCACCAAGGAGCTCATCGAGATTATTTCGGGCGCGGAAGCGCTCTGAGGACCGGACAGCACGAGGATCGGGTATATGGCTGACAAGAAGGTTGGACGCATTAGGCAGGTCATGGGCGCGGTCGTCGACGTCCAGTTCGACAGCGCGGATTTGCCGGCAATTCTGAACGCTCTGGAAACGCAAAACCAGGGCCAGCGGCTGGTTCTCGAAGTCGCTCAGCACCTGGGCGAGAACACGGTTCGCACCATCGCCATGGACTCGACCGAAGGGCTGGTCCGCGGTCAGGACGTCAAGGACACCGGTCAGGCGATCGCCGTTCCCGTCGGGGAGGGAACCCTCGGCCGCATCATGAATGTGATCGGCGACCCGGTTGATGAAGCCGGTCCTATCGAGGGCACCACAACCCGACCGATTCACGCGCAGGCGCCTGACTTCGTCGAGCAGTCCACCGAAGCCGAAATCCTCGTCACCGGCATCAAGGTCATCGACCTGCTCGCGCCCTACGCAAAGGGCGGCAAGATTGGCCTGTTTGGCGGCGCCGGTGTCGGCAAGACCGTTCTCATCATGGAGCTGATCAACAACATCGCCAAGACGCACGGCGGCTACTCCGTGTTCGCGGGTGTCGGCGAGCGTACGCGTGAAGGCAACGACCTTTACTATGAAATGATCGAATCCAAGGTGAACGTGAACCCGGCCGAGAACAACGGTTCGGCGGAAGGCTCCAAAGCCGCACTGGTCTACGGCCAGATGAACGAACCGCCAGGAGCCCGTGCACGTGTCGCCCTCACCGGATTGACGGTTGCCGAGTACTTCCGCGACGAAGGACAGGACGTGCTGTTCTTCGTCGACAACATCTTCCGCTTCACCCAGGCAGGCTCCGAAGTGTCCGCCCTTCTTGGCCGTATCCCTTCGGCGGTCGGCTATCAGCCGACGCTCGGAACGGACATGGGCGGGATGCAGGAGCGCATTACAACCACGCAGAAGGGCTCTATTACCTCGGTGCAGGCCGTTTACGTCCCCGCTGACGATTTGACCGACCCGGCGCCGGCGTCGACCTTTGCCCACTTGGACGCGACCACGGTTCTTTCCCGCTCGATCGCGGAAAAGGGCATTTACCCTGCCGTTGACCCGCTTGATTCAACGTCGCGCATGCTCGACCCGCGCGTTATCGGTGATGAGCACTATCAGGTGGCGCGTCGTGTTCAGGAGATCCTCCAGCGTTACAAGGCGCTTCAGGACATCATCGCGATTCTCGGCATGGACGAGCTGTCCGAAGAGGACAAGCTGACCGTTGCCCGTGCGCGTAAGCTGGAACGTTTCCTCTCGCAGCCCTTCGACGTGGCCGAAGTATTCACCGGCTCGCCGGGCGTACAGGTCCCGCTGGAAGATACAATCAAGAGCTTCAAAGGCCTCTGCGAAGGAGAGTATGACCACCTTCCAGAGCAGGCTTTCTACATGGTCGGCAAAATCGAGGAGGCGATCGACAAAGCCGAGAAACTCGCAGAAGCCGCTTGACGCTTGACGAACTGCCAACGGCGCGCCGAAAAATAACGGACCTGGCCCTGCTCACCGGGCGAAGCAGGGCGGGCCGACAAAGATCGGAGAGCTGGAATGGCAACCGAGACGCGAAATGACGGCGGCGCCGAAAACTTCGGCTCGTGCTGCGAGGAACTGAAACAAATCATGGCCGGCGAGGATTTCGAGCCGCTGATCACCGTTGGCGGCGACGGCATCCTCTACATGTCAGTTGGCTTGATTGATATCGAGGAAGACGAGCCGGGAATGGTGGACCATCCGGTGTTCTTCTGTCCGTTCTGCGGAACCAAGGTGCAGGACCCTGACAAGGTCCGCGACATGTTCGAGAAGCCTGACGCGGCCTAAAGGCAGTGCTGCGATGGGCCGGCGCAATTGCAACGCGACGAAGTGAGGTTTGAAGAGGCATGGCAGGCACAATCAAATTTGAGCTGGTTAGCCCAGAACGCATACTGATGTCGGTTGAGGCCGAGCAGGTGATCGTTCCAGGGGCGGAAGGACAGTTCACAGTGCTTGCGGGGCACGCACCGGTTGTCTCGACCTTGCTCCCCGGCATTATCCAGGTAACCACGCCGAATTCAAAGGAAGCCATTTTCGTCCGCTCCGGCTTTGCCGAAGTGTCGGGCGAACAGCTGACGATCCTTGCCGAACGGGCTTTCATCGTGGAGGAGGCCGATCCGCGCCAGCTCAATCACGAACTCGACCTGGCCCGTCAGGCTCTCAACGGCGCTGAAACAGACGACGCCCGTTTCCATGTCAACCGTGCCATTGCTGAGCTGCAGGCGCTTGTTGACGATGCCGCCTGAGCCTGGTCCGCTGTTTTTTGTTCGGTAGCAACGTCTGGAACGGTCAGTCGGTCAGAAGGCTGGAGAACTCCTCCAGAACCGCTTCATAGACCTGCCGTTTGAAGGGGACGACGAGCTCGATAAGCTCGCTGTGGTGCGCCCACCTCCAGTCGTCGAATTCGACCTCATGAGGTTCTGGCGGCGTGATGTTGACGTTCTCGTCACGACCGCTGAATCGCATGGCGAACCACTTCTGCGCCTGACCGCGATACCGCCCGCCCCATTTGCGTCCAATAACGTGTTCGGGCAGATCGTAGCTGTGCCAGCCGCTCGTTTCAGCCACCAGGCTAACCAGGCCTCTGTCAACTCCGGTTTCCTCGTGGAGTTCACGAAACGCTGCCTCGCGGGCCTTCTCGCCCTTGTCGATGCCCCCTTGCGGCATTTGCCACCAGAGACCGACGCCGTTTGGATCGTTTGAGCGTTTCGAGGCGACCCGCCGACCAATCCACACGTGCCCGGTTGGGTTGAGCAGCATGATCCCAACGCAGGGCCGGTACGCGAGAGTGTCTGCTTTCTTTTTGCTCATGGTCGTCTCCGGCGGAAACGGATTTGGTGCGGTCACAAGGGAATTCAAACTGGCGCTTGCAGTAGCGTTGTTCGAAGGACCGGGGGGACAGAGGGGGTTGGCTGCGATGGTATAAAGGGCGCCAATTGGCGCCCTTTTGAGTTTGCGGGGATGCGGCCGTCGTGGCCGCCTTACCATTTCAAGCTGCGGCTACTTCTTGGACTCCTTGCCGCTCTCCGCCTTTTTCTTCTCGGTAGCCTTTTCGGCCGCCGGCGGAGCTGTCACCTTGCCGCGCAAGAAGTTGAGCGCGAATTGCAGCTGCTGGTCCTTCTCCGGTTCGCGTGGCACATAGGCCGACGAGCCGGATTCCTCTTTTTCCACATCCTTGTTTTTCAGGTGGCCACGCAGACTGGCTTCGCCGCGCGGTTTCACGTTCCGCTTTTTCAGTTCCTCGGGAAGCTCTTGCTCAATGACGATATCAGGATCGATACCTTTGGCCTGGATCGAGCGGTTCCGCGGCGTGTAGTAACGCGCCGTCGTCAGCCGGATCGCACCATTGGCTCCAAGTGGAATAATGGTTTGCACGGAACCCTTGCCAAAGGAGCGGGTGCCAACGATCGTCGCTCTCTTATGATCCTGTAGCGCTCCAGCGACGATTTCCGAGGCCGAAGCCGAGCCGCCGTTAATCAGCACGACGATCTTCTTGCCATCTGTCAGGTCACCGTTCCGCGCCTGGCTGCGCTGCGTTTCTTCGCTGTTGCGGCCCTTGGTGATGACGATCGCACCCTGATTGAGGAAGTCGTCAGAGACGGCAATAGCTTGATCGAGCAGCCCGCCGGGGTTGTTGCGCAGGTCAATGACATAACCGGTAAGTTTGTCGCCGATCTGCTTGCGGAGCTTCTTCACGGCCTTGGTGAGGTTGGCGTGCGTTTGCTCGTTGAACGTCGTCAGCTTGATGTAGGCGATGTCATCTTCGACGCGCGATTTGACCGGATTAATGCGGATAACATCGCGCACGATCTTGATATCGATCGGCTCGTCGAGACCCTTGCGGACGATCGTCAGAATGATTGGCGTATTAACGGGACCGCGCATCTTCTTGACAGCATCTTCGAGCGACATGCCGACAATCTGCTCGTTGTCCAGGTGCGTGATGAGGTCGTTGGCCTGAACGCCCGCACGTGCGGCTGGCGTGTCATCGATCGGTGACACGACCTTGACCACCTGATCTTCCATCGTCACCTCAATGCCCAGACCGCCAAATTCGCCGCGGGTCTGCACTTGCATGTCACTGAAGCTTTCAGCGGACAGATACGCTGAGTGCGGATCAAGGGCGCCCAGCATGCCGTTAATCGCGTTCTTGATGAGCTTGCTGTCGTCTGGCTTCTCGACATAGTCGGAGCGCACACGCTCGAGCACGTCACCAAACAGGTCGAGCTGACGGTAAAGGCTCGAATTAGGCGAAGTCGCCGAATATGTCTGCGACACGTTGAGCAGCGTCGTAGCGCCGGCCAGAGCCGTCATCAAAAGGAAA
Source organism: Filomicrobium sp. (assembly GCA_029287535.1). GTDB lineage: Bacteria > Pseudomonadota > Alphaproteobacteria > Rhizobiales > Hyphomicrobiaceae > Filomicrobium. Next base: position 24,652 of record JARFQY010000375.1, read on the forward strand.
GTCCAAAACGCAAAGTCGGTCTTGCGCATAGTCTGTATCACCCTCTTGGGTTTGGGACCCACCACGGGGTAGGATCAATTGGCCGCCCGTCCTTCCGGAATTCTACATATAGGACAGGTGACGTCTCCGAAGAACTCATCTTCACCGTTGGAGCGGCTTCACTCATTGTGCCAACGGGTTCTGCGGCAAGGACAAACTGTCCCGGCTGCACATCTATACGTGTCATACCAGCCAGAAGCACATGATACCCGCCGCCGGCGTTGATGATCAAGAGCTGCCCATAACTTCGAAAGCTGCCAGCGTAAACGATCCACCCGTCACACGGCGATGTGATCTGCGCACCATGCCGGGTTTCGAACACAATACCCTTTGATTTGCTACCGTGTTGCGTTGTTTCATCATAGTTGAGCACAAGTTTACCGCTCGTTGGCTGAGGCAGCTTTGCCTTGGCGAGATGAAACGGTATCGCCGGTTCGATTCGCGCCGCGCTCGTGCGCCCAAATCCGGTCGCTGAGGGCGCCAGAACGGCGACTTCCACTTCCCTATCAGGATCTCTGGGTGCGCGCTCAGGCCCAATTTCCCTGACAAGCCCGGGGTCTTGCTCAACCGGGACGCGCGGTCGTTCGTTAATCGCAGTCCCCAGCCGGCCCCGCGATGCGGCGCTGTTAAGCTGGTTTTCAACCTTAACATTGTGCGCCGCGATCTGCCTGGTTTCCGTTTTCTTGTCGATCGTCGCAATCAGATCCTGCAGCGAGTTGACATCTCTGGCGATTTCCGCGGCTGCTTCACGGACAGTCCTAAGTTCGCTCTTGCGGGCCTGCAAAGAACTCTTCTTCTGCGTCATCAGCCCGGAAAGACGCGTACGGGCATCCATCAGGCTTTGTGTTTCCGCTTTAAGCCGTTTGCCCTCTTCTTCGATGTCGGTCATCACCCGAACCAGTTCCTTCAGGCGGTTGGCGAGCGCCAGCGCCTGCTTGCTCAGTCCGGGGAATGCGGCTGCCAGAAGCATCGCGCTACGCACCATGGCCAGGGCATCGTCCCTGTGCGTCATCATCACCGGCGGTGGATTCCGCCCCATACGCTGCAGGACCGCGAGCAGCTTGGCGATTTGGCCTCTGCGCTGCGCAAGTGAACCGCGCACCATTTCTTCCTGTGTTCTCAGCTCATCGAGCCGTGCCTCAATCGACGTCAGCCGGCTCTCGCTTTTTTGGATCAGCGCCGCCGTCTCCATGAGCCGAAGATTGAGTTTTTCGCGCTCTCGCCTGAGATCGCCGACGCTGACTTCAAGGTTTTGCGCCTTGCTCTTGGTGGATTGGAGCTTGTCACGCTGCGCTTCGAGCTTGGCACGAGCTGAATCCCGCGTCTCCTGGGCCGTTCCCGGGACTGTCGCAACCGCCAGCGCGACCACGGCCGCGGATAGCGCGCGGCGGGTATGGGAGCGTAGGAGGCTAAAGACTAGGCTCAAGACGAAGTCCCTTGATCGAATTGCTCTTGTCGAGGCAGGCCTGACTGGCCCGTTGCTGGCACCGTGGGCGTCAAATGTGCTACGTCCCGTCGGCGACCCTCGATTTTCATGGAAAATTGGTTCGCGCACTCGCCGCAGAGATCAGGTGAACGTCGAAAAACCGTATACTAGTGGACCGACAATTGCGGCAATTATCGTTCGCTGCGATTTCCAAACCGTTTCAATAAGGAGAAGCGGAAGGCCGGCTGGCGCTGCCGGCCAGTCAAACCGACATGAGATGATATGCAATCAGCCCTCTATTACCTGACGACAATCGCCACCCTTGCTGTCCTCGTGGTGCTCTGCATGGGCCTTTATACGCTTCTAGCCCGCCCAAACCCGAATTTAAGCCAGCAGCTGATGCGCTGGCGGGTCGGCCTTCAGTTCCTCGCGATTCTGCTCATTATGGGTTACGTCCTGTTCAGCCGCTGAGCCCATTATTCGTGTGCCAAGGAGCCTAATGCCATGGTTAAGCTCAATAAAATCTACACTCGGACCGGTGATAAAGGGACGACGGGCCTGGGTACCGGCGAACGCGTCGTCAAGTTCCACCTTCGCATTTCCGCCTATGGCACCGTCGACGAGGCGAACTCTGTAATAGGCCTTGTCCGCTTGCATTTGACCGATGAGGACAAGGTTGTCGACGAGATTCTCGGTCGTATCCAAAACGATCTGTTTGACCTCGGAGCGGACCTTTGCACGCCCGACCGCGGCGAGGAACTCCCCTATGAACCTTTGCGCGTCACAGAGGAGCAGGTGGAGCGACTGGAGCGCGAAATCGATGAACTGAATGCCGATTTGCAGCCGCTGAACTCATTTGTTTTGCCCGGCGGCTCCGCAGCGTCGGCCTACTTGCATCTTGCACGGACGGTCAGTCGCCGTGCCGAGCGGTGTATGACCGAACTGGCCGACCTTGCCGACGAGCCCGTCAGCGACGCGGCGATCAAATATATCAACCGTCTGTCAGATTTGCTGTTCGTTGCTGGACGCTACACAAACGGCCGCGGTTCCGGCGACGTGCTTTGGGTGCCAGGCGCCAATCGCTGATCTGCACCACCTCGAGTGCAAACGGCCCGTCGCGGCATAGTCGGTATATTGACAATCCAAGCTGCGCCCTCGACAAGGTGTGAAGAGGCGATCGACCGGCCGTTGCGGGTTCGCCTCGGGCGAAGTGTGGAGGCCGTGCTCTTGTTCATCCCTGTGCATGATGACAACCCACTGAAATCAATACCATTTCAGTATGTGACGGTAACTCTGATCGCGATCAATGTCGGTGTTTTTGTATTCACCGCGATGGGCATAGACCCGGCGTTGGTCTCAAGCTTTGCGGTACGTCCCAACGAGCTGTTTTTGGTCAACGTTGTCGGTGGTTCTGCCCCGGTCAGCAACGATCTGATCGCCGTTCCGGAAGCCTACACTCTCGTCTCGTACATGTTTTTCCACGGCGACATCTGGCACCTTGTGGGCAACATGCTTTTCTTGTGGGTCTTTGGCGATAACGTCGAGGATGCGGTCGGCCATATAAAGTTCCTCTTCTTCTATCTGGCCTGCGGTATCTTTGCCGCCTTGGTCCACGCCTACGCCGTTTCGGGCACGCCGATGTCAGGTGTGCCACTGATCGGCGCCAGCGGCGCCGTCGCCGGTGTTATTTCCGCTTACCTCATGCTGCATCCTCGGGTCCGCGTTTGGGTGCTGGCGCTCAAGGTCATCCCGATGCAGATTTCCGCGGCGCTTGTCCTTGGATTGTGGGTGCTGACCCAGGTCGTCATGGTCTTGATGCCGCAAGTTGGCCCGGTGGCCTGGTGGGCGCATATCGGCGGTCTTGTGGCCGGAGCGGTGTTGATTTTGTTCCTCAAACGACCCGGAGTGCCGCTGTTCGACCGCGGGCTCGCTTAACGCCGGCCAGCCGCCCGGTAGGTGCCCGAATACATCTCGCGGGCAGCCGCGCATTGCACCTGCTGCCATGTCGCCCATTCTCTATATGCAACCTATTCTTCCGGGCGCATTGACGTTCATCAGCCAGACAATTAGGCTCGGATTTCGCAATTGCGAAGGCCCGCAGAGGGTTTAGCTCTTGGGCATAGTTGCGCAAGGGCCATACATGGTGTTGATCACCGGAGCGGTCGGCGAATACAAGAGTTTCTCACCTGACGATTTGACACCCTGGGCTGTGTCACGTCGTCCAATACGGAATCGTCAAGAAGGCCGTAAAGCAAACAGCACAGCGGAGTACTAAAGGCGGATGAAAATACTCGTGCCGGTCAAGCGAGTGGTCGACTACAATGTCAAAATCCGAGTGAAATCAGATGGCTCGGGCGTCGAGCTTGCGAACGTCAAGATGTCGATGAACCCTTTTGATGAAATCGCCGTTGAGGAGGCCGTCCGCATCAAGGAGCGCGGCGCTGCCACCGAGGTCGTTGCCGTCACGATAGGGCCTGCAAAGGCCCAGGACTCGCTGCGCACCGCTCAGGCGATCGGCGCCGATAGAGCCATTCATATCGAGACCGACGTTGTTGTTGAGCCCTTGGGTGTCGCCAAGCTCTTGAAGGCCGTCGCCGAGGAAGAAAAGCCGGACATCGTCATTATGGGCAAACAGGCCATCGACGATGATTGCAATCAAACCGGGCAGATGCTCGCCGCCCTGCTGGGTTGGCCGCAAGGCACGTTTGCTTCCAAGATAGAATTCGCCGATGGCAAGGCGCTCGTCACACGGGAAATCGACGGTGGACTGGAGACCTTGTCGCTGGTCATGCCCGCCGTGGTGACGACTGATCTGCGGCTCAATGAGCCCCGCTACCCGTCGTTACCCAACATTATGAAGGCGAAGAAGAAGCCACTCGATAAGAAGACCCCTGACGATTATGGAGTCGACGTCACGCCCCGACTGGAAGTGTTGAAGACCTCCGAGCCGGCGACGCGTGAGGCAGGCATCATGGTCGAGAGCGTTGGAGAGCTTGTCGACAAACTCAAAAACGAGGCGGGGGTGATCTGATGGCGGTTCTTCTGCTTGCCGAACACAATAACAAGGTCCTCAACGACGCGACCGCCAAGGCGATGTCTGCGGCCTCACAACTTGGGTCCGACGTTCATGTGCTTGTTGCCGGGTCCGAGTGCGGCGCCGTGGCCGAGACCGCCGCCAAGCTCGATGGTGCGTCCAAGGTCCTGCTCGCCGATGCACCACACCTCGACCATGCGCTAGCTGAAGAGTTGGCCGCCCTGATTGTGCCGCTGATGGCCAATTACGACGCGCTGGTCGCGCCGGCGACCGCCAACGGGAAGAACATACTGCCGCGCGCGGCGGCGTTGCTGGATGTCATGCAGGTGTCCGACATTACATCGGTCGTAGCTCCCGACACGTTTGAGCGGCCGATCTACGCGGGCAATGCTGTGCAGACGGTCAAGTGCTCCCAACCCAAAAAGGTGATCACAGTACGCACCGCGGCGTTCAAGGCGGCCGAGTCGACGGGCGCGGCGACCGTGGAAACAATTGAGTCCTCTGCGCCGTTGGCCAAATCAGCCTTCGAGAGCGCCGAGCTGACGCAATCCGATCGCCCCGAACTTGCGTCCGCCAAGATCATTGTCTCAGGCGGGCGTGGCGTTGGGTCTGGCGAAAACTTCGAGAAGCTCATTGAACCCGTCGCCGATGTGCTGGGCGCGGCGGTTGGCGCCAGTCGCGCTGCCGTTGACGCCGGTTATGTGCCCAACGATATGCAGGTCGGCCAGACCGGCAAGGTTGTCGCCCCTGATCTCTATATTGCTGTCGGTATATCAGGTGCGATCCAGCACTTGGCCGGAATGAAGGATTCCAAGATTATCGTCGCCATCAACAAGGATTCGGAGGCGGCGATTTTTCAGGTTGCTGACTATGGCTTGGTCGCGGATTTGTTTGAGGCCATGCCGGCGCTTGAGACCGAATTAAGAAATCTGAAGAGCTAGCCACGATGGACAATCGCGAGCCTCACCAAGGGAGCCTGCCTGAATGGATATCCCCGTAATGCCCGAACCAAACTCAGGGCCCGACGCGGGTAGCGCCAACGCGGCCTCTATTCGTTTAGTCGGTATCATCGGCGCCGGACAGATGGGCAACGGTATCGCCCACGTCGCTTCGCTCGCCAATTACGATGTTCTCCTCAACGATCTGTCGTCCGAGGCCTACGATAAGGCCATGAAGACGATTTCGCGGAACATGGACCGGCAGGTTGCCAAGGGCGTGATCAGCGAAGACGCCAAGAGCGAGGCTCTTGAGCGGATTTCATTCGCCGAAAACTTTGGCAGCCTCGGCAATTGCGACATGGTAATCGAAGCGGCGGTTGAGGACGAAAGCATTAAGCGCAACATCTTCACCGCGCTGTGCAAAGAGATAAAGCCCGAGACCATCATCGCCACCAATACGTCGTCGATCTCCGTCACCCGTCTGGCGTCGATAACCGACCGGCCTGACCGGTTCATCGGCATGCACTTCATGAATCCGGTGCCGTTGATGGAGCTTGTTGAGCTGATCCGCGGTATCGCGACCGAGGACGACACCTTCGAAACAAGCCGTACTTTTGTTCATTCTCTGGGTAAGACGACGGCGGTATCGGAGGACTTTCCCGCCTTCATCGTCAACCGCATTCTGCTGCCGATGATCAATGAGGCGGTCTACACGCTGTATGAGGGCGTGGGCACGGTGGAGTCGATTGACAAGGCCATGAAGCTTGGGGCCAACCATCCGATGGGCCCGCTCGAGCTTGCCGACTTCATCGGGCTCGATACCTGTCTTTCGGTCATGCAGGTCCTCTATGAAGGCCTTGCCGATTCCAAGTATCGTCCTTGCCCGCTGTTGGTGAAGTATGTTGAGGCAGGTTGGCTCGGCCGAAAGACGCAGCGCGGATTCTACGACTACCGCGGCGAGGTTCCCGTTCCGACCCGATAATCGGCGACGGTACCACGGCAGATGAACGGGCGGCATCTGCCGCCCCTTTTTGTTTTTAGGAATAAGATATGGCTGATTCATCCAGGGTAGCGGTTGTCACGGGCGCTGGAAGCGGCATCGGGCGTGCTGTGGCTCTGGCGTTGCAGGGCGATGGCTACAGCGTCGTCCTTGCCGGCCGTCACCGTTCCAAATTGGAAGCGACCATCGCCCAGGCCAAGTCTGGTGGCGGCGAAATGCGTGCGGTTCCAACCGATGTCTCCGACCCCCTTGCCGTGAAAGCGCTGTTCCACGCCGCCGATCAGGCCTACGGACGCGTTGACGTCCTTTTCAACAATGCCGGCGTAAGTGCGCCGCCAAAGCCGATGGAGGAGGTGACGCCCGAAGAGTGGCGCAAGGTGGTCAACGTCAATTTGACCGGTGTCTTCTTGTGTTGTCAGGAGGCGATCCGGTTGATGAAGGCGCAAGACCCGCAGGGCGGCCGCATCATCAATAATGGTTCGATTTCAGCGCACTCTCCACGCCCCATGTCGGCACCTTACACGTCGACAAAGCACGCCATTACAGGACTCACCAAGTCGATCGCGCTCGATGGACGCGCCTACAACATCGCCTGTTCGCAAATCGACGTTGGCAACGCCGCAACCGAAATGACCGAGTCCTTTCCGAAGGGAATTCTGCAGCCGGACGGGGAGACCAGGCCCGAACCGCTGATGGACGTGAACCACGTAGCTGGGGCGGTCCTCTATATGGCGAACCTGCCGTTGGAATCGAACGTCCTGAACATGACGATCAAAGCAACGACCATGCCCTTTGAGGGCCGCGGCTAGGCTATTGGCCGGGGCGGGGGATTACTTTGACAGTTTTGCCGTTGCGCGCGACGAAACAGTCAGACGCGATAGACAATTCTCGACAACGTCCGAACCGCTGCGACACTCGACGACGTCGTTGACAAGGAACGACCCGATCTCGTCGCATTTCACGTTGCCAAGTTCGAACAGCTTCACAATCCGTTTCTGCTTCCGAAGTGGCGCAAGGTCGACAAAGAAGCGCTGGTCAACAATGTCATCGGTGCGGAATAAAACGAGATCGAGCTTCAGTGTTTCGAACTCTGTGTCGGTTTCGTTGTTAACCACAACGTAGATCCGGCAGCCGGTATCGATTGTTTCCAGCTTATTCAGCTCCACCGTGATTGGCGTGCTGTCCTCGGACTGGGCGCTTACCGCCGTTACCATCCCCAGCGCAAGTGCAGCTGCGAGTGCTGCGGCAGCGACAATGCGAAGTTGCACGATCATTATGATATTACCCTCCCGGTTCGAGTTCTTCACTCCGAAATCCTCTCGTCGACCACTACTCTGCAGTTCCAGACCAAGCTCAATGCCGTTGCACCCATGTTCAGCCCCCTCGTTGCGATACCCCGGAGCGCACCGTTCCTGCAACATCCCTGTGTCAACACCCTTTAGAGAAAACAGCTTGTTGCAGAGACTCCACGCTGGGTGGTTATCCCGAAAAAAACGGGAAAAAGCGGAAGTGGCACGCCGCCACCAGACTCGATAGCCTTGGAATATGCGGACTGTGTGATCTAGATGCTTCCTCAATTACTGGCTGATTACATCGAATGCGCGGCACAATTGCGCGTTACTTTGTCTTCGCCTAGAACAACCCACCGGGGCCAAGGTGGCAGGAGTGAAACGTGGCAGAACCAAATTCGTTCGTGGTTGCGCAGGCGACAGAGCCGGGCGGGACGGTAGTGGCGCCCGCTGAGCCCACGGCGGTAGTGGAGCAACCTGCCCAACCGGGGGAGGTTCAACCAGCGGTTCCTCCACTTGGCGATACTGCGCCAGCTCAATCTACCACTGCGTCCGAGACCACAGCGCCGGTACAGGAGGGTGCGCAGCCTATCGCTGAGGTCGAAGTCGGCGCGCCCGGCCAGGCTGCACAGGCCGACGGGGCCTTACTGGATGGCGTTGCCGTAGATGCGCCACAACCCATAGAGTTTCTCGGTTACAACCTGCAACCAGGCTTGGAGCTGGTGGAAAAGGGCGGCCCTGTCGTCATGATCCTGCTCGCCATGTCGGTCATCGCCGTAACGGTGACTCTGGTGAAGCTGATCCAGTTCACCTGGTACCGCGTCGGTTCGACTTCCGCGTCCGAGAAAGCCATCAACCTTTGGATTGGCGGTCGGCATCAGGATGCCTACGCGGCGGCAAGCGGTTCGAGTGCGCCGACAGCCAACGTGGTCGCGCACGGTATGCGCGGGCTGTTGACGGGCGTCGACGAAGCAACCGTGCGCGAGGATGCGGAGCGCGTCGCCCTCGAACAGCTTTCAGGCCTCCGCTCCTATATGCGTGTTCTCGATGCGACCGTACAGATTGCGCCCCTTCTTGGCCTGTTCGGTACGGTTCTGGGCATGATTTCCGCATTCCAGGCACTGCAGAACGCGGGCTCCGAAGCTGATCCGACAGTTCTCGCTGGCGGCATTTGGGTCGCTCTTCTGACGACCGCCGTGGGCCTGGCGGTGGCGATTCCGATGGCCTTCGTCAACAGTTGGTTCGAAGGCAGGATTGAGCGCGAAAAAGAGAACATCGAAGGCGCGCTGACAAGCTTGTTCACCAAGCGGGCAACCGAGAGCTTGCGACCGGTCGCGGCTAATGACGAACCTGGCGAAAGGGTTGCCGATGCGGCTGAGTGATTGGCAACGGCGGCGATCTTCAATTGGGCTGACCCCATTGATTGATGTCGTCTTTTTGCTGCTGATTTTCTTTATGCTGGCGTCGACGTTTTTGAAGTTCTCCGCAGTTTCGATCTCAGGGGCCAGAAGCGGAGGTACTTCGGGCAATCTGAGTGAGATTGCCCTGATCCAGATTCGCGGCACTGAGGACATCCGAATAAATGGCAAGACCGTCGCTCTCAAAGGTGTCCTGCCGCAGATAGATGAACTGATCGCCAAGGGCGTCACACGAGCCGTGATCCAGCCCGCACAAAAGGCAACCGTGCAGGACTTGGTCAAGGTGCTGGAAGTTGCGAAGGCTTCCGAACTGAAAAGCGTTGTGGTCGTCCAATAAGTCGTTCGACCGGCCGCCGAGCAGGAGTGCATCGAAAGAAATGCGTTTGCGGGCAACCCGACAGCGAAAGCAGCCAGCGGAAAACATGATTCCGCTGATCAATATTGTCTTTCTCATCCTTATCTTCTTCCTGGTCGCCAGTACGGTCCGCCCATTCAGCGACCGTGACGTACGACTGGCCGACACATCCGAGTCAAAGGGCACGGGTGCTGGGACTCGTATGGCTGTGCTGCGCCGCGACGGTACGAAGTACCTAGGCGGCGAGCTTGTCTCGGAGAACGAGCTTCGCCAGCAGTTCAAAACCTGGGCAGCGCAACCCGAGCGCGGTGTCACGCTGGTCGCCGACCGCAATATGCCGGCGGCTCAGCTCGTCGGCGTCGTCACGCTTGCCAATGCCGCCGGTATCAAGAATGTGAAACTGCTCACTCGAAAGGCGCGATAGGCGATCATGCGACTCCACCTGGGACATTGGCTGCTTGCCGCTTTTCTGGCGGTCTTGTTCCATGCGGTCATCTTGATCGGCTGGCGGGCGCCGGTGTCCAGCATGACCGCGACACCGCGCGGTCCAACGGTGGAGATGGCCACGTCACTGGCTGGCATTATGGGCCAGCCCGTCGAGATGCAGGAGATCAAGGCCCCGCCCGTCATGGCCGAGGCGAAGCCTCCCGAAGAGATGCGCGAGGTCGAGCCAGACAGGCCCGACACCGTTACAGATCAAAAGCCGTTTGAAGTTGCAGCCACCGCGCCGGTTGTGATCCCGAAGGAGATTACGGCCGCCGAGCCACTGCCGATGGTCTCGCCGACCGAGGTTCCGATGCTTGAGGCGGTGCCTCCGACCTTGAAGCAGGTCCAGCCTGAGACGGCCAAGAAGACCAAGCCGAAGGAGCTGAAATCAGAGCCTCCGCCCAAGGAGCTGAAATCAGAGCCTCCGCCCAAAGAGCTCAAGCCGACCAAGAAGGCTAGGAAGCAGGCCGTAACGACGCAGCAGTCCCAGCGGGCCCAGAAGCGCGGTACATCCAAGCGTGGACGCGGCGGCCGCGCGAAGAAGGTCGCAACGGCGTCTTCGTCTTCCATTCGCTCCTATGGACGGCAGGTACGAAGCCGCATCATGCGCCGCACGCGAGGCGGCGGCAGAGGAACGGTTGTCGTAAGCTTTGCCGTTTCCAAGTCTGGGAAGCTGCGCTATGTGCGCGTCGCACGCTCAAGCGGCAAGAAGTACCTGGATCGTCGCGCTCTTGCGGCCGTGCGTGGTTCGTATCCGAAGCCGCCCAAGGGAGCCTCCACCGGTCAGCTACGTTTTTCTATAGCGATAACGTTCCGATAGTCGGCCAGAAAAAAGCAAGGCGCGATGGCCTGCACGGCGGGCACATTAGCCCCGTGAGCACGCCATCACGCCTACACGCCGGATACGCTTA